>CAJTOO010000018.1 GCA_910577735.1 uncultured Lachnospiraceae bacterium
TACAGATGGCACCTCAATGGTGTTGCGGTGCATAACAGTTTATAAGTTTAACCTGTGATATCGGGGAAACGTCTTGACAATTTCTGCATACTATGCTATAAAGGAAAACAGAAACCGTTGAAGAAGAGTGAGTACTCTAGGTGATTCATAAGAATCCGTTCATTACAGAGAGCCGTCGCAGGTGGAAGACGGTATGGACAGCTTGGAGGAATGGGCTTCGGAGGGCGAGTCGAAGAGAGTAGACGAGACGGAGAGGACACTTCGTTACCAAATCAGGCATATGACAGTATGCAATGAGCGGATACGTGAAGTATCAAGCCGGGTGGCACCGCAGGAGAATGACTCCTGTCCCAGCATTTGGATTGGGACAGGTTTTTTTGTGCCAAAATTTGGAAAAACATATTCCAATCCAGACTGTGATAACATAATAACAGTAGAGTCCACATGGACAAAGAGCATGTGGAAGGCGCTAAGGGCGCAGAATGGAGGCCATGATGAGCGAAACAACCAAAATCCCCTACAAGATCTATCTGGAAGAGAATGAGATGCCCAAAAGTTGGTATAATGTGCGGGCTGATATGAAGAATAAGCCGGCTCCTCTGTTAAATCCGGGAACCTTACAGCCCATCACCTATGATGAGTTAAAGGGTATCTTCTGTGAGGAACTCAGCAGACAGGAACTGGATGACAGCACGGCATATATTGAGATACCGGAAGAAATCAGGAGTTTCTACAAAATGTACCGTCCTTCCCCGCTGGTACGGGCATATTGTCTGGAAGAGAAACTGCAGACGCCGGCAAAGATTTATTATAAGTTCGAGGGCAATAATACCAGCGGCAGCCATAAACTCAATTCTGCCATTGCACAGGCTTATTATGCAAAGAAGCAGGGCTTGAAGGGCGTGACCACGGAAACGGGAGCGGGTCAGTGGGGAACAGCGCTTTCCATGGCCTGTGCGTATCTTGACCTTGATTGTCAGGTGTATATGGTGAAATGTTCTTATGAGCAGAAACCATTCCGCCGGGAAGTGATGCGGACCTATGGCGCCCATGTGACACCCTCACCTTCGGATACCACCCAGGTGGGACGCAGGATTCTGGAGGAGTTTCCGGGCACCACAGGAAGTCTTGGCTGCGCGATCTCAGAGGCAGTGGAGGCCGCGGTATCACAGGAAGGATATCGTTATGTACTGGGTTCTGTTCTCAACCAGGTACTCCTGCACCAGTCTGTGATTGGTTTGGAAGCCAAGGCAGCCATGGATAAGTATGGTGTGAAGCCGGACATCATCATCGGTTGTGCCGGCGGCGGTTCCAATCTGGGCGGTCTGATTTCACCCTTTATGGGAGAAAAACTGCGCGGGGAGGCTGATTACCGTTTCATTGCGGTGGAACCGGCATCCTGTCCGAGTCTTACAAGAGGCAAATATGTCTATGATTTCTGTGATACAGGTAAGGTTTGTCCACTGGCGAAGATGTATACGCTGGGCAGCGGCTTTATCCCTGCGGCGAACCATGCAGGCGGCCTGCGTTATCATGGCATGAGTTCTGTACTTTCCCAGCTGTATCATGACGGTTATATGGAAGCCACCAGTGTGGAACAGACTTCGGTATTTGCAGCGGCAGAGGAGTTTGCAAGAGTGGAAGGCATCCTGCCGGCGCCTGAGAGTTCCCATGCAATCCGTGTGGCCATGGATGAGGCCCTCAAGTGCAAGGAGACAGGCGAGGAAAAGACCATTCTCTTTGGTCTGACGGGAACAGGCTATTTCGATATGGTAGCCTATGAGCGTTATAATAACGGGGAGATGACGGATTATATCCCTACGGATGAAGAACTGGCCAAAGGTCTGGCAGGAGTTCCGAAGTTTGAAGGAAATGGAATCTAAGATGCAGGAAGCTTACAAGAAAAGGGTGTTCCCAAAGTCATGAAATGACGGAGGGGCACCCTCTTTCATATTATAAGTTCTTTTCATGATCGTAAATAATCAATGCCATAATCTGCAATTCCTCCTCATGCAGATTCGCAAGGTTATGTCCTCTGCCGGAGGGCGTGAAAAGGTGCTCGCCTTCTTTGAGGGTCACTGTTCTTTCATGATTGTCATCAATGGTGGCAGTTCCCTTGAGAACATAATAGTCCTCCCCATCTCCGTCATGTACATGATATCCAACGGAACACCCCTTTTGAAGGGTTATTTTGGCATAGACACGGTTCATGCCGTGCATTTCCTCTGCTTCCAGAATATGGTCGAAGTGTACCGTGCCTTCTCCGCCTAAGAAATTGGTCTGGTCTATACTTTTCATGGTCAATTCTCCTCTCGAGATTCTTAGTATATTACGAAATCTTAACCTTCATTTTAACATATTATTTCCCCATTTTGAAGTACAGCATCTTATAATTGTCAGGTACTCAGATGCTGTGTTATACTGGACGCAATGTCAGCATCTAGCGTCTCAAGAATTATTTCGTAATCCTTGCTGATGCCGCCTTGGATGACAGTTTCTTTGGTTTTTATTCCATGGAGGCTGAAAATATATGGATCGCGTTTACGGGAAAGGGGTATATGGCCCATGAAAATGAGAAGAAAGATACTGCTGCTGTGTCTGGGGAGTACATTGGGTGCGCTGATATTGCAGACGCTGTTGTTTCAGAGAGTCTCCGGGACAATGATTTATAACCAGTCAAAGGCAGAAAACTATAATCTGCTCCAGAATATGCAGAATGAGATTTATACGTTTGTAAAAAATATTGAGAGCAGCCTGATAGATATTTACAATGAGAAGGAATTTATGCAGGAGTTAAAAAGCGATGGGGACATTGAAACACTGCGAAAGAATAATTACAGGCTGGCTTACCGCAAAGCGGTGGAAGAATTTGAGACTTCGGATGGTGTGGTAGCTTTTTATATTTACAATATAGACCATCAGATTGTCAGTACATACAGGCGTGCCGTCACACCAAAACATAATTATCCGAAAAACATTTATGAAGACAGTGATATGACTAATGCGGATAAAGTAAAGGAATACGTGGCATCGGATCAGAAAAATATGTTCGTATCCAGTTACTATAATCCTTATCGGGAAACCAATCTTGTGAGATTTGTCCTGAAAATATATGACAATGTAAACACCAGTGATAAAATCGGTTATGTGGTATGTGATATCGACAGTAATGTACTGACGAAGATTATGGATAAGTACAGCACCCACCGGGAGGGATATATGTGGCTTCAGCCGTCGGGAGACCGGGTGATTGTGGAGACCGGGAATCTGGAAGAGAGCAATCAGGAATATTACGAGGAAGTAAGTAAACGTATCAGGGAGAACAATACAGAGCAGATTGCGGATGCATCAGCAGGGAATCGTGTTTTGTTCCAGGTGCCTCAGGAGAAATATAACATCGGAGCGTATTCCATCATGCCGCAGGATATTCTGGAACAGAATCAGAAAGCACTGCTGCAGAATATTATTTTGATCGGTACTATGATGTGTATCATTTTGTCAGTCGTGACAATCTTTGTGTCGAGCACACTGACGAAGCCGCTGGAAGAATTGACGGGAACGATCACACAGATTCGGGAAGGAGATACCAAGAAGCGGGTAGATTATCTTAAAGATAATGAGATCGGAAGGCTGGGCAGGGAGTTCAACGAAATGCTGGATGAGATTGAGCGCCTCATTGGTCATGAGTATGAAACGAAGCTTTTGTTGAATAAGGCGGAATATAAGGCTCTGCAAGCGCAGATTAATCCACATTTTCTGTATAATACGCTGGATACGATGAGCAGCATTGCCAGTATCCAGAATTGCGTGATCGTCAGTAATTTGTGTCAGTCGCTTTCCAATATTTTCCGGTATAGTCTGGATATGCGTCATCCTTATTCTACAGTGGCAAAGGAGATCGTGCATCTTAAGAATTATATTTATGTGATGAATGTCAGAATGCGGGAGGATATCAAATATTATTTTGACATTGCGGATGATATGCTGCAAAATTCCATTCCCAGGATTTCGATTCAGCCGTTGGTAGAGAATGCCATCAATCATGGATTAAAGAACAAACGAGGGGAAAAGAGCATCCATGTCAAAGTGTTTGGTGAGAATCAGATTCTCAATATTACGGTGACGGATAATGGTGTGGGGATGGCGGCAGAGGAAATCAACAGGCGGCTTCGGGAAAACAGACAAGAGCAGGTGGAAAGCGGCACATCCATTGGTCTTGTCAATATCAATGCGAGAATGAAGATGCTCTATGGGGAAGAGTATGGGCTGACAGTCGAAAGTGATGGAGCGAGTGGTACGAGCGTTATCCTGAGAATACCCTGTGTCAGGATGGAGGAGGCAGAAACATGGCTGAAATAAGCTATAAAGTGTTAGTTGCGGATGATGAATACTGGACAAGGGAAAAAATCCGCAATATGCTCAACTGGCAAGAATACCATATGGAATTTCTGGAACCGGCACAGGATGGAGAGGAAGTGCTTGCCAGGATGGAGTCAGACAGCCCTGATATCCTGATAACGGACATTAACATGCCTTTTGTCAATGGCGTGGAACTGGTGGAGCAGGTGAAGGAAAAGTATGAGGATGTGGTCATCTTTGTCATCAGCGGTTATGATGATTTTGAGTATGTGAAAAGAACTCTTGTGGCAGGAGCCATTAATTATCTGTTAAAGCCGGTAACAAAGATCGATCTGGTAAATGCTCTGTCAAAGGCATTAGAGATCATCAGCAGGCAAAAAGAGAATAAGAATCTGATTTTAAAGGCGGCGTCTCTGATACAGGACAGTGAATTGAGTATTCTTTTAGAGAGAGAGGAGCCAGCCTTTGTGCCCTCAATTACCATGAACGGCAATATGGATTTTGCCGGGTGCAGTCTTATGCTGATTAAGATTCATGACATGAAAGCGATGATGAAGGAATATCAGTATGACAGAAATTATCTGTCCTATACGCTGAAGAAAAAAATCCGGGATGTGATGGACATGGACAACCTCTTGATCTTTAATTATCTTTACAGATCCAATGAGTTTGTCATCATCACAGAATCCGAAAATGAGGAACAAAAGAAGATGGCGGTCAAGATTCTCGGGATATTTCGGGAAATGACAGACAGTCCGGTCAGTATCATAGTCAGTGAACATTCCTATTCTATGGAGAGTATACATTCTGCCTATACCCAGTGCATCTCCATGCTGATGACGAGAAAGTACAAAAAGGAGAGCGCCATTCTTTTTAGCAGGAAGCAGGATGAGAGTGTTCACAGGAAACTGGAAGAGGTTATTTCCGAGGAAATGGAGAATAAGTTAAAGAGTCTGTTAAAGACCGGAAATGCGGCAGGTATCCGGCAGACGGTTTTTGAGACGCTGGGTATTCGGCATAGCGAGAAAGAGGAATGGGAATATATCAGGGTAAAACAGATGGTGAGGAGGGTCTGCAATCTTTTCATGGACTATCAGACCAGACAGAATGTGACCAAAGACATCATAGATTTGGAAAATATGATGGAAATGGCAGATAAGACCATAGAGAGTCTGGATGTGGAGAAACTGTGCGGCGTGTTGGAGGAAGTGATACAGTCCATTGTGAATATGCCTGGAGAGGAGGCTGGCGGCAGTATCAGAGAGATGGTCAGGGAATCGGTGGCGTATATTGACGCTAATTTTTTTGAAGAGTTGTCTCTGGCATCTTTGTCGGAGCGCTTTGGCGTGGAGAGTTCCTATTATTCCAGAATATTCAGACAGGAGACAGGCAAAAATCTCATGCTTTATATTGCAGAGAAAAGAGTCTGCAAGGCGAAGGAATACATGCAGGACGCAACGATCAATCTGGCAGAAGTGGCATTTATGGTCGGGTATGATGATTATACATATTTTAATCGGGTATTTCGAAAAATGACGGGGATAAGTCCCCGTGATTATAGAAATTCCGTGACAGAAAGCAGGGCGTATGAAAAGTAAGAAGAGCAGTTTAGGATTGCTGATTGTCTGTGCAACGGTGTTGGCAGTTTTTGTCTGCGGACAGGCCGTATTCGAAAAAAGTATTACAGAAGAATCTTATCTGTATGGGGATACGAGGACAGTGATTACGGTGTTGGCCGGGCAGTCAACCTCGGATGCCGGTGTGGAAGATATGATTGATGAGATGGCAGCCGAAAAGTTTCCGGAGATCAAGCTGGAGTGGGAATGTGTAGACTGGGGTGAGAATTTCTCGCCGCAAATGCGCGGACGGCTGGCAGCAGGTGATGCACCGGATATCATTATAGGAAAGGTACAGGATGTCTGTACTTATGCAGAGAGTGGAAACCTGGCACCGCTGCAGGTGCAGGGAATAGAGAGCATAGATGAGGAAGTGCTTGATTTTGTTACCATAGATGGCAGTGTGTATGGGCTTCCTTACAATGCCTGGTATCAGGGTGTGATTTACAACAGAGGGATTTTTGAACAATATCATTTGGAAGTTCCTAAGACGATGAAGGAATTGGAAGAAGTGGTGGAGGTTTTTGAGGCCAATGGAGTGACGCCTTTTGCGGCACACTTTCAGGAAAACTGGAAGGTTGCCAATATGACAATGCAGTTTATGATCAACGATGTTTTCAGGCAGCAGCCGGACTGGGGTGCACGGTTTGGCAGAGGGGAAGTCAGCTTTCAAAATAACCCGGAGGTGATTCACTGCATCCAGCAGAACCAATATATATTGGAGCATTCATGGGCAGATGCGCTCACGATTGAACAGTATGAGAGCGACAGAAGATTTGCGGAAGGAGAGGCGGCCATGTATCTGGCCGGATCCTGGTCGCTACAGAATATTGGAGAATATGATACATCTGTGCACTATGGAATATTTCCGTATCCGAATCATAACGGAGATGCCGGATTGATTAAAGAAACCAATATGACATTTATGGTCAGCCGGACTTCGGAGCATCAGAAGATCATCAATGAACTTTTTGGAGAACTGATACAAAATAAGAAGGTCATGAGAGAAATCCTGGGATTTACGCAGACTTACCCGGTGGTTTCGGGTTTGGACATGTTCTATGAGGACGGTGTGGAGCGGGATATAGCGAGTTATGCAGAAGAGGGAAAAATTGTTGATGCCTTTATTGGCAACAGTCAGCTGAGATGGGATTTTCAAAGCCAGCTTGCAGATGAGACGGAGAAGTGGCTCAGAGGAGAGGCGGGTTTGGAGGATGTTCTGAAAAGTGCAGATGAGAATCGGGAAGAAAGCAGCAGCATTATTTCAAAATAATGCAACTGCTTTTTTCAATTTTGTCCTATTTCCTCAGGACGGTAAAATAGTACACTCAGATTGTAACCAAAAATACCGTATGGAGGGTAACTATGAAAAAGAGATTATTAAGTGTAGTTCTAAGTACAGCAATGATTGCAAGCGTATTAAGCGGCTGCGGCAGTTCGGGCGAGACACAGGCACCGGCTGACACCCAGGAAAGTGCTCCTGCGCAGAGTGAAGAGAGTGCTCCGGCGGCAGCTGAGGATGCGGACAAGGAGCCGGCAGCAGAAGCATCTGATGAGGAAGTGACATTGACCGTGTTAGCAGGACAGTCTACCACAGATGCCGGTATTGAGGATATGATTGATGAGGCGCTGGCAGAGAAATACCCCAACATTACGCTGGAATGGGAGTGTGTGGACTGGGGAAATGATTTCCAGCCGAAAATGCAGCAGTATATGCAGTCCGGGCTTCCTGATATCATGATCGGCAAGGCGCAGGATGTGGCAACTTATGCGCCGCAGGGGATTCTGGGAGAAATTGACAGCACTTATCTGGACAGGGTTCTGGATGCGGCCAGCGCCAATGTGACCATTGATGGCAAGACATACGGACTGGTATACAATGCATTGTATCAGGGTGTATATTACAACAAGGATATGTTTGCAGAAAATGGATGGGAGATTCCCAAGACGATGGATGATTTACAGGCCATCATTGATGACTGTAATGCCAAAGGCATCATACCCTTTGCAAGCCATATGGTGGATACCTGGTCAATTGGAAATGTGACGATGCAGTTTGCCATGAATGATGTGTTCAACAATGATCCTACTTGGGGAGATAAGTTCAGGGCCGGTGAAGTTTCCTTCAGCGACAGCAAGGAGTTCCAGACAGCTTATGAATATAACAAGCTGATTTTTGATAATACCTATCCGGAGACCTTTTCCACAGAGCAGACCGATTGTGATGCGAGAATGGTTCTTGGGGAAGCGGCTATGAAGGTATCGGGTTCCTGGTCTATCCAGAATTTCCTGGATATCGATGAAAATTTCAATTTTGGAATATTCCCGTTCCCGAACCAGACAGGTGATTCCAAGTTGATCTTTGAGCCAAACATTACCATTATGACAAGTGCTTCCAGCGAGCATCAGGATGCAATCAACTGTGTTCTGGATGTGCTTACAGGAGACAAAGACCTTGCAGTGGAGATTTATGATTATACAAAGACAGCGGCTATGTTAAAGGATGTAACACCTACCTTTGCAAATCCCAGCCAGGCTGATATCGATCAATATGCTGCGGACGGTATGATTGTGGATGTAACACTTGGCAACAACCAGCTTGTATGGGGCGGCTTCCAGGAGGAAAACGCAAAAGACATTGCGGCATGGCTCCAGGGTGATGCCACATTTGAAGATGCTCTTAAGGCATCCGATGGCAGAGTCGATGCAAGCAGCGCAAATTAAAGTTTATCGAGGCAATTTGTAAGTAAGAACATAGAGGCTGTTACGGCATGTGACAGCCTCATTCTATTATAGACTGCACGATGCGCGAATTTAGGAAAGGGGTATGGCACTTATATGAGAGAGAGTAAGAAAAATGGGATGGAAAAGAAAATGGAGCGGCAGTACTTGGTGATGGTTTTACCGGGCTTTTTGATTTTTACGGTTGGCCTGATCATTCCCATGCTGATGGCGGTCAGATATTCTTTCACGAACTGGGACGGTATGTCAACTGTGAAATCTTTCGTGGGGCTGAAGAATTATATGGATTTGTTTCAGGATGCGGATTTCCGGTCAGCATGGTGGTTTACGATTAAATTTACGATAGGCAATACAATTATTCAGAATGTACTGGCACTTTTGTTTGCTGTCATGCTGGACAGCGGTATCAAAGCACAGAAATTGTATCGGACGGCCTTTTTTGTGCCATGTTTGATCAGCTCGCTGATTGTCGGATTTATCTGGCTGAAGATGTTTTCCAACGTGCTTCCTGAGATCAATGAGATTTTGGGAACCAATATCAATTTCCTGTTGTTTGGAGATGGCAAGACCGTGCTGTCAGGACTTTTGATAGCGAACAACTGGCAGTGGATAGGCTATTGGATGCTGATTTATCTTGCAGGCTTGCAGTCCATACCGGCAGATCTGTATGAGGCGGCCAAAGTGGATGGGGCGGGTGCGGTCAGCCGTTTCCGCAATATCACCATTCCGATGTTGGCACCTGCCATCACCATCTGTGTGGTCGGTATCACCACAGGATCTTTGAAAGTCTATGATCTTCTGGTATCTTCCACGAAGGGAGGCCCCGGCAGGGCATCTACGTCCATTATTTATCAGACATATGCAACGGCGATCAACGGCAGACAGTACGGATATGGTTCCGCCATGTCGGTGACGCTGGTGATCGTGCTCCTGCTGGTAGCATTGATTCAGGTGAAAGGATTGAAGAAAAAGGAGGTGCAGGCATAATGACGAAACATAAAATGAAAGAAGAGATTCCGCGAGAGCCTTATACAAAGAGTACCCTGGTGATACAGATCGTCATGACCCTGGTGGCAGTTTTGTTCATTGCACCGATTTTAATCATCATTAATTACTCTTTTAAGACTAAGAAGGAACTGTATCTAAGCAGTCCATTGGCACTGCCGCAGAGCCTCCAGTTTGCCAATTATGAGAAGGCGTTCTCCAAGCTGGATCTTGCCACTACCTTTACGAATACTTTTCTATATACAGCTGTCAGCGTCCTGATTCTGGCACTGCTGTGCGGTTCTACGGCGTGGGCGATTGCAAGATGCAGGGCAAAGTTTTTTAAGTTTTGCTATATATATTTTATTGTAGGCATCCTGATTCCATATCAAGCGTTATTTTTACCTATCTATATAATCGGATATAATTTAAATCTGACAAATACGAGATATGGTATTATCTTTATGTATATTGCAACCGGTGTATCCTTTGGCGTATTTCTGATGAACAGTTTTATGTCCACGGTGCCGCTGGAACTGGAAGAAGCGGCACGGATTGACGGCTGTTCTGTTTTCAGGACGTATTTTACCATTGTTATGCCTTTGTTAAAGCCGGCAATGGCAACGCTGGTGATCATGCAGGCTTTTCAAATCTGGAACGATTATCTGCTGGCCAGTCTATATGTGAGCAAGAAACAGTTAAAGACGCTCACCGTGGCGATTCAATCGCTCTTCTCGGCACAGACCAGCGATTATACCACGGCCATGGCAGCCATCATCATATCGGTGCTTCCGATTGCGATATTGTTTATCAGTCTTCAGAAATATTTTATTAAGGGTATGACCGTGGGCGCAGTGAAGGGCTGACTTGAGGCGGACAGTAAATAGGGCTAAGGCCACAACGACGGGGCTGAGGGCTGCTGACGGTTTGGATTCGGAAAAGGAGGAGCATTATCAGGATGGTAACGATGTTAAAGAAATACACATTTGGGGATATGGAGTGCCGTTATCTGCTAGACAGCGAAAGCAGGAATGTAGAGCTGCTGTTGATTCCGGCCGGGATGGAAATATTAGATTGGGAGCAGAAGAAGCAGGCGGCAGACTCCCTGATTCAGGTAAAAAAGGCAGGAGATGTTTATTCCGGCGGGTATGCAGGCGGCAATACCATGCGGCAGAGCGTGACAACGACACAGCTTGCATACGATGAGCAGTGCGTGGAGGAGAATGAACGGCAGATTGCGGTGCATACATGGATGAAGGGCAGCGATGGCTGCAGGGCAAGACACTGCCTGGTGTGGCATAAGGGCGGCAGGTATCTGGAATGTTATACAGAATTTGTGAATGACGGGACAGAGACGGTCAGCCTGGAAATGTTATCCAGCTTTTCACTGGGCGGCATTACGCCTTTTACGGCAGGCGATGCACATGACAGTCTGATGGTGCATCGGATCAGGAGCGTATGGAGCATGGAAGGACGTCTGGAAAGCCGGACCATGGAGGAATTGCAGTTGGAACCCTCCTGGGCGGGACACGCGGTCCGGTCAGAACGGTTTGGTCAGGCGGGATCCATGCCGGTCAATCATTATTTTCCCTGGCTTGTGATAGAGGATAACAGGAACGATGTCTTCTGGGGTGCGCAGATTATGCACAATGCCTCCTGGCAGATGGAAGTCTATCGGAAGGATGACGGGGTGTCCATTTCGGGCGGTCTGGCAGACAGGGAGTTCGGGCATTGGATGAAAAACTTAGAACCCGGAGAGTTTTTTCTGAGTCCTATGGCTATTCTGTCCGTTGCAAGGGGCGGCGGTGTGGACGGGATTGCCCAGAGAATGACGAGTGCACTGGAAGCTTATGTGGATGCGGGGCCGGAATGTGAGCAGGGACTGCCCATTGTCTTTAACGAGTACTGCACTACATGGGGATGTCCGTCCCACGAGAATATCAGAAGTATTCTGGATGTGGTAAAAGACAGGGGATTTTCCTATTTTGTCATAGACTGCGGATGGTATAAGAAAGAGGGGATTCCCTGGGATATCATGATGGGAGACTATGATGTCTCGAAGGAGTTGTTCCCGGAGGGACTTGATAAGACAGTACAGGCGATTAAAGATGCCAATATGAAGGCCGGGATATGGTTTGAAATAGAGAATGTGGGAGAAGCGGCCAAACAGTATCATAATACGGCCCATCTTCTGAAACGGGATGGCAGGGTACTGACGACTACTATGAGACGGTTCTTTGATATGCGGGACCCTTGGGTGGAGGAGTATCTGACGGATAAGGTGATCGGTACGTTGTTAAGGTACGGTTTTGAGTATATGAAAATAGATTACAACGATACCATCGGTATTGGCTGTGACGGCTCTGAGTCGTTGGGAGAGGGACTTCGCCAGAACATGTGCGCTTCCCTTGCGTTCATAGAAAAAGTAAAGAGAAGTGTGCCGGGAATCGTTTTAGAAAACTGTGCATCCGGCGGCCACCGTCTGGAGCCGCTTCTGATGAGTAAAATGAGTATGGCATCTTTTTCGGATGCCCATGAATGTGAAGAGATTCCTGTGATCGCAGCAAATCTGCACAGAGTCATCCTGCCCAGGCAGAGCCAGATCTGGGCGGTAATCCGTAAAGAAGATTCCCTGAAACGGATTGCCTATTCTGTGGCAAATACTTTCCTCGGAAGGATGTGTATTTCCGGGGATGTGACGATGTTAGATGACAAGCAGTGGGGAATCATTGATGCAGGTATTGCCTTTTATCAAAAGATTGCCGATATTATAAAACGAGGAACCACTTTCTTCTATGGCACCAGGCCGGGCAGTTATCGTAATCTGAAAGGCTGGCAGGGTATCGTAAGGGTATCTGAGAACGGAAGGGCGTATGCGCTGTTTCACATCTTTACAAGGCAGGATGATGTGGTCAGGATGCCGCTGCCCGGACAGGGTAAATGGCGGATAACGGACTCCTACTCCTATGGAGAGTATGAAGTGTTTATTGAGGAGAAGGATAAGGAAAGCCAGATTTGTTATCGGATAAGAGAAGAGAAAGAAGCAGCGGCGGTCATTCTGGAACAGGAAAGATGACGGATATCGTCCAAGGCTGTTTGCTTTTTACACGTTAGCCGGAAGTGGAAGCCTGAATAGATTTGCATAGGTGTGAAACGTAAGTGAAAGCGGCAGAAAGGAACCAGATAAGATGGCAGAGAGAAATTTAAATTTTGACAAAGTGGTGGAGAGACGGGGAACAGGGTGTCTTAAGTATGACTTTGTAAAACAATGGGGTATGCCGGAAGATGTACTGCCCTTGTGGGTAGCAGATATGGATTTTGAGACTTCTTCTTATGTGGTGGATGCGCTGGCAGAAAGACTGCGGCACGGAATTTTTGGTTATACAGAGTCCGGAGAGGAATATTTTGAAGCTGTGAAGGGATGGATGGCACGGCATCATGATTGGGAAATAAAAAGGGACTGGCTGGTGAAGACGCCAGGCGTAGTCTTTGCACTGGCCATGGCTGTCAGAGCTTATACCAACCCAGGGGATGCGGTTCTGATACAACAGCCTGTCTATTATCCCTTTTCGGAAGTCGTCAGGGATAACGGCAGGAGACTGATCAGCAATACCCTGTATTTGGGAGATGACAACCGTTATCATATAGATTTTGAAGACTTTGAGCGGAAACTAGTAGAAGAGAAGATTAAGCTGTTTATTCTGTGCAGCCCTCACAATCCTGTGGGGCGTGTGTGGACCAGGGAGGAATTGTGCCGGTTAGGAGATTTGTGTGTGAAACACAACGTGACCGTGGTGAGCGATGAAATTCACGCAGACTTTGTATTTCAGGGAAAGCATCAAGTGTTTGCCAATCTGAAAAAGGAATATGAGTCCGTCAGCATCATCTGTACGGCACCCAGTAAGACTTTTAATCTGGCGGGGCTTGTGATGTCCAATATTTTTATTCCAGACGCAGAACTTCGGAAGCGGTTCCGCGGGCAGATGGATGCTGCCGGCATCAGCCAGCTTGGGGTGATGGGGCTTACAGCCTGCGAGGCAGCTTACAGGCATGGTGAAGAGTGGTATCAGGCTATGCTTAAGTATGTAAAAGATAATATTGACTTTATAAGTCAATATGTGAAAGAAAATCTGCCAGGCGTCCGTATGGTGGAACATGAGGGGACTTATCTGGTATGGCTGGATTTCCGGGGGATTGGCCTGGATGAAAAGACATTGGAGCATAAGATCGTTCACGAGGCGAAGCTCTGGCTGGACAGCGGCACTATGTTCGGCGAAGGAGGAAGCGGTTTCCAGCGAGTCAATGCGGCATGTTCGAGAAAGATTCTCAAGGAGGCGCTTGATAGAATGAAAGCGGCGTTTATAGAGTAAGGAAGCAGAATGACAGCCCCCGGGTATTCGGGGGCTGCTGTATTTACAGAATATCCAAGTTCGTGAAGCAAATTACTTAAAGCACACTATCCAAAGTATCAAACAACACCTGTACATCAATGGGTTTTGCAATATGACCGTTCATACCGCTCTTAAGAGCAGCGTCTCTGTCTTCAGCGAAAGCGTTAGCAGTCATGGCTATAATGGGAATGGTAGCAAGTTTGCGGTTTTCCAGATTCCGTATTGCCTGGGTCGCTTCATAGCCGTTCATCACGGGCATTTGCACATCCATGAGCACTGCCTGATAATAGCCCGGTTGTGATGCCTTTATCATATCTGCGGCAATCTGACCGTTATCTGCCACATCCACAGTGAAACCTGCATTTTCCAGAATGGCCACGGCGATTTCCTGATTCATCTCCACATCTTCTGCCAGCAGAATCCGTCCGGTGTGATGGGCAGTAAAATTCTCTGCGTTAACCTTAACATCTTTGGCCTCCGGACGCATCACCGTTTGCAGACAGGAACTTAATTCCGACAGGAATAAGGGTTTACTGCAAAATGCTGTGACACCGGCTTCTTTAGCCTCCGCTTCAATATCCGCCCAGTCATAGGCGGTCAGGATAATCACGGGCGCGTTGGAATTGATTTCTTTACGGATTCGCCTGGTCACTTCCACGCCGTTCATATCCGGGAGAAGCCAGTCAATAATATAGACAGAGTAGTCGGTGTTTCTCATCACTGCCTGATGGGTGCGCAGTACAGCTTCTTTTCCGGAAAGTGTCCATTCGGCACGCATGCCAAGCTGCCCCAGCATATAGGAAACACTGTCACAGGTATTGAAATCATCATCTACCACAAGTGCTTTGCAGTGTCTTAATTCCGGAATCACTACAGGCTCTTTGATACTGGAATTGAGACGGAAAGTAAAGGAGACTGTAAATTCTGTCCCTACACCCTGTTCGCTCTTGACAGAGATATTACCGTTCATCATATCCACAATATTTTTGGTAATGGCCATTCCAAGGCCGGTTCCCTGGATTTTGCTGATAGTAGAGTTCCTTTCCCGTTCAAAGGGTTCGAAAATATGTTCCACAAATTCCTGGCTCATGCCGATGCCGTTGTCTTTGATGCAGAATTCATAATAGGCATATCCTTCCGGCGCACCGGGCTTTTCGGTGATCCGCATGCTGACGCTGCCGCCTGCGCCGGTATATTTTACAGCATTGCTTAAGAGGTTTAAAAGAACCTGATTGAGCCGCAGCTGATCACAGAAGATATCTTCATCCCAGACATCCACAGTGTCAAACTGTAATTCCAGCTGTTTGGCATGAATGTCTGCCTGCAAAATATTGCGCAGGCCATGGAGGATATCCGGCAGGCTGCAGGGTTTTTCATCGAGATGAATCTTGCCGCTCTCAATGTGGCTCATGTCCAATATATCATTGATCAGACTTAACAGATGATTGCCAGAGGTCTTGATTTTCTGGAGATATTCTGCAACTTGTTCTGTATGCTCAATATGTGTGATAGCCAGATTCGTAAAGCCCACGATTGCGTTCATTGGTGTACGGATATCATGAGACATATTCGATAAGAACACACTCTTTGCTTTACTTGCCCGGTTAGCCTGAGAAAGAGCTGTTTCCAACAGGGTGTTCTGCTCGATTTCCTTGCGCAGTTCTGCATCCACATTACGAAACCCAAGGACATATCCGATGCCATTGGCACTGTTTCCTGCGTTTACGGCCTTCATCTGGAAATAGATGACCTCATCGCCCAGGCATTTGCGGTAATTGGCATAGTATATTTTCCCTTCGGTCAGTTCTGTTTTCAGGGTATCCAGAGAGACTGCATGGCGAAGCAGTTCACGGTCATCTTCATGGACCCATTTCTGTATGTATTGTTCCATGCTTTCCTGCAGGGAAATTTCACCGACGAAATAGGAGTTGGGTCCTTGTCCATCGGTGCGGATTGGTGTGGCCATGCCTGTTTTGGGATTCACGAAACAGACCAGGGTGAAATCAATGCTAAGTGCCTGAACCAATTCCATCTGCCGTCTTTCATTTTGTTTTTCCTGAAGTTTCCTTGCAGTGCAATCCAGAAGGAAGCGCTGGATGAAAAGTTCTCCGTTTTCTTCAAACAGCTTGATGTTCCCCATGACGTGGAGGATTTCCCCGTCTTTATGTTTTACGCGGTACTCTACGCTGATATTGTCTCCGGCTTTTTTCAGGGTTTTAATGCTATTTAACAGACTGCTTTTGTCTTCTTCTATGACAGATGACGCAATCAGGTCAAATCCGTCGTCTTCCAATTCTTTCTGTGATTCATATCCCAGAATCTTCAGTGCGGCAGAGTTTATGTTTACGATACGAGAACCATCCAGGGAATGGGTCATCACGCCGCATTCTATGGTGGTAAAAATGGTCTCTAATGTACGGTTCTTCTTAATCAGTTCCTGCTCATAAGCGCGCTCCTGCGTCACATCAATGGCCACGCCTACCGTTCCCATAACGTTGCCGTCAAGATTATAAAGGGGAGATTTATATGTCATGAGGGTTCGCATGCCCTCTCCGGTTTTGATAATCTCTTCCGACACAAAGGTATGCTTTTTGCTCATGACCTGATGTTCTGACTCTATACAGGCTGGGTCATCCTGCTCTACATCCCAGATGTAGGCATGCCTCTGGCCTTCTACCTGCTGTTTGGTCTTGTTGACAGTCCGGCAGAAGCTGTCGTTTACTTTCTCATGGACGCCGTCTTTGTCCTTATACCAGACCAGGTTGGGAATGTTATTGATCGTAGCTTCAAGATAATGATTGGTCTGCCAGAAATCCTTGCTCATCTTGCAGGTCTGCTGCCACCTGGAGAACCGGAACCGTATTTCTTCATCTGACAGGGGAGTGATCCAGATATCCGTAATATCGGACACCATCGAATCGCCACAGAGCACCTGCAATTGCTTTTTATCTGCCAGCAGAATGATCTGTGTCTCATCACTGCGGTTTTGTATCAGGACTTCTAAAGCATCCGGAAAATCCAGACACGACAAATCGGCAATAATTAAATCTGCATCTGCTGCCAGGGAGGCTTCCGGCTCGTCGCTCTCCGTAAAAATATGGGTAAAATTTTCAAGAGCAGGCATCTTTTGGATCACGTTGAAAATGCGGCAGGGATGTCCTGCAAGGTATATATGAAGACGGCAATTATACATATCAACTTTCCCCCATACATGTAAAAATATCTAATATGTTTATTTTAACAATCCTGCCAACTTGTGTCAATATGAGGAGAAGCTTTGTATAATCTAATTTTACAGGTGCTAAAGAGGCAGTCTTTTAATGGGGTTGCAGGAAAGATGTTTTCTGGATTATAATAAAAAAAGTATGATGTACTGTAAAATTAGCGGAAATTCTTGTACAGATGATGACAGAGACCGTAACACAGGCTTATAGGGAGAGAAAGGAGTATGGCAGCGTCTATGAATGAAATCATGAAAGCACTGCACCGGAGGAAATCAGTGCGGGTGTTTACCGAAGAAGATATATCTTTGGAGGATAAACGCAGTATCTTAGAGGCATCGTTACAGGCGCCGTCTGCGGGCTGCCAGTTATTATATACCATTCTGGATATAACAGACCCGTATAAAAAGGAGAAACTGGCCCAGCTTTGCGATAAGCAGCTCTTTATCGGAAAGGCAAAGATGGTGCTGGTGTTCTGTGCGGACTGCAGGAAATGGCTCTCCTTTTATCAGGAAGCGGGATTAGAACCAAGACTTCCGGGGCCGGGCGATCTGCTCTTAGCGGTGGAGGATGCTCTGATTGCTGCACAAAATGCGGTTACAGCGGCGCAGAGTCTGGGGATTGGTTCCTGCTATATCGGTGATGTGATGGAAAATGCAGAGGAGATGAAAGTCCTTTTACAGCTGCCGCAGTATGTTTATCCAGCCTGTATGATTGTGTTCGGGTATCCTACGAAACAGCAGGAAGAGCGTAAGAAACCGGAACGGTTCAGGGTATCTGATATGGTCTGTGAAAACAGTTATCGGGACAAAAGCAGTGAGGAAATCCGGGAAATGTTCCAGGGAAGAACGGGCATGAAAGCTTATGAAGATTGGATGGAGGCATTCTGGAAGAGAAAGTATGAGTCTGATTTTTCAAAGGAGATGAACCGCTCTATGGAGGTATATCTGAAGGATTATGCAGTTGATACAGTTTTTCATGGATTTGATATGCTAAAAGGTGTAGAATAAAAGCAGATTATACATCTGAAAGAGGGGGATGGGATTGAAAAGAAAACAGGGTATATTCTATTCTGTGATTATTATTGCTGCTCTGGTCATTGTCTGTTTCGTAATCTGGTTTTATGTAGGACAGATGAATAAAACGATCTCGGAGAATACGATTCAGTCTATCAGCGAGATGGCAGAGCACGACAAGACCGCGATTCAGACTTATATTGAGATTTATTGGCAGGATTTGTATGAGATAAAAGAGAGGTTTATCAGTGATCAGTGTCGGACGATAGAAGACCTGGAAGAGCGGATGGCCTTAGAATGTGATTCGGCTAATTTCACGCATATTTGTCTGGTGGCAGAGGATGGCACTGTTTTCACGGATGACCATTTTACATATTCTCCTAAGGATGAAAATGACGGGCCTGATTTTTTGGCTTACTTTGGTGATGGAAAAGAAAAGATTGTCAGAAGAGCCGATCATACACAGCAGGATGGATGGCTTACCAGGGACAGCATCATTTATGGGGTAAAACTCCATGATCTGGAAGTGGATGGCGTCAGGATGGAAGCCATAATCGGAACCAGCAGTATTTCCGCTATTCAGGATAATATGGTGATTGACAGCTTCCTGAAAGATGGGAAGAGCCGCGGACACAGCGCTATCATTGACAGGAACGGGAATTATATTGTGAATATCAACAAAGAGATTTATCTGAACCAACAGGAAAATCTCTATGTCCATCTGTCAGAATCAACGGATTCAGAGCTGAGCAACGAGGAACTGGCAGGAAAACTGGAAGGACGGGAGACGTTTGGGTTCTATCATTTCCATGAGGAAGAGGATTACAGGGAATTATTTTATTTCATTCCCTTTGAAGGGATGGATCTGTATTTTATCATGTCTTTAAATGAGGAAGTCTTTGTGGAGCAGTCCAGGGCATTTGCCACCATAAGCATTACCATGCTGGCGATCAGTATGGTGACGGTAGTGTGCCTTTTACTGGCTATCATGGTATACCAGAACAAGACAATCAGGATTGTGGAGAAAGCCAGGGCGCAGAGAATCTTCCTTTCCAATATGAGTCATGAGATTCGCACGCCCTTGAATGGGTTGATCGGTATGAATCATCTGATTGCGGTTCACATAGATAAGGAAGAGCAGAGGCCGCAGATTAAAGAGTGGCTGCGGAAATCTAACAGTACAGCCAATTATCTGTTATCATTGGTAAATGATGTGCTGGATATGTCCAAACTGCAGGAGGGCAAAGTGGATCTGATGAAGGAACCCTTCAGCGTGGATGCGATGATTGAGGAAATCTATGCTATGCAGGTGGACAATATCAGAGGAAGAGGCGTGACACTTCATCTGGAAAAAGATATTTCAGAGCCATATCTGGAAGGAGATGTGGTGCGTGTCAAACAGATTCTTATGAATATTGTGGGGAATGCGGCCAAGTTTACACCCAAAGGCGGTGAAATCAGGCTCTCCGTCAGCCAACACAAAATAAATAACAGGCGTGTGGAAACTGTTTACAGATGTAAAGATACGGGAATCGGTATGTCGAAGGAATATCTCGGCAAGATTTTTGACTCTTTTAGTCAAGAAAGAAACAGAAATACCTGTGAAATAAAAGGAACAGGGCTTGGCATGGCGATCAGCAAACTGCTCACGGATGCCATGGGCGGCAGGATCACAGTGGAAAGTGAACTGGGCAAGGGCAGCGTCTTTACAGTTACCATTCCTTCTGTCATCGTGTCAGATGTTCCGGAATACCTGCTGGAAAACGGGTCGGAAACGGTTGGAGGGAACGGTAGCAACGACTGGGCGGCGAAGCAGAATAAGAAGGCCAAGATTCTGGTGGCTGAGGATGTGGAACTTAACGCAGAGGTTCTGCTGGAAATCCTGGCATTGGAAGGATTTGAGACTGTTCACGTGAGAAACGGCAGGGAGGCGGTGGAAACCTTCCAGGCATCTGAAGAAGGGGAGTTCGACATCGTCTTGATGGATATGAAGATGCCTGTCATGGACGGTTGTGAGGCTGCCAAAGAAATCCGCAGAATGGACAGGGCGGATGCAAAGACGGTGTCAATCTATGCATGTACGGCCAACACCTTTCAGGAGGACCGAAACCAGGCACTGGCCAGCGGCATGAATGATTTCCTGACCAAGCCCATTGATGTGAGTGTGATGATTAAAAAAATGAATCTGGCGGCAAAAGAACAATCAGACGATAGAAAGACATCTTAGGATTCTTCCGGGGCAGTTTCCTTGTCATAGGTCAGATCTTCGATGGGCTTCCATGCCTGTCCGAAATTGACGTCTTTAAAGAGTGCTGCCAGGCCGCTGATCTGCTTAAGCCGCAGGATTTCATCCTTGTCCATGCCCAGATGCTTTGCAATCCAGGCATCGCTTCGGCCCAGTTCGTGCAGTTCCCTGACGATATTGCTCATCAGATCCACATCGTGGGAACCCCGTGCGCGATTGTGCCTGACAGTACTTGCCATGCGGTTTGATAAGGGCTTATCAATTACAGTTACAGGCATCATACCCTGTTCCCGTTCATAAATATCGGGGTAATCCTTCATCACACGCCAGCGGTGAAAGCCGTCTACGATTGCGTAGATATCCTGCTTGGGCGAATAATAACATACGATTGGCATAGTGTAACCGTCTTCCCGGATACTGTCGTACAACAGTTTCATCTCCGGTGGGGCCACATGATTGGGGTTATAGGTATTGGGTACGATCTTTTCAAAAGGGACGGGGATTACATTGTATACAGGGCTTTTAAACGTATTATCTGGCATTGATCATTTCTCCATATTTTCGTTTGATCTTATCAATCCGTAACTGCTCTTTCTTCGTCAGACCGAACCCCATAAAGCGGCAGGTATGATCGTTTTTCAGGATACAATAGCACATCCGTTTCCAACTGGGGATGTCCTTTGTAGACTTGATGTCATCTGTATCGTCAGGGATATCTCCGACAAAGACGATTCTAGAGTTCTTCATCAGGGTATAGTTGGATACTCCGTTGCGGCGGATGTTGTAGCCATGGTCAATCAGCTCCTGTATCACATTCTCTTCCAGGCCTCCGCCGGTCTTATGCCAGAATTCAATCGAGGTTCTGAATTTCTTTACATAGTTATTGCGCAGTCTGGCGGGAAGGGTATCTAACAGGAACTTGGTGTAGGATTCCCAGGTATGGCCTTTTGGCAGCGTGATACTGCGGTATCCCATAGCTTTGGTCTTACCGTAAATACAGCCGAAGTTGGCGCCCCGGACGCGGCCCACAAGTCTGGTCCAGATTTCCGGGTCGATCACCCGGTAGAGATTTAAGGAGTCCTTGGAATAATCATTAAAGGGTGATGCAACGCGCATCTGGTTGATTTTAAGGCCTGCCTTATAATACAGATCATACAGGCCGTTATAATCAAAATGAAACCGGTAGTTTGCCACCCATACATCCTGATTGGACCAGTCATAGAGCGGCGAGGCGCACCAGACATCCTTAAACTGTCTGGAAATCCAGCATTCACCGTTGTAGCCGTGTTTCTTATTTACAATCCCGCTGTAACGCTGTAAGGATTCATCCGCGCGGATGCCAAGCAGGCATACAGTCTTTTGGAAATCGTGCTCTTCCTTATAAAACCGCCCAAACTGTTTGGCCAGATCTTCCTGATGCATTCGGTAACGGTAATGGGTGAAGGGTTGGTCGATGGTGATCACATAAGGATAATCCGGTCTTTTGCGAACCCAGATTTCTTCCTTCTTATCATCCCAGGGATACCAGTACATCTCATAGCTGCTGAGGGCTGTTCTGGTGGCCATGGGCAGACAGACCCAATAGAGGTCACATTCTCCTTCCAGTGCCTTGAAAGTTCTTGTGACATAGTCCGTGGTCATGCTGTACTGTGCCTCAAAATCCTGGTGAAACACACCGATTTTCCGGTTGGGATAATATTTGCGCTTGAACGCTAACAGAAGGTTTAATAAAACGCCGCTGTCCTTTCCGCCGCTGAAGGATACATAGATATTTGGAAATTCGTGGAACAGATAGTGAAAACGTTCCTGCAGGGCATCATAGACGCTTCTTTGTTCATATCCTTTTATCATCATAGTGTATGCCTCCCGGGGATGTATGCCTTACGGGTTCCCTGTGTTTTCAAAATGAAACAGAATACCTTTTCGATGCGGTAATCCTGCGTAATCTGACACAGGTACAGCAATCTTTGTCAATTGTATCATAAAATTTCCAGAATTTGACAAATTTATGTTTTTTTAAGAAAGTGACAGAAAATCGTGATAACATGAAGGAAATGAAATCAGTCAACGTTATCGTAGGGCTTGGCATTCTGGCAAAAGAAAAGGAACAGAGATGCCACCTGGAGGGAAATGTTATGCAAAGACGCGGCAGGGTAAGGCTTCTGACAGTTTGTATTATGTTTGGCGTAATCAGTATCTTTGGATGTGGAGAAGCGAAGCGGACTCACAAGATGAATGATGCCAAGACAGAGGAGAGTTCCGGGCAGGCGGATGACGCAGAGACAGAGGAGAGTTCTGATAAGCCATATAACAAGGATGACAGGGGAAGTATCGACAGAAAAAATAACATTGGTTATGCAAATAATCGGGGAAACCGCATTACTTATGAAGATGGATATTGTTATTATTATGCCAGTCAGACGGACAACTATTTCTTATATCGTGCGAGAGAGGACGGAAGTGGTTTTGGCTGGGGGGGGAAGGATTCCTTGAAAAGGGATAATGTTCTATATGTGTTGGTAAAGGAGGCAGAAGATTGAAACGGATTATGATGGCCGGAGCGCTTGGCCTGGTGATGGCTTTACTATACCTGTATGCGCGAAGCGGGGTAATTTGCACAGGAAACTCTTCTGATGCGCCTGCGAACAGGACAGATACAGTCCTGCCGCAGAAAGAGGAGATAGAAAAGGATATATGCGGCGAGCAGTTTTCCGTGCAGGAGACGTTGGATGGATATGAAATAATCCTATATGATAAGGAAGGAGAAAAGGTTTATTCAGAGGTTTATCCAGAGAAGCCGTGGGTGAAGGAAGTATCGGAGGGGATTCTGGAGATTGGCGTCAGCGTGGGAAGTCCGGCAAGATATACCTTCTATTTTCGGAAAGAAGACGCAGCGATATCGGATACTTTTTTTAATGCAAAGCTGTTTGGGGAACAGTATATTGCACATCGGCCCCTGGGTAATGTCTGGCGGCACGATCCATTGATTCTGACAGATATCTTTGAGGAAGGGATTTTGTATCAGGAGATATTCAGGGATTTCAGTGAAACAGCAGATCCGATGTCGGCAATTTATGATATTGAGTTGGAGGACGAAACCCATGTCCGGTTGGAATACTGTGAGAAAGAAGCGTATACAAACGTTAATGAGGTGGTGGAAATACAGCCCGTGAGCGCCGACAGAGAAGCCAATCTGAAAGAACCGTATGCCCTGGCATATCTTGAATTTTTGGAGGAATATGCCCAGGACAGCGAGTATGTGGAAACGGGATTTGCGAGATTTAGCTTGGCTTATATTGATGATGATGAGGTTCCGGAGTTATTGTTGATAGAGGATTACTGTCATGCCGCAGGAGTTAGAGTTTTTACTTTTTATCAGGATACGGTGGTGGAATTAGGGGAATTTGGTTCCTTTGGCCGGATGCAGTATGCGGAAAGAGAAGGCGTGATTTTTAGTTATTTTATGGGGCAGGGAGAAGAGAATACCGATTTTTACAAAGTGGGGGAAGGAAAGGCAGAGTTGATTTGCAACATGCATTTGAGCCCACCCCTTTCCCACAATGGGTTTACCGAGGAATATGAGATTGATGGGATATCTGTAGATGGGGAGACATACCAGGCCAAATGGCAGGCATTGTACGAGGCGCAGGCATATATATTGGTGATATATGAGGAGGGAATCCCGATCAGGGAGAAGGGACTGAAACGATCATTGGCAGGAGCGGTGGATCAGCTGGAAGCAGACAGGATACAGGATGAAAAGTATCCTGTCTGTTTATTTGCAAAAATAAACAGACTATTGCAGATAGAAAGATTATTAGATATGATAGTACAAAAGTGAACGCAGGATTATTTACGATGATATATGGGATAAGAAAGGAAGAGCGGTAATGGCCGAGACTCAAATGTGGAAGTTTTTTGATGAAATGAATGAATTGGTTTATGCTGCGGACATAGATACGCACGAATTGCTTTATATGAATAAGAAGGCTTTACAATTGTATGGGCTGCAGTCGGCAGAGCAGTTGGCAGGCAAGAAATGTTATGAGGTGATGCAGAAGGCATCTGTACCTTGTGCAATCTGCAATGGACGGGAATTGTCAGAGGGATATTTTAAGGAATGGCGTTACTATAATCCTGTACTGAATAAATATCTGATGGTAAAAGATACTATGCAGCAGGTAGATGGAAGGAGAGTGCGTGTAGAGCTTGCTATGGATGTCAGCGCTGACAATCAGCAGAAAAATATGGTACATAATTATCAGCATCTGGAGTCATTGATCAATGAAGCGCTGCGGATTGCCCTGCAGGCGTCTGACCCGGAGAATTCACTGAAAATCGTATTAGAGTATCTGGGAAAGGCGCTGGAAGGCGAAAGAGCATATATTTTTGAGAAAAATAAAAAGGGCGGCGATGATAATACCTATGAGTGGGTTGCAAACGGAGTTACGCCGGAGAAAGATAATCTGCAAAATGTGCCGCCGGAAGTCTGTGCAGGATGGTATCGTATTTTTTATGAAGATAAGTGTGTGGTGATTGACAACATCGAAAAAAACCGGACGAAAGACGTTCTGGTATATGAAACCTTAAAACGGCAGAATATTTCATCTATTGTCGTAGTACCGCTTTACAGTGATGGCAATGTGATCGGGTTTTATGGCGTGGATAATCCGCCGGTGGAAGCTTTGGGCTATACATCAAATATGCTGCAGATTATGGGACATTTTATAGAATCTTTGTTAAAAATGAGAAACCTGGTCAGAAATCTGCAGGCTATGTCTTATTCCGATCAGCTGACACAGTTTGGCAATCGATATGCCATGAAGGAATATTTGGAAAATATCAGGCCGGAACGCAGCATTGGTATAATTTATGGTGATATCACGGGATTAAAGCGGGTGAATGACGAGGCTGGACATGAGGCTGGTGACCGTCTGATCCTTTCTGCCTGCAAGTGTATGCGGGAAGCATTTGATGCCTCGTATACACTGTTCCGCATAGGTGGGGATGAACTGTTGGCTATTAGTGCAGGTATTGGCGAGACAGAGTTCGGGGAGAACGTGGAGAAGATGAAAGCCTGTATGAAAGAATATGCTGTGAACATATCGGTTGGGGCAGTTTGGAGAAACAATGCGGCAGAAGGCATCCAGAGCATCATGGCTGAGGCGGAGAAATTGATGTACGAAGATAAGGCCTCTTATTATGCGGCCGCAGGGATAGACAGGAGAAAATAGGGTGGTAAACAGGAGGATAATGTATACCCCACAAAAAAACGTGCAATTCGAACGATAACACTTATTATTTTATTCTGGTCTGTTATCATTAAAGCCAATCAATCCGTTAATTATTTAATGATAGAAATAGGAAGTTGGCGTGACATGAAGAAGAAAGAGAGTCCTTGGCGAGCATTTTAGCAGACATGGAGGGGACCTTTTTTGTGCTGCCAATTTCAGATTACGTAACCACAGGGCTGCCATGTGCCTGTTTTACGGGGCTTGCGGTATATTCTACTATTTGTCTTGATTCATCAAAAGTCGTCATTTTGTGGGAAAATGGTGTAGTAAATGGTGTACCGGATGAATGGCAGGAGGGTGTCTTGGATGTAAGTGATTTTCGATTCTGATTTATGCTTTTCATGTTGGGATTTCAGAAAAATCAGATTGTGAGTCCTTGCACGATAGGATATAATAATAGTAACTGAATGATGAGATGGCAAAGGAAAAGACAGCCAAAAAAGGCGGTGATTAGGTGGCTGGAGAAGAAATACTGCAGGATAACAGGACTGTAGAGCAGATTGTTGACGGAATGAGTCTATTTGATGACGATCTTATGTCTATGGTGTTTGATGGTAATATAGAAGCAACGGAGCTTCTGTTAAAGATTATACTGAAAAAGGACGATATTCAGGTTATAAGCGTTGTAGGGCAGAGAGAATTACAAAGTCCTGTAGTTGGCGGACGGGATATCCGCTTAGATATTCTGGTAAAGGACAGTACAGGAAAGCACTATAATGTTGAGGTACAGCAAAAGCCGGAGGGAGCGCACATCCGAAGAGCCCGGTTCAATAGTAGTATGATGGATTCCCGAATGTTGAGAGCAGGGCAGGAGTTTTCAGAGTTGCAGGATTCATATATGGTGTTTATTACCCGGACGGATATCTTTAAGCGGGGGATTCCGATTTATACGATCAATCGTCATTTTGAGGAAACGAATGAGTTGTTTGACGATGGTTCTCATATTGTGTATGTGAATGGAAACTATAAGGGAGACGATACGATTGGAAGATTGATGCATGACTTTGGCTGTAAGGAAGCGAAGGATATGTATTATCCGGAACTGGCTAAGGGGGTAAAGCATTTTAAGGAAGAAGGAGGTCGAGAGAGGATGTGTGAAGCGGTTGAGAAGTATGCGAAAGACTATGCAAAAGAATATGCAAAAGAATATGCAGAAAATGCAAGACTGAATAGTCTGTTGGAGTCCATAAAGAATTTGATGGAGTCTATGAAATGGTCTGCAGAGCAGGCTATGACGGCTATGAAGATATCAGAGGCGGATAAGGCTGTGCTTTTGAAGGAATTATGAGTAATAAGTGAAATATGGCATCGTAATATGCGGTGCTACTTTCATAAAGATTCATGTAGAGTGTGTAGAGGGCTCTAGTTCTACTAACAAAAAATCCAGCGTTTTCCCGTTTCAAGAAAATCAGCTGGATTTTGGCGTACTTTAATAACGGTTCCTGTTTTCATGAATTTAAGCTGTTCCTTTTACTGCAAACAGGTGGCTTCCTGTCCGTTCTTTTTGTATTTTTTCATGCAGTTTATTGATGTTATATCCTAAGCAGAGCAAAAGAATTTCTAGTTTCACCTTTGTTTTCCCACGAAGCAAAAATCTTTGGAATCCATAGTCATTTTTCAGAACACCAAATGCACCTTCTACTTGAATGGATCGGTTCATCCGATATTTGATCCCTGTTTCACTCAGGATGTTTTCGTATGATTCCTGCCGCTTTTCCAAAAAACTTTTGGAAATATATAACCGCTTATTGCCTTTTGCTTTGGTACATTTTTCTTTATAAGGACATCCTCTACAGTCTTCACATTCGTAAACAGTTACTTCCGATTCGTAGCCGCTTTTACTTTTCTGCTTTTTAATAAAAAGAGGTAACAATGATTTCCCGGCATGACAGGTGTATGTGTCAGCTTTTTCATCATATCCTATGTTTTCCCTTAAAAAGCTGTAACCTTCTTCACTTTCGTAGCCGGAATCCGCTGTTACACTTGGGTATCGTAATCCCAGCTTTTCTTCCCTTGTCTTCAGAAATGGGATCAGTGTCCATACATCGTTTCTGTCCTGGAAAATATCAGCTGCTACGATATATTCACTGTCCGCGGCGATCTGTACATTATATCCCGGTTTTAACTGGGCATTACGCATATGGTCATCTTTCATATGCAAAAAGGTGGCATCCGGGTCTGTCTTGCAATGATTATTTCTGCCCTGAAAACTGGCTGTATGCCAGTCATAGTTCCTATGGCGTTCAAGAAACCTGCGGAACAGTTCTGCATACCGCTGGTTCTTACTTTTCCTCCTGCCGCGTCCGTTTACAAAAACGGTACCGTCTGTCCGGCATTTCTCTTCCAGAAAACGGGATATTTTCTGTAAATCCTGCGTCCTTGTTTCTACACTGACCGAAAAAGTATACCTGTTGGCACAGGCTTCTGCCAGAAATCCTGTACGGAAACGGGCAATGGTGCTGTGAACCTACAGTAAGCTGTAATCTAATTCCTCCAATTCGTGGCTCAGCAGTCGAACCGAATCATCATTAGGGACCAGACCTTCTAAACTTGATGGTAAAACCAGTTGATAAGGTTCGCCAAATTCGGTATAATTTTTTATGGTATTTTAATTTACTCGTCATAATTTATTATACCACGGATGGCAGGCTCTTCGGAGTCTGCTTTTCTGTTTTTAGACACAAAAACGGAGCCATTGCTCCAGTAGCGATTGTTCAGCTACTTTTGCAACAGCCCCATTTTTTATTGTCCGTCCCGGAGATTACAAGGGAAGATATGACAAAAGATATAACGGAAAGAGTCAGGAAAGCCCAAGATAAGGTACTGGAACATTGATCAGTGATGTACCCTTACTGTTTGGGAGTGATGATGTACTGTGGCTGTATGACAGCGATTTTGTATATCTGTAGAAACAGGGGACAGGCATTTGTTGATGTAAGCAGAAATTCAATGTCCATTTGTATAATCCACGATGATAAAATAAATACATATCATGCTTCATAAAGTGTATACGGTTTATGTATTTATTAAAAAAACATTTTATAGTGAGCAAAAGTAATCGTTTTATGATTGGATTTATGTCATAAGATACTGGTATAATTTGTCAAATTGGAGGTGATAGGGTGATCAATATTGATTTTAACAATATAAACGATGAGATTGTCTACGAGGCATTTCATGTGGATGGAAATGAAGCTGAGGCACTGAACGACAGCTATCTGGAACTCTTTGAACTGATCGGACGGGACGCTATGCTGAAACTGTTTACCCATTTTCATGGGGATAAGATAGACTGTCCCATGCGGCTGTATCGTGCAGAGTTTATTGCTGACCTTGCGAAAAATGAGACAGACAGGCGTGAGAGGGCCAAGATCGCAAGGGCCGGCGGATATTCGGCAAGGGTAATAGAAGGCGTGCTGAGTAAGCGACGGAAAGAAAATGAGGCGGAATAATAAAATGGAAAACGACATCAATGCCATTGAGTGGGGTGTGGCAATAAAATGACATACACATCCTATGCATTTCTGATTTTTATAGTTATAACAACAGGCATCTATTATACAGTACATAAAAAACGACAGTGGTTGGTCCTTCTGTTTTCCAGCATTATCTTTTATATATGTTCCGGCCCGGTTTTTTTAATCTGGCTCTTATCCTTTACCTTTTTTACATGGTACGGCGCAGGAAAAATGGAGAAGAGTAAGGCAGGAAGAAAAGCGGTTCTGGCAGTGCTGATTTTTATGAACATCGGCGTATTGTTCCTTCTCAAATGGAGCGGCATGGAACTGGCGTTTATAAACAGGGTCTTTGGAACCAATCTGGGATGGCGGGTTGTCCTGCCCATGGGAATGTCCTTTTTTACATTCCAGAATGTGTCTTATTCAGTGGATGTATACAGGGGGAAGATCCCGGCGGAAAGAGATTTCTGGCATTATCTGTTGTATGCGTCTTATTTTCCTTATATTGTATCCGGGCCGGTTAACCGGTATGAAAAGATGGGAGCGCAGTTTTGTGCGGGACATTCTTTTGACAGGGATGCTTTTTATCATGGTATTCTGCGGATCCTGTGGGGATATATGAAGAAGATGGTCATCGCTGACAGGGCAGCAATCTTTGTTGATGAGGTTTTCGGACATTACTATATGTACCGGGGACTTTTTATCATATTTGCTGTGCTTTTGTTCTCACTGCAGCTCTACATGGATTTCAGCGGCTGTATGGATATCGTTCTGGGTGTATCGAAACTGTTCGGGATAGAGATGGCGGAGAATTTCCGTGCACCTTATGGAGCGGTCACCGTGGCGGATTTCTGGAGGAGATGGCACATGTCCCTGACGTCATGGTTCCGGGATTACCTGTATATCCCGCTTGGCGGCAACAGGAAAGGGGCGGCGCGGAAATATCTCAATATCGTGCTCGTCTTTCTGTTTTGCGGGATGTGGCATGGCGCGGGCATTACCTTTTTGATCTGGGGGTTTCTGAACGGGGCATATCAGGTGACCGGCAGTATGACGGTCAGACTCAGGAGGCGGCTGTGTCAGGCTGCAGGACTGGATGAGCATAGTCATGGAGCAATGCTGCGCAAAAAACTGACCACTGCTGTCCTGATAGAATCTACATGGCTGTTTTTTCGGGCAGATGGTTTTAAAGAAGCCTTTGTCATGCTGCGGCGTATGTTTACAGGCTGGAATCCGTGGATTCTTTCTGATGGGACATTATATCAGGCCGGACTGGATCAATGGGATTTCCTGATCCTGCTTGTGGGTGCACTGGGCGTCGGCTGGGTGTCACGCACAGCGGATGATAAAGATCTGTACCGGATCTTCTGTTCACAGAGCTGGCTGTGTCAGACGATGGTCATTCTTGGTGCGCTGGTGGTATGGTATCTGTTTGGCATTTACGGACCTGGATTTGATCCGGTGGAATTTCTGTACTTTAATTTTTGAAAAAACAGGCAGTGGCGTGCAGGGGTGCATGTGAGGGGAAAGCCGGTATGGACTGCGATATTTCACAAAGAAGGATGGGATATAAGGTGGACAGAGGTGCAAATGTTTTGGTCAGCATCGTCATAACGTTACTTGTCTTTATGAGACTGGGATATGTTTTGGAGGCTGACTATGACGGAAATCAGTCAATGGCCGGGTTTTACCGATTGGACAGGGATAGCGTGGACGTTGTTTTTTACGGCAGCAGTCATGTATATGCGGGGGTGAATGTGGCTGCCCTGTGGGACGATTACGGTATTGCGGGATATGATATGGCCGGGACCATGCAGACGTTATGGAATTCTTATTACAATATGGAAGAGACGCTGAAATACCAGTCGCCCCGGCTGATGGTGGTGGATCTTTACGGAATAGGGATAGAAGAAGAGTACTATGGAACCACGAATGTTATCAAAAATGTGAGCAGTATGCGGTTTTCCCTTAATAAAATAAAGAATGTCTGGAACAGTGTACCGCATGAAGAATTTTTATCCTGCCTGCTGTCGTACCCGCTGACCCATGACAGCTATAAAGAGCTGGGGAGAGGAAATTTTGAGGAAGGGGTAAATAGTGTCGGCGGGGACTGGTATAAAGGCTATAAGCCTTCCTATGCGGTCACCTGGTATGATACGCTGCCGCAGGTGAGGACAGACTTAGAACAAAGGATACCTGCACAGAAGAACAGAAACTATCTGGATAAAATGACCCGGCTTGCCAGAGAACATCAGATTCAGCTGGCTTTTATGGTTGTTCCCTATGAAGGGATCGATGAGGAAGACCAGATGCTGTATCAATGGGCCGAAGAGTATGCACAGGAAAACGGGATCCTGTTTTTAGACGGGAATGCCAGGCTGGAAGAAATGGGGTTTGATCCGGCGGTTGATTATGCGGAGGCATCCCACCTGAATCACAGCGGGGCATGTAAGTTTACGGCATATCTGGGAAGCTGGCTTACAGAGCATTATGATCTGGCTGACCGCAGAGGAGATGACAGGTGGGATTCCTGGCAGAAGTACAGTGACTGCCATAAATCCCGTCAGCAGGACCGGGAACTGGCGCAGTGTACGGAGCTGACAGCTTACCTTGGGAAATTGCAGGAGAGGGAGGATGATCTCGTAATCGTATCTTTGGATGACAATTATAGGAAGAATCCGTATGTGCAGCTTTTGGAAGGACTGGTTGGAATCGATCCATATACGCTTGGAAGTTCTGCATCCATCGTGCTGGAAGACCGGAGAATCTTATACCAGACACCTGATGAGCCGGAATATCTGTGGTATAGGGAGACGGAGTTGTCTGATATCGCAGTCAGCAGATCCTATGGCGGCGCTATGCAGATACAGGTCAATAATACGGTGAAGAATGATAACTATAATGATGTTACGATTCTGGTCTATAACAGGCTGCTTGATGAGGTGGCTGATGTGGTCTGCTTTAACAGTGATGGGGTATTGATCCGGTGAATTTTCTTTCGTGGGTGGCAGGGTGTGTGAATAAGGCACAGCAGAACGGACAAGGCAGCTTTCAACTGCGTCGCATATTTTTTAAAGAAAATCTAATATACCATACATATTTAAATGACTTATGATAGGGGAAGCAATCTGGAGATGGATGGCTACAGCAATTATCATAGTGTTTTTGCACTTCATGGCGAATTGAATCAAAAGATTGGTGAAGTTTTTGTCAGGGATAGTGTTTTAGATACAACTGATTTGTGTGGTGCATTTATGTTATAGTAAAAATCAGATTGTGAGTCCTTGCACGATAGGATATAATAATAGTAACTTAATGATGAGATGGCAAAAGAAAAGACAGTCAAGAAGGCGGTGATTAGATGGCTGGAGAAGAAATACGGCAGGATACCAGAACTGTAGAGCAGATTGTTGATGGAATGAGTTTATTCGATGATGATCTGATGTCTATGGTATTTGATGGGAATATAGAAGCAACGGAGCTTCTGTTAAAGATTATATTGAAAAAAGACGATATTCAAGTTGTAAGCGTTGTTGGGCAGAGAGAATTGCAAAGTCCTGTAGTTGGCGGGCGAGATATCCGTTTAGACATTTTGGCAAAAGACAGCACGGGAAAGCAATATAATGTCGAGGTACAGAAGAAACCGGAAGGGGCGCATATACGCCGGGCCAGATTTAACAGCAGCATGATGGACTCCCGGATGCTGAAAGCAGGGCAGGAGTTTTCGGAGCTTCAGGATTCGTATATGGTGTTTATCACCCAGACGGATATCTTTGGGCATGGGATACCGATTTATACGATTAATCGTCATTTTGAGGAAATTGACGATATCTTTGATGATGGTTCTCATATTGTATATGTGAATGGAAATTATAAGGGAGACGACACGGTCGGTAGACTGATGCACGACTTTGGCTGTAAGGAATCGAAAGATATGTATTATCCTGAACTGGCTAGAGGAATGCGGCATTTTAAAGAAGAAGGAGGTCGAAAGAAGATGTGTGAAGCGGTTGAGAAATATGCGGAACAAAAGGCAGAAACTGTAAGATTGAACAGTCTGTTGGAGTCTATAAGAAATCTTATGGCAAATATGAAACTGGGTGCAGAGCAGGCGATGAATGTGCTTGAGGTCAATGATCAAGACAGGGAGATATTACAGAAAAGGTTATAAAGTTATTAGGTATAATTGATGTGGAGGGCAAGGAGTATTCTGAAGTGATAGAATACTCCTTGCTTAGTTTTACCTGTCAAATATAATAACGATAGTTATCGAATGAAACATGCACACAGCGCTGTGACGATGGATGTATATAATCATATCGCAAGCAGACAGGATGTTAAGGAGGAAGTGGATCGGTATGCGATGCAAAATTTTATTTTATTAATTAGCACTCACCTATTGACAGTGCTAACAATTCGTTGTATTGTGATAGTATAAATAGAACAGAAAGGGGAACAGGTTATGAATTTAACGAAATTTACCCAGAAATCCATACAGGCAGTGGAGCAGTGTGAGAAGCTGGCATACGAATACGGTAACCAGGAAATCGAGCAGGAGCACTTACTCTACAGTCTGCTGACCATCGATGACAGTTTGATTTTAAAATTGGTTGAGAAGATGGAAATACAGAAGGAATATTTTTTAAACCGTGTAGAGCAGGGGTTGAATAAGCGCACGAAAGTGCAGGGCGGTCAGATTTATATCGGCCAGGATTTGAATAAGGCATTGATCAGTGCAGAAGATGAGGCAAAGGCGCTCAGTGATGAGTATGTGTCGGTGGAGCATCTCTTTCTGGCAATGCTGAAGCATCCCAACAGGGAAATGAAGGAAATCTTCCGGGAGTTTGGCATCACCAGAGAGCGCTTTTTGCAGGCATTGTCTACGGTGCGGGGTAACCAGAGGGTGACTTCGGATAATCCGGAGGCAACTTATGATACGCTGGAGAAGTACGGGCAGGATCTGGTGGAAAAGGCGAGAAGCCAGAAATTGGATCCTGTGATTGGCAGGGATAATGAGATTCGTAACGTAATCCGTATTCTTTCCCGTAAAACCAAGAACAATCCCGTGTTGATCGGAGAACCTGGTGTGGGTAAGACTGCTGTGGCAGAAGGTCTGGCACAGCGTATCGTCAGGGGGGATGTGCCGGAAGGACTTAAAGATAAGAAGATATTTGCCTTGGATATGGGGGCGTTGGTGGCAGGCGCCAAGTATCGCGGCGAGTTTGAGGAACGTCTGAAAGCGGTGCTTGATGATGTGAAGAACAGTGACGGGCAGATCATCCTTTTCATCGATGAGCTGCACACTATCGTGGGTGCGGGTAAGACAGACGGTGCCATGGATGCGGGCAATATGCTCAAACCCATGCTTGCCAGGGGTGAACTGCACTGCATTGGCGCTACCACACTGGATGAATACAGGCAGTATATTGAGAAGGATGCGGCGCTTGAGCGGCGTTTCCAGCCAGTGATGGTGGAGGAGCCTACAGTGGAGGATACCATATCCATTCTGCGTGGTTTGAAAGAGCGCTATGAGGTTTTTCATGGCGTCAAGATTATGGATAATGCACTGGTCAGTGCGGCGGTTTTATCCAATCGTTATATTGCGGACAGATTCCTGCCGGACAAGGCTATCGATCTGGTGGATGAGGCCTGTGCATTGATTAAGACAGAACTGGATTCCATGCCCACAGAGCTAGATGAACTGCAACGTAAGGTGATGCAGCTTGAGATTGAAGAGACAGCCCTGAAAAAGGAGGATGACAACTTAAGCAGGGAACGTCTTACCAATCTGCAGCGGGAACTGGCAGAATGGAAGGAAGAACTGAAAAACCGCATGGTGCAGTGGGAGAATGAAAAGGCGTCTGTGGAGAAGCTGTCTAAGATCAGGGAAGAAATCGACGAAGTCAACAATCAGATTCAGATTGCCCAGCGTGACGGAGACTATGAGAAAGCTGCGGAATTAAGCTATGGTAAGCTGCCTTCTTTAAAGCAGCAATTGGAGATTGAGGAAGAGCAGGTCAGCAAGAAAGACTTATCTCTCGTTCATGAGAGCGTGTCCGATGAAGAGATTGCCAGGATTATTTCCCGCTGGACAGGGATACCGGTCGTAAAGCTGACGGAGAGCGAGCGAAATAAGACCCTGCATCTGGATGAGGAGCTGCATAAACGGGTAATTGGCCAGGATGAGGGCGTGACGAAGGTAACAGAAGCTATTATTCGTTCTAAGGCAGGTATCAAGGATCCTACCAAGCCCATCGGTTCCTTCCTGTTCCTGGGTCCTACTGGTGTGGGTAAGACAGAACTGGCTAAGGCGCTGGCGGCATCTTTGTTTGATGATGAGAATAATATGGTGCGCATCGATATGAGTGAATATATGGAGAAATACTCGGTTTCCAGGCTGATTGGGGCGCCTCCCGGATATGTAGGATATGAGGAAGGCGGGCAATTGACTGAAGCAGTCAGGAGAAAGCCATACTCGGTGGTACTATTTGATGAGATTGAGAAAGCGCATCCGGATGTCTTTAATGTGCTGCTGCAGGTGTTGGATGACGGGCGTATCACAGATTCTCAGGGCAGGACGGTGGACTTTAAGAATACGATTCTCATCATGACGTCTAATATCGGGGCCAATTATCTGTTGGAAGGCATTGACGCGCAGGGAGCTGTCACGCCGGAGGCAGAACATCTGGTTCTGGGAGATTTAAGAAATCATTTCAGACCGGAGTTTTTAAACAGGCTGGATGAGACGATTCTCTTTAAGCCGTTGACTAAGGATAATATCGGCGGTATCATTCGTCTGATTATAGAGGATTTGAACAGGCGGCTTGCTGACAGAGAATTACAGATAGAGCTCACGCCGGAGGCAGAACGGTTTATTGTGGAGAATGCCTATGATCCTGTATATGGGGCAAGACCGCTCAAAAGGTATATTCAGAAATATGTGGAGACTCTGTCTGCAAAGTTGATTCTGGCAGATCAGGTGAGGTCTAAGGACGTTATACAGATTGTGCTTAGAGAGGATCATCTGGAGGCAGTCTGTAAGGTTGTCTAGGTAAGCCGCCGTCTGAATCCGACAGAATGTATATTTTTTCATGAAAAGCATATGCTATTTCATATGTTATTAAATGGAGGAAATGATGGATTCTGTTTGGCGTGAGACTGCGGCTTTGCCGCACTTTGAGAAACTGGCAGGGGATGTGAAGACAGATGTGCTGATTATTGGCGGCGGTATCACAGGGATTCTATGTGCCCACTTTATAAAAGAGCGGGGCATGGATTATCTGCTGGTGGAGGGAGAGGAAATCTGCCATGGGGTGACAGGCAATACCACAGCGAAGATTACAGCCCAGCATGGATTGATTTATTCGAAGATGATGCGGCATATGGGCCTGGAAAAGACCAGGTTGTATCTGGAGGCCAACCAGAGGGCGGTTTTAAAATATGCGGAATTGGCACAACATTACGCGTGTGATTTTATAGAGAAGAAATCCTTTGTCTATTCCGTGGATGACAGGAAGAAATTGGAACAGGAGGCGGATTGTTACCGTCTGCTTGGGCTTACGGATGAGATTGTGGAGACGCCGGAGCTGCCCTTTGCCACAGCGGGGGCAGTTATGATGCGGGGTCAGGCACAGTTTCATCCGTTAAAATTTCTGGCTGGGGTGGCGAAGGATTTAAATATCTGCGAGCATACTTTTGTCACGCAGCTTATGCCGGGCAAAGCAGTCACTGATCAGGGGACGATTGCTTATAAGCAGGTGATTTTTGCCACGCATTACCCGATAGATAATAAACACGGTTGTTATTTTCTGAAACTATATCAGCATCGCTCTTATGTGCTGGCGCTAAAGCAGGCGCCACAGATGGAAGGCATGTATGTGGATGAGGACAGAAAGGGTCTTTCTTTTCGCGGTTATAAGGATTTCCTCTTAGTTGGCGGCAGCAGTCACCGTACTGGAAAGCGGGGAGGAAACTGGCAGGAACTTCGTCAATTTGCCGGGCAGTATTATCCGGATGCTGTGGAGCAGTACTGTTGGGCGGCGCAGGACTGCATGCCGCTGGACGAAGCACCTTATATTGGTTCCTATTCCCCGTCTATGCCGGGATGCTATGTGGCCACAGGATTTCAAAAATGGGGAATAACGTCCGCTATGGTATCGGCGATGCTATTGGCAGATCTGGTGCAGGGGATTGAGAATCCCTATGCGGCAGTGTTTGATCCCGGGCGGAGTATTTTCAAAAAACAATTGTTGTGTAATGCGGCAGAATCGCTTGTGAATCTGCTGACGCCCACAACGCCAAGATGCCCGCATCTGGGATGTGCACTGAAGTGGAATCCGGCGGAACACTCCTGGGACTGTCCCTGTCACGGATCAAGATTTACAGAGGAGGGAAAGTTGTTGGATAATCCCGCAAACGGGGATGTTAAATTATAGAACTGGTGTTATTTAATTGTTTTATATTCTGAGAGGGAAAGAAAGGCAGCCTGCGTCGGCAGGCTGTTATTTGTGTATAATGCTGACTGGTCATATGGTCTTGTTTGTGGTATTTTATAAGGGATGGAAAAGGGGACATTGCCTGGAAGCAAGGGATGAAAGGAGAATGATATGAAATATCCTCGGTTTTTACAGAATCATGGGACGATTGCCTTTGTGGCCCCTTCTTTTGGCTGTGCCAGTGAGCCGTACAAGGCTGGCTTCTTAAATGCCCAGAAGAAGTGGAAACAGGAGGGATACCAGTTAAAGTTTGGACCTAACTGTTATGTGGAGGAGGGCGTTGGTATCAGCAATAAACCGGCACTGTGCGGTGAGGAACTGACGGAATATTATTGTGCGCCGGACAGTGACTGTTTGATTTCCTGCGGCGGCGGCGAGCTGATGTGTGAAATATTAGACTACGTGGATTTCGAGAGGATTGGCAGAGCAGATCCCAAGTGGTATATGGGATACTCTGATAACACCAATATGACGTTTCTTCTGGCAACCTTGTGCGACACGGCATCAGTCTATGGTCCTTGCGCGGCGGCCTTTGGCATGGAGCCGAGGCACCAGGCGCTGGAGGATGCTCTGGCTGTTCTGCGGGGAGAGAAGTTGACTTTGGAAGGATACGATATGTGGGAGAGGGAATCTTTAAAAAGTGAGGAGAATCCCTTTGCGCCGTATCATCTGACGGAACATTCCAGAATCAGATATTGGCTGCCTGACGGCGGGACGAATGTGGAGAGCCTGCGGGATAAGGGGAAGGCGCCTGGACCTGCTTATGGACAGACGAAGGCAAAAGGAACAGGAGACTGGACAGGCGGGCCTGGGCATATGGAAGAAGGCAAGACAGCGGCGTCCGGCAGTGATGTGCAGACCGAAGCTAGGGTACAGATACAGATGTCCGGCAGATTGCTGGGAGGGTGTATGGATTGCCTGGTGAATCTGCTTGGGACAAAATATGACAAGGTATCAGACTTTGTTGAAAAATATAAGGGGGATGGAATCCTCTGGTTCTTAGAGGCCTGTGATTTAAATCTCATGGGCATCCGCCGTGCCATGTGGCAGATGGAACATGCAGGATGGTTTAAGAATTGCAGTGGTTTTTTAATTGGCAGACCATTAAACGGCATGGGAGCGGAAGACTTTGGGATTGACCATTACCAGGCGGTTTGTGAAATGCTTTATCAGTATCAGGTGCCGGTTCTCATGGATCTGGATATTGGACACCTGCCTCCTATGATGCCCTTGGTATGCGGCAGCATGGCACAGGTTACAAGTGATGGGAGTCGGTATACGGTAGAGATGAAATTAGAGTAGTGGGTTAGAGATGCCGTCAGGCGGTATCTGCACTGACCTGGGATTCGGCATGGTCAGCGTGATATGATAGTTGAGGAAAGAGAGGACAATGGTATGGTACCCAAGGACCCTGTGATGTTATTAAGCTTTATCAATTTAAAACTGCGTGATTTTTATCCAAGTCTTGCGGCATTGTGTGATGATTTGGATATAGACCGGGCTGAAGTAGACGAAAAACTGGCAGGTATTGATTATCACTACGATGAGGAGAAAAATCAATTTGTCTGAAAAAATTAAAGTTACAATTGTTATTGATGATGAAAAACAGAATAGAGAAATAGATGGAAGTTTGGGAAAAAACAGAATTCTGACACATGATACATCTATGACACTTATGTCAACTTTGCTGCAAAATAATCTGATGGAAGGTAGTTTCTGCGGTGGAAGGGGAGATTGCGGCAGATGTATGGTACAGTTTATACAGGGCGCGCCATTGCCCACACCATTGGAGAGAGGCCGCCTGGAAGCGGAGGAACTGAGGAAGGGATATCGTCTGTCCTGTCTAACAAAGCCGAAAAACGATTGTGTCATTAAATTCATGTTTCCAAAAGAGAAAGAAATTGCTATTGTAACGGAGATGATAGAACTGTCGTCTGATATTGACTGCATAGGTCATCCTACAGAATATACAGAAAAAAGAAAATGGGATGTTATACAATCTGATGGCGGCAGTAATTTGGGGGAGCGGATTGGAGATGAAAAAGCGGCTGTTATAAATACAGGTATTATGATAGAAACGAATACAGATTCTGACCAGGTGTCCAGGGATTCTCATATAGTGGCCGTAGACCTGGGAACCACCACCATAGCCATGCAGCTGCGAAATATGGATACTGGAGAGACAGTTGATACGTATTGCGGGATGAATCCTCAAAGAAAGTTTGGGGCAGATGTGCTGTCAAGAATCCAGGCCTCCTGTGACGGATACAGGGAAGAACTAAGACAGTGTGTATGGGAAGTGCTGGAACGGGGAGTGGGGCAGTTTATACGGGCGGCAGGAGCGGAAACGATTGCATGTATCTGTATTGCGGGAAATACCGCAATGGGGCATTTGCTGATGGGATATGATGTATCGTCTCTGGGAAAGAGCCCGTTTATACCTGTGGAGATCGGGCTGCAGCGGTGTGAAGGACCTTTTGGCATTCCTCTTTACATAACACCTGGTATCAGCGCCTTTGTAGGGGGCGATATTGTGGCGGGATTGTATGTTCTGGGGATGTTGTGCGTGCCTAAGGGGAAGCAGGATGCACGGAAATGTGTGACGGGGCAGGCTAAAAAGGTAAGATTGCTTATTGACTTAGGAACAAACGGCGAGATGGCAATTACCGATGGAAGCAGCCTGATGGTGACTGCCACTGCGGCAGGGCCGGCCTTCGAGGGGGGGACGGAGAAAGCGGTGGTAGGGACGGATATGATAGCGGTCGCAGCTTCGCTGAAAAGGAAAGGGATATTGGATGCAACAGGTCTTCTGGCAGATCCTTATTTTAATGAGGGGATTCACGTGCGTACACCCCAGGGAGAGTTCTTCCTCAGGAATCAGGATATCCGGGCATTGCAGATGGCTAAGGCGGCTGTAAGGGCCGGTGCGGAGATTCTGTGGGAGAAGATGGGCAGACCGGAAATCGAGAAGGTATATTTGGCGGGCGGATTCGGCTATTATCTGGATGTGGAAGCTGCTTTTGCCATTGGTCTGCTGCCGGAGCATATGCGGGGCAGCGTGCAGGCGGTTGGGAACACCTCTTTAGAGGGAGCATTCCGAATCGGCAGGGACTTATACAGGCAGACCATGGATATAAGATTGTTGGAGGCGGGGCTTTCCTCTGTGAGGAGCATGAATCTGGCACAACAGGCAGAATTTGAAGACTTGTATCTGCAGCATATGGATTTGGGCAGGGATTGAGGCGTGGCTATGTATTTTGTTTTAAGTTTACGTTAAGCTTTTCCTGCTTTTTCTTTAAACCAGGCGTGCTATCCTGACATCAACAACGAAATCATGTCTTCCGGCCAGACCGGATAGAGGAGTAATATGTGGAGGGATGCCAAATGGTATGGATGAGAGCAGAACTGAAGGCACAGGCGAAGGAAGCTTTACAGAGAAATTATTGGAAGATTGTTTTGGTGGCCGCTCTGATGTTATTATTAGGCGGCGGTGTGGGAACAACAGGTATTGGGCGAAATAGCAGGGAAGTCGTATCGGAAGATGCAGAGGGCATGGAGGAGACGGAATACGATGGGAAGGAAAGCGGATCAGGAGAGGAAACGTCTGGGAAGAAGCATTATTTTATTAAAATAGATACGTCCAAGAATGAGATGCAGCTTGGCGCGTGGACGATTGTAGCGGGTGTGATAGGGGGCATTATTTTACTGGCAATATTCCTGACAGGATTTGCGATTATTTTGGCGGTGGATATACTCCTGTTCAATCCGTTCAGTGTGGGTGCCTGCCGCTTTATGTTAAAGAGTGTGGATGATAAGGCAGAAGTGAAAGAAATCACGTATGGATTTGATCATTCTTATAAAAATATAGTAAGGACACTGTTTCACCGGGATTTGCAGATTATGCTGTGGGCGCTGCTGTTCATCATTCCCGGCATCTACAAGAAATATCAATATCGGATGGTATCTTATATCATGGCAGAACACCCTGATATGGAATACAAGAGTGCGCTGCAGATGAGCAGTGATATGATGTACGGGCATAAATGGAAAGCGCTTTTGTTGGATCTGTCCTTTATTTTGTGGCATTTCCTGGGAACGATAACATGTGGTATCGCAGAGGTGTTCTATGTGCAGCCTTATCAACAACTGACCGGTGCAGCCTTATACCGCAGGCTCAGCAGAGGGAATGGCGGCAGTGTGAATGTGATTTAGGACAGTCGAAACAGTTGCATGGAGACTGGGTGATGGCAGACACGGATTTTCGAATCTCGTGTCGCATATCACATGGATGTTTCAGAAGGAGATGCGTATGGCATATAAGATATTGGTGGCGGATGATGAGGCGGAAATCCGGGATGTACTGCGCCTGTACCTGGAAAAGGACGGCTATGAAGTGGTGGAAGCGGCTGACGGCATGGAAGCGCTGGAGGTATGTAAAAGAGCGAAGCCTGATCTGGTTATTTTAGATATCATGATGCCGGGGATTGATGGATATCGGGTGTTACGCAATGTGCGTGAGAACAGTAATATACCGGTGATTATGTTATCTGCCAAAAACAGTGATTCGGATAAAATTCTGGGACTTGACCTGGGGGCAGATGACTATATTGTGAAGCCCTTTGTGCCACTGGAAGCAGTGGCAAGAGTTAATTCCAATATAAGGCGCTTCTATACGCTGGGAGCGGGGATTGGCCAGTCACAAAACGGCGGTGAATTGGTTGTGGGAGCGTTAAGGCTGGATCTGGAAGCCTGTCTGTTATATCGGGATAATCAGCCCATTGAACTGACTTCCGTAGAGTTTAAGATTATGAAACTTTTTATGGAGAATCCCGGAAAGGTCTTTACGAAGCAGCAGTTGTTTGAGCAGGGCTGGGAAGAATCCTATATGCTGTCCGACAATAATGTGATGGTATGTATCTCCAAATTAAGGACGAAACTGGATCATGACGGCAGAGAGTATATCACTACGATTCGTGGACTGGGATATCGCCTGGAAAAGAATAACATATGAAATGATAAAAGCGGACAAGGGGAGGCAAATGCAGAAAAAGAAGCTAAAATGGTATCTCATACAAAGATTTCTGATTATCATGTTGGTAATCTATGTCAGCGGGGAACTGATCAGCATCCTCTATCGACGTGTGATATTCCCTTCTTTGGCGATGCTTCTGGACTATCAGCAGATACAGATTACGGGAAACGGAAATATTTTTGTATTTATAATACAGATGCTATTGTATTTTGCGGCTGATTTGCTTCCGCACGGTGCGGCAGAATGGGTACAACACAGTCTTAGCCGGGGAATGGGCGAATCTTTGCAGATTAATATTAATTCTCCTCTGTATAGTGGACAGTGGGGGATTCTTTTGAGGATGCTGCTCATCGCAGTATTCTTGTTCCTGCTTGGATTTAGCTTACTGCCTTATGCGGCAGGAGCGGTTTGGTATTATAGAATAGTGACTGTTAAAGTCAATGAACTTTTAGAGGAAGAGAAAGGGCATCAGCTGACTTATGAGCGCAAGAGAAATCTGCTTTTGTCGGATATTGCACATGACATTAAGACTCCTATCACCACGATCTGCGGTTACAGCAAGGCGCTGGCAGAAGGTGTGGTGCCCGGGGAGAAGCAGCAGGCCTATCTGGATTCTATCTATACGAAATCCATGCGGATGGATGAGCTGGTAACTCTGTTATTTGAGTACGTGAAACTGGGCAGTGAAGGATATGTGCTTACTAGACAACAGGGAGATCTGGCAGAACTCCTGCGGGAGAATGTGGCTCTCCTTTATGCGGATTTTGAAGAAAGGGGCATGGAACTAAAACTGGAAATTCCGGAAGAAGCGGTGCCTTATGAGATGGATTCGGTTCAAATGAGCAGAGCCATCGGTAATCTTCTCACCAACGCAGTGCGTTATGGCAAAGAGTCTGGCAGGGTATTGGTGCGACTGCGAGAAGGAATGATCACGGTGGCAGATGATGGAGAACAGATTGATCCGGAATTTGCAGAGCATATCTTTGAACCCTTTTCAAGAGGAGATAAAGCCCGCGGCACCAAGGGCGGAACAGGTCTGGGACTTGGGATTGCCGCACAGATTGTCAGGATGCATGGCGGCAGGCTGGAACTGGACTGTTGTGCTGAAGAAGGATATACCAAGGCTTTTCGGATATATATAGCATAAAATTTATGCTTGGATCAGGAGGCGTGAAAAGGCAGGAAACAGAATTAGTCAAAGAGCAGGCGCATATATTGATAGGGAAGAAGTTGCAGGGAAGCCAGGGGCGGAACTGCGACGGGAAAAGATGGCCGGGGGTTTTGCGGACAATGGATGTGAGAGGCAGAATCATTGCAGGTACAGTGCTATTGGCAGGAGCGGTTGTGACCGGGATATTTGGTATGATGATACAGGAAGAAACATTGCAGGAAGTCAATAGTTATATAACGAGTGTTATATATAAGGAAGAAGCGTTGGAGAACAGTCCCAAGATTGCCCTTACTTTTGATGATGGGCCGCATCCCTATTATACGGAGCAGCTTTTAGACGGACTGAAAGAGAGGGGAGCGAAGGCTTCCTTTTTTGTGCTGGGGAAGCAGGCTCAGGCTTACCCTGAGCTGATTAAGCGGATGCAGGATGAAGGGCATCTGGTAGGCAACCATACCTATAATCACATTCAGCTTGGACAGGGCAACAGAGAAGAATTTAAAGAAGAACTGATTCAGACCAGTGAAGTGCTCACCGAACTCACAGGGGAGGAGACGCAGTATGTCAGACCGCCTTATGGAAGCTGGGATAAAAGCTTTGAGACGGAGCTGATGATGTTCCCGGTGCTCTGGACAGTGGATCCCATGGATTGGTGCAGCGATGACGTGTCGGGTATTGTGCAGAGGGTCACGAAAAAGACCAGGGAAAATTCCATTATACTCATGCACGATGAGTATAAATCCAGTGTGACGGCGGCGCTTCAGATTGTTGACATTTTACAGGAGCAGGGGTATGAATTTGTGACGGTGGATGAGATTTTGTTTGACTAGATATAGAAGTTTTAGGAAAAATGCGGAAAACTATTGAATTTGTTACGTTCCATACAGTATAATGGCTATGTAAAATTTTGTTTATATATGGGAAATCTGGTGAAGAAAATAATGCGTGCAAGTTTAGTTACATGGCCACTTCCTGATTGCAAATTTCAGGAGGCGGTTTTTTTGTAAGGGTATAGATGCACAGATTATGGGAATCATAGGGAACGGATAAAGGAAACGTTACATGCAGAATACAGACAGAGCGGGCGAATCAAAGAAAAAGAAGAGAAAAAGGACCATTGATAAGGCAAAAGTGGCTGAGAATAAAAAGAAGACAAAAGCCAAAAAGGCCAGGCTCAAAGCCCAAAGCCGGGAAGAAAAGGAACGGGAAAAAGGTGAAAAATCCGCGAAACTTAAGGGCAGTAAGGTTACAAGAGCCGAAATCACGATTATAGAACTCGGAGAAGATCAGGACGAGGATCTGCTGGCAGCAGCGTTTGAAGAAGTTGAAGCCCTGTGTATGCCGGAAGACATGGAAGCGGAAGAACTGGAAGACGTGGAAGAAGCAGACGATATGGAAGTGGCAGAAGATGCGGAAGCAGGGACAGAGGCAGATGCGGAAGATGTGGAAGCAGGAATAGAAGCAGCGGATGAATCGGAAGATGCGGAGGCAGGGACAGAGGCAGATGTGGAAGCAGGAATAGAAGCAGCGGATGAATCAGAAGATGCGGAGTCGGAGACAGAAGCAGCAGCTGAGCCCCAAAATGCCGATGTAAAAACAGAAGCAGAGAAGGGGAAGAATAAGAGGGCAGGGAAATCTCCAGGCGGGAATCGTAAGGAAGAGGTGAAGCCCACAGGCAGTAAGAGTCAGAAGACCGGGAAGTCCGGTAAAAGGAAAGATGCTCAAAAGTTGAAAAAGAAAGCAGGCATCTTGGCAGCCTGTATCCTGGTGCTTGCGCTTGCGGGAGCGGGCATCAACTTTGGCATGCAGCGTCATCTGAAGAAACTTGAGGCAGAGAGCGCTGTGGTGGAAGCCATGGTACATACAGAGGCAGTGGAACTTGCCAGACACAGTAAGATCGCCCACCAGAAGGAACATCTTCAGAGAAATGCCGGCAAAGGCACTTCTAAAGCCCTGGTGGATGCGGCACGTTTCATGCTGGACGGTGTGAAGAAGAGACCAAAGCCGGTGGAGATTACGGAGGAGAATGCACTTGATTTTGCCACCATAGAAAGTTGTCTGATCAATACGGATACAGGGAAGGTGGATGTGACGATGTCAGCCGAAGGGTTGGCGATCAGTGATGACGGTTACTATTATCTTTTTGAAGAAAAGACTTATGATACGGAATTGACCGGTGAAGAATATATTATTGAGGAGCCGAAGGATGTAGATTTGACCTTTTCGGTCAATCTGAACTATAACTCTGCCAGTTCCAGACTGTTTTCCAAGTTTGTGGTGGCCATCAAGAAGGACGGCCAGTTTATGGCGGTCAGCAGGCCCCGCTATATCACGAACCCGGAAGCCATTGCCAAGTACAGGCCTTCTTTTGGAAACACCAAATCCAAGAAAGGACTTCTGGTGGATCCGAATAAACTAAGAGGTACGGAACTGGATGATCTGGGCGTTAAACATGCGGCCTATAACATTCCCATGAGTAAGATTCTGGGGGAAACAACCATGGCCGTCTATCCCACTATTTACTATAATTACAATGGCAGAACTTATGCTTTTAACGGACAGGCTATCTCAGAGTATGATTTTGTGTTCACCACACTGTCCAATAAAGGTATTACAACAACAGCTATTATTTTAAATGATATGGCCCCGGGACATACACAGTTGATTCATCCCAAGGCCCGCTCCGGTAACAAGCGTTCTCTTTATTACGCATTTAACGGGACAGATGATTCCGGTACGGAATATATGGCGGCCATAGGCTCGTTTCTGGCATCCCGGTATTCCGGTACCGGGCATGGTACTGTTATGAACTGGGTTATCAGCAATGAGATCAATGCCAGAAGTGAATGGAATTATATAGAATACATGGATACGGAAAGTTACGTGGAAGAATTTGCCAAACCGTTCCGAATTTTCTACAATGCGATTGTCAGTGTGAACGGCAATGCCAGGGTGTATATTTCTTTAGACCAGCAGTGGGGCAAGAGCCTGTATTCTAACAATGGCTATGGGTCAAAGGAGATTCTGGACGAATTTAACAGAAATATCAAGAATGGCGGCAATATAGACTGGGGATTGGCACAGCATCCGTATAATTATCCGCTGACCAGTGCCAAAGCATGGAGTCTGAGCAGCAAAGCGGCGTCCTATGTGACGGAGTCAGAAAACACACCGGTGCTCACTATCAAGAACATCCATGTGCTTACCAATTATCTGCAAAAGCCGGAGATGCTTACCGACGACGGCAAGGTGCGGCATCTGATTTTAAGTGAGATGGGTTATACTTCCACAGCAGGTCAGGATCTGCAGGCGGCGTCCTTTGCTTATGCCTACAAGATTATCGAGGCCAATCAGTACATAGACAGTGTGCTGTTATCCCGGCAGACAGATGCGTCCGTGGAGGTGCAGCAGGGACTCGCCCTGGGAATCAATGATCCAGGAGGTGCGCCCAAATCTCTCTATACGGTATATAAATATATAGACACGCCGGAATGTGCACAATATACAGATTATCTGCTGCCAGTCATCGGTATCTCCAGCTGGAGTGAAGTGATCAGGCAGCATTAGGAGTCAGGCAATTGACCTGGCAGACATAGGATTGGGGGCTGTGAAATAACAGTCAGAATAATTTGGAAACAAGATACTGGTAGATATCCTGGTTATTCTTCTGCCAGTTGGCGCAGATGGCGCCGGCAGTATCTTCATCGGGGACGGACAAGGTGATTTCCACCATGGTCACGTCCTTTTCCTTTGCCATAAGATGCGCTTCATATTCGCCGGAAGTGGATTTGTAATAATCGGCCAGAACGGATACCTCGTTACGCATCTCCATTTCATGATCTTTGAAAAAGGAAGACACATCCTCCTTGATGGAGTCGTTTATGCGATTGCCAAAAAAGGACAGCGTAGAACGTCCTTCCTCGGTGATTTCCAGATAAGTGCGGTTGCGGTGGGATCTGGCAACAATCAGCTCTGTGTCGATCAGTTCCGCAATAATCTGCTGTAAGGTCAGAAAGGTGGTATATTCCCGCTCTAAGATAAAGTCGCCTACCTGAGCCTTGGTCAAAGGGAAGGTGACACGGTCCAGCATATAGAGAACAATCAGTTTATAGAGGGTCAAGGGGTCATGTGTCATGGTGTGAGCCTTTCATAGTTTGAGCCTTGTCTGGCGCCCTGCTGTTTCATGGCATGGTGCAGTGTGTTCAGTACATGTCGCTTGTCCAGACTCCACAGAGGGGCCAGCAGGAGATTACGGGGGCCGTCACCGGTGAGCCTGTGTACCACAATCTCAGGGGACAGGTGTTTCAGGCAGCGGATGAGCAGTGACGTATAACTTTCTTGCGTGAGGGGAAGGTAGGTTCCCTTCTCATACAGAGAGGCAAGATCTGTGCCTCTTAAAATATGTAACAATTGTAATTTAACTCCCCAGGTGCCGATGCCATTCAAGTGTGTGATAGTCTGTAACACCTGTTCTGGTGTTTCGTCAGGAAGACCGAGAATCACGTGTGTGATGACGGGGATGCCAATTTCCTGCAAGTGATTGACACATCTGTCATATGTTGACAAAGGATAGCCGCGCCTGATAAGACGGGCGGTTTTCTCATGAATAGTCTGTAATCCCAGTTCTATCCAGACAAACTTGTCAGGGAACTTTCTCTGAAGATTGACTAATAGGGTCAGTACATTATCCGGCATACAGTCTGGTCTGGTGGCGATGGAGATGCCGGCTACTGTGGGTTCAGCAAGAGCTTCCTCATAAATCTGCTGAAGATAGGGCAGTGGGCCATAAGTATTGGTGTAGGCCTGGAAGTATGCGATGCAGCGCTGTCCTGTCTTTTTATGATGAAAAAGAGCCTTGCCTGCATCCAGCTGTGCCCGGACGGAAGGATAGTCCAGACTGTCCACAGCGAATTCGCCGCTGCCGCCGGCACTGCAGAAAATACAGCCGTTATTTCCAAGCGTACCGTCCCGATTGGGGCAGGTAAACCCGGCGTTCAGAGCAATCTTATATAGTTTTTCCCCATAGGTATTCTTGCAGTAGGCGTCCAGGGAATAGTAGGGTTTACCGTGCCAGTCCATTATTTAATATGTGCCTTCACGGCGGCGGCTACCACTTCTGCTACCTGAGGATCAAAGGCTTCCGGCATGATGTTGTCTTCGCTCAGCTTGTCCTCCGGTACAAGGCCGGCGATGGCGTGGGCGGCTGCCAGCTTCATCTCTTCTGTAATCTGCACTGCGCGTCCTTCCAGAGCGCCTTTGAAGATTCCGGGGAAGGCAACCACATTGTTGACCTGGTTGGGGAAGTCGGAACGTCCGGTACCAACCACCCGTGCACCTGCGGCCCTGGCGGCATCCGGCATGATTTCCGGTACGGGGTTGGCCATGGCAAAGAGGATGGAATCCTTGTTCATGGAAGATACCATATCGGGTGTTACAATATTAGGAGCGGAAACACCTACGAAGATATCTGCACCTTTCAGGGCATCTGCCAGTGAGCCGCTCTCGTTATTGGGGTTTGTCACTTCCGTCATTTTCTGCTGCATCCAGTTGAGACCTTCGGTATCTTTACCGACAATTCCCACCTTATCACACATGATCACGTTGGGAAACCCGTAGGTCAGAAGAAGCTTTGTGATAGCCACGCCGGCGCTGCCTGCCCCGTTTACTACCACTTTACAGTTTTCCTTCTGTTTGTTTACTACTTTGAGGGCATTGATGATGCCGGCCAGTACCACAATAGCCGTGCCGTGCTGGTCATCGTGGAAAACCGGGATATCCAGAATCTTTTTCAAACGCTCTTCAATTTCAAAGCAGCGGGGGGCGCTGATGTCTTCCAGATTGATGCCGCCAAAGCCGGGGGCCAGATAAGTGACTGCTTTGATGATCTCTTCGGTGTCCTGGGTGTCTAAACAGATTGGCACTGCATTGACGCCGCCAAACTCCTTAAACAGGACTGCTTTACCTTCCATCACAGGCATGGCTGCATGGGGACCGATATTGCCGAGACCGAGAACCGCGCTGCCGTCTGATACCACGGCGACGGTGTTGGATTTCCAGGTATAGGTGTAAGCGGCTTCTTTATCTTGGGCAATGACTTTACAGGGTTCCGCCACACCTGGTGTGTAGGCCAGGGATAAATCCTCCCGTGTCTTAACAGGCGTCTTGGAGACTGTCTCTAACTTGCCCTGCCATTGTCTGTGCAGTTCCAGTGCTTTTTCGTTGGTTGTCATAGGAATACCTCGTTTCTTTCCGTTCTTACTTAAGAATCTTTCATGCTTTATATTATAGTATTTGCAAAGTGGTTGCAACTTCTTTATCCTAAGATGGCAATACGTATGCGTGTACAGGAATCAGGGAATGGAGAGAAAACGTTTACATTCTATTGGCTGCATCCCACCTCGCGGTACTTTCCCGAACCACCAGCTGGGATGTAATGGTCGGAATCCTGCCGATTTCCTTTTTCCTGATCACGGAAAGGAGTGTTTGTATGACGGTGTGGCCGAACAGGTCGCTGTGCCGTTTTACGGTGGTCAGGCTGGGGGTATAGTAAGATGCCATGGGAAATTCTTCACAGCTTATTATGGAAATTTGCGCAGGAACTTGTATGCCGGCTTCAGAGAAAGCACGGAGTGCGCCGAGTGCAACATTGTCGTTGACAGCCAGCACGGCACTGGCATGAGCCTGGTTTTGGATCAGGCTGCGGGCAGCGGTATAACCGTCTGTCACATAGTAGTCAGACAGGTGGATCAGATCCGGACTGACGGGAAGTCCTAATCGGAGCAGGGTATCTTTATAGACTTTCAGCCTGCTTTCGGTGATGGTGATCCCGGCTTCACCGCCCAGAAAGGCAATGTTCTTATGCCCTAAAGAGGCGAGATATTCTATGGCCTGCACCATGCCGGTATTTTCCTCACGGTTCAGATACACGGCTGTGACATTTGGAACAGGGTCGCTGAGTATGACGAGGGGAACACATTGTGACAGTTTACGAAGAGCTTCCTGATATTCCGGATCGGGTGCGGACAGATCCAGCTGCCCGCCGGCAATTACAGCACCTGCAACCTGCGACTCAAGAAGCATTTGAAAATAGTCCTGTTCCTTAAAATTCCGCGGGCGGCGGGAGAGCCGGGAGGAAAACATGGTGTTGAACAGGAATACAGAAAATCCGTTTTGGTGGGCAGTTGCTTCTATTTCACAAAACAGGCTGGAGAAATAGGGGTTGGAAATGTCGGGGATCGTAACGCCAATACTGCTTGTGCGTCTGGAAACGAGCCCTTTTGCCAGGGCATTTGGAGTATAATCCTGTTTCCTTATCGCTTCCTCCACTCTCTGCCGCGTTTCCGGCAGTACAGGTGCGGTACCGTTAATAACACGGGACACGGTAGCTATGGATACACCGCTGGCGCGGGCAATATCTTTAATGGTAGCAGGGGTTTTCATGGATGGAAGCTCCTTTTTATTTTTCAGAAAATGATTTACATGATTTTCATAAAATAGAACCATGATGTTTACTTATTCAAATTATAAGAGGTTAAACATAAAAATGCAAGAAGTATATGGAAAATACACATATTATTCAAAATATTATTGTGCAAGATACCTAAAAAATGAAATAAAATTATTATCTTATTGACATGTAAACGTTTACATCATATACTCAAGATATCTTAACGATAAAACTTTTTGTGAAAGGAGGACAAAAAGACGGAAAAGAAAAACACTTATCTGGGGATGGACTTTGGCGGAACAAAGCTATTAATTGGTGAAGTGGATGCACAGGGGAATATTCTTCGCAGAAAACGGTATCCCAGTGGATGCAGGACCGAGGCGGAAGCAGTAAGGGTACTGAAGGACAGTCTGAAAGATTATATGGAGACTGTTGGAGCGGAGGGAGACATAAAGGGAGCCGGTGTGGGCATAGTCGGAACCGTGGATTACAGGAACGGTATGTGGGTTTCCATGCATCCTAAGGCAGTATCAGAGCCAATACCGCTGTCAGAACTGCTGCAGGATATTTTGCGGATTCCGGTGTGGATCGACAATGATGTAAAGAGTGCAACGACGGCGGAGATGATTTTTGGAGATGGGATTGACAGTGAGAACTTTATTTATCTCAACGTAGGGACAGGGCTGGCAGCCGGGTTCGTGGTGGACGGAAGGATTCTAAGGGGCAGCCGGAACGATACAGGTGAGATTGGACATACGGTGTCGGACTTGCAGAGTGAAGATATCTGTATCTGCGGAAGAAAAGGGTGTATTGAAGGCGCTGTATCCGGTTATGGATTTTCTAAAATGGCTCATAAATATGGCATTCGCAAGCAGCTCAGTCCGCAGGGAGATCTGGTATCGGTTGCCGAGTTGTATGAAAGGGCAAAGCTGGGAGAGGAGATTCCTGTTCAGATATTGGATTATGCTGCAAAAAGTCTTTCCTGCATGATAATGAATCTGGTAAAGACTCTGGATCCGGAAATGATTATCCTTGGCGGCGGCTGTGTGAGGGATGGATATTTACTGGAACATATGCGAAGATGGCTGAACCCGGATATTATGTGTACGGTGATAAAAGGAATAAAGATATCGAAGTTGAATCCTGAATTCATCGGCTTGCTGGGAGCGGCGGCACTGCCGATTGCGGTGCACAGGCAGGAGTGTCGGATGTCATAACAGCGGGCGAAAAGAAAGGAATGAGCATAAAGTATGAGAGAACAGCTGCAAAAAGAGATTAGGGAAAGCATGTATGTGCATATGCCGCTTCCTTTGCACGAAGAGAAGGCGCTGGAATCGGCATATGAAGGAAAGCCGGTAACAGAGAAGAAAGCCTTGTTTACTTTCGAGGAGCGCCCGTATATACCGGAGTGCGGGGAACAGACCGGTCTGCAGGTCAGAGAGGAAGGCATTTTGCAGATCAGCGCGCCGCTGCGGGCAGATCAATGGCCCAAAGGCGCTCCGGCTGATGGGGATTATTGTAATTTCGGTGACGCGGTTGTCTTGTTCCGGATACCGAGGGAGGATTGGCGGGGATATAACAGGCTGCATTTTCAGGTTCGGCCAGCGGTAAATGGGGCACGGGTTGTGTACATGAATGTAGGAATCTGCAATGAAGGAGAGGTTGCGGTTCCTGATATATATAGGCGAGAGGGCGATTCCATGTTTCATCCGAGGAATGGAGAGTGGAACGACTGCTATTGGGAATTTGAAGCGATGCCCAGAGATTGTATCACGGCTGTTAAATTTTATGTAAACCTGACGGGCAGAGAAACCTGTATGGACGATCGCATGACTTACGAGTTTCGCAATATCTGGCTGGAAAAGGTGGAGAATGCAGAAAAGGAAAAGGGCTGGGAGAGTGCAAAAGACCGTATTGTTTATTCCACGGCAGGATATTTTACCGCCGGAAATAAGACGGCACTTGTTTCCAATCCGGATATCGGCGTATTTACGGTTGTCAATGCAGATAACGGTTCGGACTGCTATCAGGGAGAAGTACAGTGGATGCAAAACAAATTGGGAAAATTCGGCATTCTGGATTTCTCTGACCTGGAAAAAGAAGGTAATTATTACATTAAAGCTGGCAGCCTGAAGAGTGAAGTTTTCCCTGTTGGGGCAACAATCTGGGAAGAGCCTGTGTGGAAAGCGCTGAATTTCATTTTTTGTGAAAGATGCGGAACCGTAGTCTGGGGAAAGCATCAATCCTGTCATCTGGATATGATCGCACGGCACAATGGACTGGAAATGAACTTTGCGGGAGGCTGGCATGATGCGGGAGACATTTCCCAACAGGCAGTGCAGACAGGGGAAGTGGTATTTGCACTTCTGGAAGTCATGGACAGGCTGCCGGAGACGGATATACTGCGCCGGCGTCTTGCGGAGGAAGCGCAGTGGGGATTGGACTATTGTCTGCGCACAAGATTCGGAGATGGTTATCGGGCAACCAGTGCCGGAGGTACCAGAATCACCAATGGGCTGGCAGGGGATATGGATGATATTGAGGTGCGCGTCGGGAACCATTCTTTTGATAATTTTTCGTTCGCAGCAGTAGAGGCATACGCAGCATGTGTTCTGAAAAGCACGGATAGGGAACTTGCATGGGGAAGCCTGCGCGCAGCGAAGGAAGACTATGCGTTTGCAGTCAGGGACTATGAGGAAAACGGTGTCTGTCTCACGGAGATGTTTGAGCATACTTATAATTCCAGCCAGGCACAATATTATGCATTGATGAGCCTTTCTGCTTCCTGTATTTACATGGCGTGCGGAGAAAAGAATTATGCGCTGGATGCAGCGAAATGGGCGGAAAAGCTGTTGGAATGCCAGGAAACAGGGGAAGCTTCGTTACCTTTTACGGGATTCTTCTACCGCGATGAGAGTCATAAGGAGATAGTCCATTTTAACCATCAGTCAAGAGAGCATCAGTTTATGAGGGCGCTTATCCTTCTGTGCAGAACCCAGCCGCAGCATGAAAAGTTTACCGTATGGGAGACTGCAATGAAACGTTATGGCGAGTATCTTAAATATCTGTGGAAGCTTGCACAGCCCTACGGTATGATTCCGGCAGGCGTGTACCGCATGGATGAACCGGAGTATGAGGAAACTTTTACACATCTGCATATTACGGCGGAATATGGCGTTGAGAAAGAAAATTATAAAAAACAGTTGGAGAATGGCATTCATGTTGACGGAATGCATGTCATCAGACACTTTCCGGTATGGTTTTCTTTTCGCGGGAACAATGCAGTACTGTTGTCACAGGGAAAGGGGGCGGCGATGCTCGGCCATTATTTTGCTGATGAAGAACTTTTGCGGATCGGCAGGGAACAACTGTACTGGATCTGGGGAAAGAATCCTTTTGCACAGAGCCTTCAGTACGGTGTAGGAGAGCGTTACGGCAGGCAGTATGCGGGATTTTTAGGAGAAACGGCAGGGGAGATTCCGGTAGGGATTGAAACGCTGGGGAATGAGGATATTCCGTATTGGCCGCAGAATGTCAATGCAACTTATAAAGAAGTATGGATGTCCAGTGTAGGGAGATTTCTTTCGCTGGAAGCGGAGTATATTAATTTTTCATGATTCGCAGAACAGGAGGAAATGAATATGAAGAAAAAAATCATGTCACTTGTACTTGCAGGGCTTTTGGGCATAAGCATGGCAGGCTGCGGCCTGGATGAACCTGCCAAATCCGGTGATACGGCTGCAGCGCCGGCAGGAGAAGAGCAAACATCAGAAAATGAGGCGGCAGAAACGGCTGAGGGTGACACATCGAAAGGGCCGGTGACCATTTCGTTTGTCAGTTTTATCAACGGGGAAGATGCCGGCAGAAGGACATTGGAAAAATATCTGGAGATTTACGAACAAGAGACGGGAAATACGGTGAAAGAATCAGCGGGAACTGCTGATGAGACATGGAAAGCGTCCATTCAGGCCGATTTTCAGTCTAATGCGGAACCGGATGTACTGTATTATTTTAACGGAGTGGATTCCGATGCTTTCATCAAGGAAGGCAAGGTTGTTTCCATAGAGGAGATTCGGGAAGCGTTTCCGGAATACGGAAGCAATATGAAAGAGGAGCTCTTGGTTCCGTCTCCATACGACGGTGTTGTATACAGCATACCCCATGTAGGATTTTGGGAAGCGTTGTTTTGTAACAAAAATGTGTTAGAGGCAGCAGGTGTGGAAATTCCCAGCCTTGATGATTACACGTGGGATCAGTTCCTGGATGATTGCCAGAAAATCAAGGATGCAGGATATACACCGATTGCACTGTCCGTACAGCAGATTCCGCATTATTGGTTTGAATATGCACAGTTAAATGCATCCGGACCGGATAAGCATATGGATATACCCGTGTCAATTGATGATGAAGCGGCTGGTTATTGGGCACAGAGTCTGGATGATATAAAGGAGTTATATGACAGGGGATTTTTTCCGGATAATACGTTGACGGCAACAGATGATGAAATTATACAGATGATGGGAACAGATGAGGCGGCATTTTGTCTGGACGGCTCCTGGAGAGTGACTTGGTTTGAGGACAATGCGGACCCGAATGATTTTATAGCTGTATTTCCGCCGTCCAAAGGAAACAGAAAAACCACCGATTATATAGGAGGAATTTCCAGCGGACTGTTTATTACACGGAAAGCATGGGACGATCCGGCAAAGAGAGAAGCATGTGTGAAACTGGTCGAGACACTTACCTGCGATGAGGCAACCTTTGAGTGGGCGGTATCCGGACAGGTAACAGCCCTTAAGAATACAGTGGAGCCTGAAGGGGAAACGCACGGACTTATGGATTCCATATTTGCCATGAACGGCAGGGTGACCAGCATTTCTCCCGCTGTTCAGGATTCTCTGGAAGGAAATGTGAGAGATAATCTGTTCAGCAATGTGAAGAATGTATGTACGGAGAAAATAACTTCAAAGGATGCAATTCAGGAAATGCTTGACATGATGAATCATAATTAAAATTTTGTCATATGTACACACACTGTAGTTTGCGGCAGATTCCGCAAGCGGTTTACCGCTGATATTATGCGGAATTTACCGCAATGGCGGGCAAAATCCGGAAGGAGAGGGAATGCCTATGATATCGATGATGTTTAAAAAGAAGTGGCCGTTGTTCATATTGGTGCTGCCGACCTTTGTATTTATGTCCATTTATCTTTATTATCCGTTTCTCATGAATATTTTTAACAGTTTCAATACGATTAATGGGCTTGGAACGGCAAGCGAGGGTTTGAATACCCCCTTTTACCTTAACTATATTAATATGGTGAAGGATCCGAAAATTCACATTGCATTGAAAAATTCCATGATTTTTATGGTGTGTACAATAGTTTTCCAGGTGGGTTTTTCCGTTGCACTGGCGCTGATGGTGGATGGGATAGGAAGAAAAGCGGAATTTTTTCGGACGGTATATTTCTTTCCTATTGTAATCAGTGCAACTGCATTGGGTTTGATGTTTAATCTGATCTTTTTATATAAAGGCGGCATGGTGAATTCCTTCCTGTCATATTTGGGGGCATCCGGTTCCGTTGACTGGAAGGACAGCAAACACTGGCTCTTTACGGCAATGCTGCCGGTTATGTGGCAGTATGTGGGTTTTTACTTTGTGATTATTGAAACGGGGCTTAATAATATTTCGGAAGAATTGTATGAGGCTGCCAGAATTGATGGGGCAAATCAGCTCCAACTGGTACGTTTTATCAAACTGCCGCTGATTTACAATACGGTCTGCACTTGTATTGTGTTGGCGATTACAGGGTCATTAAAGATTTTTGATCTGCCCTGGACGATGTTCCCGAACGGACTTCCGGAAGACATGTCATGGCTTCTTGGTACTTATATGTATAAACAGACCTTTATTGCAAGCGATGTTGATTATGGGTCGGCGATTTCACTGCTGATTGTAGTAATGGGTGTAATATTTGCCATGATTGCCAATAAGGTTTTCAAGGAAAAGGACTATTAGAGGAGGGGCAGATGAAGAAAAAATTTTCAGTCGGGAAAGCAGGTACATATGCTGTTTTGATTTTTTGGATGTTGACTACGATTTATCCGTTTTTCTGGGTGATTCAGAATTCATTTAAAGAAAAAAGTGCAATCAGGACACAGTCTTTTGCCCTGCCGATTGGAGAGCTGTTCACGTTAAGCAACTACGCTGAGGCGTTTGAACGAATGGACATTGGACGGGCTTACTTGAACAGTCTTGTCATTTCGGTCTGTGTCACGTTAATCGTTCTGATTTTGGGAGGCTTTACGGCGTATGGGCTTTCCAGATACCGTTTCAAAGGAAGAAATCTGCTGTATTCCCTTGTGGTTGGCAGTATGATGTTTCCGGTTTTTGCGGTAATCATCCCTGTATTCCGTATGGAATATGCCATGAACATTGTCAATACGGACAGTTATCTGCTGAACTGGCTCAGCGTCATTCTGCCGCAGTCAGCTGGCAATCTGACATTTGCAGTCATTGTATTGATGGGATTCTTTAACAGTTTAGGACTGGATTTGGAGGAAGCGGCTTATATGGAAGGATGTAATATTTTCCAGACCTTTTTCACAGTGGTTATGCCGATTACCAGACCCTGTTTTGCAACGGTTGCGATCTTCACTTTTCTCTGGAGCTACAATGACCTGTTTACACAGATGTTTTTCCTGCGTTATGAAGAATACCGCACAATTACACTTTTATTGAACCAGATTTCCAGCAAGGCGGGAACTAATTACGGTATGATGGCGGCGGCGGTGGTATTGATTATCGTACCGGTCCTGATTGTCTATCTGTTCCTGCAGAAAAATATTATCAGGGGCCTGACAGCGGGGGCTGTAAAGGGCTGATGCTATATGAGGAGGATGAGCAATATATGAAAATTACAGTAATGAAGGATGAGCATGCGTTTGATGTGGCGGCTGCCTGGAGGATTATTTCCCGGATTTTGTCAAAACCGGATGCCGTAATCGGACTGTCCACAGGGAAGACCACGGGAAATATGCACCGTATTGTAGGGGAAATATACGAAAAATATCCCTTTGATACGTCCAGGGTTCGTATATTTAATGTGGATGAACTGACAAATCTGGAACGGTCATACAAAGGAAGCTGCTATGCGATGATTCATGAGCAGGTGATCAAACCGCTGGAAATTCCGGAAGAACATTTTATTATGCCGCCGACTTTTTCGGATGATTTCGATAGGGAATGCAAAATGTTTGAAAAGCGGCTTGCGGACTGCGGCGGTGTAGATTTGCAGATGCTGGGAATCGGCTGGAACGGACATATAGGCATTAACCAGCCGGGAACGCCGTTTGAGCGCCATACATGGGTGTCCGAGATGGATCCGGTTTTTGAGAAAAAAGTAAGAGAAGAGACGCAGGTTCCTGACGATTATGAACTGGGCGGGCTGACAAGAGGTATTGTGGATATTATGCACAGCCGGCATCTGATTCTGATTGCAAAAGGAAAGAGTAAGGCATCTATCATCCGTCAGGCTCTGGCGGGGCCTGTTTCTATAAACATACCGGCCTCCGTGGTACAGCTGCATCCTGATTGTGAAATATTATTGGATGCGGATGCCGCAAGCGAGATTGCGGAATTGCTGTAAGGAATCCGATCTGAAAACGAAGTGTGAAAAGAAAGAATGAAGCTTATCTTTGTAAAGCTTTCGTTCTTTCTTTCATTTCCGTGCGCCATGGGCTTACTTATCCCATTTCCTATCTTTATAAAAAATAACTTTCTATTTTTAACGATATGGTGTATAATACTTTCTGAACATAAGAAACAGGTACGTAAAATCTTTTTCTAAGTCATATCAGGTACAAAAATCCCAGGACGAAAGATTGATATAGAGAAGTATTAATGTATAGAGAAATGATAAAGAATACGGGAGGTATTTATGAGAGAAAAGTATGAGTCGTTGGCGTTGGCGGATCTGAAAGAGATTGCCAAGTCAAGGGGAATCAAAGGCACCTCTGCCATGAAAAAGGCGCAGATCGTGGAGGCCATGCTTGCGGAGGATGAGAAGGATAAGGCCGCAGGTAAGGAAGTGGCTGCGAAATCCATTGTGCCGCCTAATACGCCGGTGAAGAAAGTTGAGGCTGCCATGGCCGGAGAGGAAGATAAATATCCTACGGAGTTAGACAGCGGCATCACAGCCAGCGGTATTCTGGAAGTCATGAGTGACGGATTCGGCTTTATCCGTTGTGAAAACTATCTGCCGGGGGAGAACGATGTCTATGTGGCACCCAGCCAGATTCGTCGTTTTGGTTTGAAAACAGGTGATATTTTAGAGGGAAATACCAGAATTAAGACCCAGAATGAGAAGTTCAGCGCTCTGTTGTATGTGAAGTCTATCAATGGTTATTCGCCGGATGTGGCTATGAAGCGTGTAAACTTCGAGGATATGACGCCGATTTTCCCCAATGAGAGACTGAAACTGGAGATGCCCGGGGCGTCTCTGGCAATGCGTATTATGGATTTGATCAGCCCGGTGGGTAAGGGGCAGAGAGGTATGATTGTGTCGCCGCCCAAGGCAGGTAAGACTACTTTATTAAAGGAAGTAGCCAAGTCCATTACAAGAACCGCACCGGATTCTCATCTGATCATCCTGTTGATTGACGAACGTCCTGAGGAAGTGACAGATATCAAGGAGGCCATCGAGGGCCCGAATGTGGAAGTGATCTATTCTACCTTCGATGAATTGCCGGAACATCATAAGAGAGTGTCTGAGATGGTGATTGAGCGCGCGAAACGTCTTGTGGAACATAAGAAGGACGTGGTAATCCTCTTAGACAGCATCACACGCCTGACCAGGGCATATAATCTGGTGGTTCCGCCCAGTGGACGTACACTCTCCGGTGGTCTCGATCCGGCGGCTCTGCATATGCCCAAGCGTTTCTTCGGTGCGGCCCGCAATATGAGAGAGGGCGGCAGCCTGACGATTCTGGCAACGGCGCTGGTGGAGACGGGAAGTAAAATGGATGATGTGGTGTACGAGGAGTTTAAGGGAACGGGCAACATGGAAATGGTGCTTGACCGCAAACTTTCTGAGAAAAGAGTATTCCCAGCCATTGATATTCCTAAGTCCAGTACCAGAAGAGAAGATCTGCTTCTGACGCCGGATGAACTGGAAGCGATCAATATTATCCGCAAGGCCCTGAATGGCATGAAAGCGGATGAGGCAGTGGAGCGTATCCTGGATATGTTCTCCAAGACCAGAAATAACTTTGAGTTCGTAAATATGGTCAAGAAAATGAAATTTATCTAAAGATATTTCCTTATTAATATTAAAATGAGCAGAAAGGGCAATAATTAGCCAATATTATCAAAAAAGGGCTTGCATACCCGAAAATCCTATGCTACAATGTAAAAGCTGTCGGTCTATGACAGGTATCTATTTACTTTTGAGTTTAGAAGAGGTGAAAGAGATGAGAGAGGGAATCCATCCTGAATATTATCAGGCAACGGTAACGTGTAACTGCGGTAACACATTTGTAACAGGTTCCACTAAACCTGAGATTCACGTTGAGGTCTGCTCCAAGTGTCATTCATTTTACACTGGTCAGCAGAAAGCGGCGCAGGCTCGTGGACGTATTGATAAGTTCAATCGGAAATACGGTGTGGAAAGCAAATAAGCGGGATTTACAAAAAAGGTTGAGTTTATCTCAACCTTTTCTAAGTTGTGGACAAAAAGGAATGTAAAATGGGCAGAAGGAAAAGAAATTTGAAATACTCCGGGATTGGCGGGCAGGCTGTCTTAGAGGGTATTATGATGAAAAATAAAGAACAGTATGCAGTGGCAGTCCGTAAGCCAAACGGAGAGATTGAAGTGGAAGTGGAGCATTATTACGGGATCATTCATGGCAGTAAGCTGATGGATATGCCCTTTGTAAGAGGTGTATTTCAGTTTATTGACTCTCTGGTCCTGGGGATGCGCAGCCTGAATTTCTCGGCGTCTTTCTATGAGGATGAAGAGGCGAAGGAGACATTGGCAGACAGGGCGTTTCAAAAGGTTTTCAAAGATAAGGCAGAAAAAGTATTCAGTACACTTGTTATGTTATTTTCCCTGGTACTGGCAATCGGTATTTTTATGGTACTGCCTTATTATGTGACGTCTTTGTTTGAGGCGTATATCAGAAGCGCTTCTTTCATGGCGATTATTGAGGGCGCCCTGCGGATTCTGATCTTTGTGGGATATGTGCTGGCCATCTCTCTGATGAAAGATATCAGGCGTGTGTATATGTATCACGGCGCGGAACATAAGTGCATCAACTGCATTGAAAAAGGCGCTCCGCTGACAGTGCGGGAAGTGATGAGAAGCTCTAAACAGCACCGACGCTGCGGCACCAGCTTTCTGTTGTTTGTCATGTTTGTCAGTGTGGTTTTGTTTTTCTTTATCCGGGTGGAGAATCCGGTATATCGTATTCTGATCCGGATAGCGTTAATTCCGGTGATTGCAGGTATCTCCTATGAAATCATACGACTTGCCGGCAAGAGCAATAACATTCTGGTGCGTATGATTTCCGCGCCTGGCATGTGGCTGCAGAAGCTGACAACCAAGGAGCCGGATGAGAGTATGGTGGAAGTGGCTATTGCGGCAGTGGAAGCGGTTTTTGACTGGAAGGCTTATCTGTATGAGACTTTTGGGTATGAGGTGGATGAGTCATGGACAGAGGAGAGGTCGGAGGAATAGATCCGAAAGTAGTTCGGATGTATCATATCGTGTATAAAGAAGGCGTGGAGCATCTTACAAAAGCCGGGATCGAGGAGGCTGCGTTAGACTCCAGGCTTCTTTTGGAATATGTCTGCGGGACGGATCGAAATACGCTTCTCGCCCATGGTGAGCGAGAAGTTTCAGAAGCGGAATATGAGCGGTACAGCAGTCTGATTGCCAGAAGGGCCGGGCATGTGCCTTTGCAGCATCTGACCGGTGAGCAGGAGTTTATGGGATTGACCTTTGTGGTCAATGAAAAAGTACTGGTACCCAGGCAGGATACGGAAGTGCTGGTGGAAGAGGTGCTCCGCAATCTTCATGACGGGACACGGATTCTGGATATGTGCACCGGTTCCGGGTGTATTCTGCTCAGTCTGCTGCAGTATTCCAATAACTGTGTGGGCGTGGGGGCGGACCTGTCGGCAGAGGCGCTTGCGGTAGCCAGACAGAATTACCAGAGATTGCAGGAAGAGCGGAGAAAGATGCAGGCATCCTTTGTGGAAAGCGATTTATTCGCAGGCTTGCGGGCGGGGGAGCGCTATGAAGTGATAGTATCCAATCCGCCTTATATAAAAACGGATGTTATTAATACGCTGATGCCGGAAGTGCGGGAGCATGAGCCTATGATGGCCCTGGACGGAAGAGAAGACGGGTTATACTTTTACAGGGAAATTACCGGCAGGTCGAAGGAATATTTGACAAGCGGCGGTATGTTGTTTTATGAGATCGGGTATGATCAGGCAGAGGATGTGTGTAAGATTATGGAAAGAGAAGGTTTTCGGGAGATAGAGGTCGTAAAGGACTTTGCAGGTCTTGACCGGGTGGTATACGGCAGCTGGTTCGGATAGCGTGTTCGACTGACGCTGCGTAACAGAATGGTGAATCAATTTAGAAGCTGGAGGTAATTATGTTTGATAAATTAGAAGATCTGCTCAGAAAGTTTGAGGAGATTATGAATGCATTGAGTGAGCCCACGGTGGCTGACAACCAGGAACGTTTTCGGGCACTGATGAAGGAACAAAGCGAGTTGACTCCTATAGTCAATGCATATAAGGAGTATAAGAAGAGCAGCCAGGACATTGAAGACAGTCTTGCTATGTTGGATGAAGAGTCTGACGCGGATATGCGTGAGATGCTCAAGGAGGAACTTGCAGAGGCTAAGAAGCGGGTAGAGGAGCTGGAGCACACCTTGAAGGTACTGCTTTTGCCCAAAGATCCCAACGATGATAAGAATGTGATCGTGGAGATTCGTGCAGGCGCGGGCGGTGATGAAGCGGCTTTATTTGCGGCAGAGATATATCGTATGTATGTGCACTATGCGGAGGGACGCCGTTGGAAGGTGGAAACCATGGAAGTGGAAGAAATCGGGATTGGCGGCATGAAGAGTGTGACCTTTATGGTGACCGGACAGGGCGCTTATTCTGTCTTAAAGTATGAGAGCGGTGTGCACCGCGTACAGCGTGTGCCGGAGACGGAGTCCGGCGGCAGAATTCATACTTCTACTATCAGCGTGGCAGTGATGCCGGAGGTGGATGAGGATATTGATATTGTAATTGAAGATAAGGATATCCGTATCGATGTTATGAGGGCTTCCGGTAACGGCGGTCAGTGTGTCAATACCACAGACTCTGCAGTGCGTCTGACACATTATCCCACGGGTATCGTGGTATACAGTCAGACAGAGAAGTCCCAGATTCAGAATAAAGCCAAGGCCTTTGCACTTTTGCGTGCAAAATTATACGACATTGAGCAGCAACAGCGTCATGACGCGGAGGCGGAGATGCGCAGGAGCCAGATTGGCACCGGGGATCGTTCCGAGAAGATCAGGACCTACAATTTCCCCCAGGGACGTGTCACAGACCATCGGATTAATCTGACGCTCTATAAATTAGAAAAGATTATGAACGGTGATATCCAGGAGATTATAGACGCCTGCATTGCCGCCGATCAGGCCGCAAAGCTGTCGAAGATGGGAGAAAACTGAAATGGCCTGTATCGCCGCCAATCAGGCCACGAAGCTGTCAAAGATGGTGGAGAATTGAATGGTCTGATCGGCATAATCAAGGCTGCGAAGCTGTCGAAAATAGGGATGACGGATTCTGCGAATCACTGCGAAAAAAGAGGCAGGAGAAAACTTGCATAATTGTTTACACAACCATCCCGGTTGGTGTATAATTGTATGTATCTGGAAACTATAATATGGCAAAGGAGAAGAGACGTGAATAAGATCGTGTGGAACAGGTGGTATGAGATTAACGTTGATTTTATTGACAAGGAACATAAGCAGCTCTTTTCAACCATAAATAAGCTACTTACCATCAGTGAAAATGAAGAAAAGAGTGAATGGGCATGCCGCGAAGGCGTTAAATACTTGAAAAACCATACTATAGAGCATTTCGCTCATGAAGAAGAGTACATGCGTTCCATTAATTACGGCGAATATGAGATACATAAGCGTCTTCACGACAATTTTCAGTTTAACACTCTTCCTGCACTGGAAGAAGAGCTGGAAGAGTACAATTATTCAGAGGATTCCATCCGCCACTTTCTGGGGGTCTGTATTGGGTGGATGGTAGCGCATACACAGACAGAGGACCAGGCTATTGCCGGTAAAAGAATGAGCAAGTGGGTGGATGTCCCTCATGAAGAAGAGGTGGACGCGCTGGAACAGACCATCGTGCAGCTTGTGCAGGATATGCTGCAGTTGAAAGCAAAAGCTATCAGCAGGCAGTATGAAGGAGAGAATTTTGGTAAGGTCGTGTGCTGCCGTTTTGTTTACAAAGGAGAGAAGAAAGAAAAGTGGGAAGTTGTGTTGTGCTTTGAGGAGCGGCTTCTTCTCAAAGTTGTGAGTGATATGTTAAACACACAGTATCTGAAAGTTGATGATATGGTGATTAACATCAACCGGTATATTGCACGGCAGTTCCTGGAGAAAATAGGGGAGTGTTTCCCTGATATGAAATTGTGTGAATTAGAGAGTGAGTCTTTGCTGACGTATGACCAGCTTGTAAAATCCTTTGAGCGCGCGCAGCCTGCCTGCAGTATTCTCTTTGACACAGGAGTAGGATACTTTGCATTTTGTGTGACCAGTTCGGAGTCTGTCCGCGGTAAGATCGTGTCTTCTTTAAATTCTCAGAATGCCATGAGTCAGATTAAGAAGTATCTCAGCGGCGAAATGAGGAAGAAGCAGATTCTTGTGGTGGATGATTCTGATTTCATGCGGAGTAATATCATCCGGCTTCTGGGGGATGACTACGATATGATAGAGAGCAGTTCCAGCGTATCGGCAATTAAGAGTATCACAGTAAACAGACCGGATTTGATTCTGCTTGATTATGAAATGCCGATTTGTGATGGCAGACAGACCTTGGAGATGATTCGTTCGGATAAGGATATTGCGGATATACCTGTTATTTTCCTGACAGGAAGAGGCGATGCGGAGAGCGTTAAGAAAGTGATGTCGCTTAGACCGGAAGGCTATCTGTTGAAGACCATGCCGGAGGATGAGATTAAGAAGACCATCAATGAATTTTTTGAAAAGAGAAAAAAGGCTTAACAGGCCTTGCAGAGAGAATCAGTGTTAAAAACAGGGCATGTCAGAAATGACGTGCCCTGTTTTGCAGATAGAAAGTATTGTGTGACAGATGCGGTGGCAGAGCCTTGCAATAGATGGCAGGGGGAAATCCTATCTTGTCGCACAAGACTGCATCCGGGAAGAACGTGGCGTAGGAATGGGAGAGCGTTATCAGCCCAGGTGGCAAATGCCGATTATATACGGTGAGTTCGTGATAAAAGTATTGCGAAAAGGAGTCTGTGAAGTTACAATCAAGAAGACAGGGCGCTTGTGAAAGCAGTCCATATTCTATGTGCGATTTTGCGCGCAGTGAAAGGAGCATGGTTATAAGATGGAATCCATGAAAGATTATGAAAAGGAGCTGGAAGCCTCTTTTCGAAAGATTGCAGAGGGCGATATCATCAAAGGTACGGTAATTGATGTAAATGAGGAAGAGGTTATCCTGGATTTAAAGTATTATACGCAGGGAATCATTAAGGCGGAGAACTTAAGCAATGATCCGGATTTTCTTGCGGCAGGCAGGATTGCAGTGGGCGATGAGATAGAGGCTACGGTTATTCGCATGGACGACGGGGAAGGTAATATCGAACTTTCCAGGAAAGAAGCAAATGATGTGCTGGCCTGGGACAGGCTGCAGGCACTTCTGGAGGAAGGGAAGACTGTGAAAGTGCGCATTAAGGAAAGTGTGCCAAGCGGTGTAGTGGCATATCTGGAAGGTATCCGCGCTTTTATCCCGGCATCCCAGATTACCAGCGATTATGTGGAGGACACGGATGCCTGGGTGGGTAAAGAGATTGAAGTAAAGGTCATCACTGTGGATCGGGATAAAACGAAGCTGGTGCTTTCCGGCAAGGAGGTTGCCAGAGAGAAGGAGGCAGATGAGCGGAATCACAGAATCTCCATGATGGTGCCGGGCACGGTAATGGAAGGTGTGGTAGAGCGTCTGATGCCTTACGGGGCCTTTATCGGCCTTGGAAACGGTATCAGCGGTCTGGTTCATATCTCGCAGATCTGTCAGAAAAGGATTGCCACACCGCAGGAAGTCTTAAAGGAGGGGCAGAAGGTTAAGGTAAAGATCTTAAATACAAATGACAATAAGGTGAGCCTGAGCATGAAAGCCCTGGAGGAGGAGATGGTGGATACAGAATCTGCCGAGGAAGTGGAAGAGTATGTATCCGGGGAGGCTGTCTCCACAAGTCTGGGGGATCTGCTGTCTAAACTGAAACTCCGGTAGTATGCAGATACAGAAGACAGAATTTGAGATGGAAAGCTTTTGTATGGGTTTTCTATTGATAGGCTCTATAGCGATATCTTAAGAAAAAGGGAGAAATCTGACCTATGGCAGAGAAAATGAAGTACGCGGATCAAAAGAGCCGCTGCAGCTGGGCCAATCCGAAGAATCCAAGGTACATACAATATCACGATGAAGAGTGGGGCGTGCCTGTACATGAGGATAAGCTTCTGTTTGAGATGCTGATTTTAGAGTCCTTCCAGGCAGGATTGACCTGGGAGTGTGTGCTGAACAAGAAAGAGGCTTTTTACCGGGCTTTTGATGGATTTGATTTAGAGACCGTGTGCGGTTATGATGAGGAAAAGATGGAGGCTCTGCGGCAGGATGCAGGAATCATACGCAATCGGCTTAAGATTAAGGCAGCGGTGAACAATGCCCGTATTTTTAAGGAAATCGCAGCAGAATACGGCAGCTTTGACAAGTATCTGTGGGGATATACAGAAGGACAAGTGGTGTATGAAAATGATCAGGTGAGTTCTCCGCTTTCAGATGCAGTTTCCGGAGATTTGATTAAAAGGGGGATGAAGTTTGTGGGAACCACGATTATCTATGCGTATCTGCAGGCGGTGGGCGTGATCTATTCCCATGAGGATGGATGTTATCTGTGCAGGAAGCAGTGAGACGGAAGAGGATGACTATGGCAGTCAATAGAGATTGCAGCATTGGAGGAGGTATTATGGGTTTAAATGGGAGCAGGGGAAATGACCCCATGTGGAATGTGGCGCGCACCGCTAATCTGGAGGCGCATCATTTGGAACAGGAGGCAGCGGACAGAAAGTCTCCCGGTAAGAGAATCAGGGCATATATTGTGATGGCAGCGATGGTTTTGTTCCTTGTGACTATGGTGATGCTTATGTTCCTTGCCGCGTAAACGTTACGGAAAGGGGAGTATCATGAAAAGTTTGAAAGTAGCTTTACTGCAATTGAGACCGGAGGAGTCAATTGAGGAAAATCTGCAGAAGGGATTATCTGCCTGCAGGCAGGCAAGGGAGATGGGTGCAGATCTTGCACTTTTTCCTGAGATGTGGAGCGTTGGGTATCGTATTCCGGAGGATATCACAGAACTGAAGAAGACAGCTGTTCCGATAGAGAGCGATTATATTCGGGCTTATCAGGAACTTGCCAAAGAATTGAATATGGCGGTGGCGGTCACTCTTTTAGAAGCATGGGAGCCTCTTCCGAGAAATACGATGGTCCTGATTGACCGATATGGTCACAATATACTGACTTACGCAAAGGTGCATACCTGCGATTTCGGGGAGGAATGCAGACTGACGCCGGGGGATGGGTTTTATGTGGCAGATTTAGATACCGGGAAAGGAATCGTAAAAACGGGGGCCATGATCTGTTACGACAGGGAATTTCCTGAAAGTGCACGGCTTCTTATGCTAAAGGGGGCAGAGCTGATTCTGACGCCAAATGCCTGCCCGATGGAAATTAACCGCATTTCGCAACTGCGGGCGAGGGCTTACGAGAATATGCTGGGGATTGCTACAGTCAATTATCCGGCAGGTCATCCTGACTGTAACGGTCATTCGACAGCCTTTGATGGAATCGCCTATAAACCGGAGCTGCCGGAGTCCAGGGATACGCTGCTTCTCGATGCAGGGGAGGAAGAGGGGATTTATCTGGCGGACTTTCCCATGGACGAGATCAGGCAGTACCGCAGCAGGGAAGTGCAGGGCAATGCCTACAGGCGGCCCGGGCTGTATGGAATGCTTGCGGAAGAAGGCATTCAGGAACCCTTTGTGCGGGCTGATTATAGATGGACGAAGAAAGAGTAGCTCATGCGGGGGAAGGTGAGAAATCGTCCGGAAGTGTGGAAAGGTAAGTGTAAAGCTGACATAAGATGAGAAAGGTTGCGTTACCATGAGAAAAAAGGAACTGGCGCTGGCTGTGATAGAGAGATTGAAAGAAGAGTATCCTGATGCAGGCTGCACGTTGGATTACAATGAGGCATGGAAGCTGCTTGTCAGTGTGAGACTGGCAGCGCAGTGCACCGATGCAAGGGTCAATGTGGTCGTGGAGAAACTATATGAGAAATTCCCGGATGTGGAGGCATTGGCAGCGGCTCCTGTGGAAGAGATTGAGGCGATTGTACATCCCTGCGGACTAGGGAAGAGCAAGGCAAGAGATATCAGCGCCTGTATGAAGGTATTGCAGGAAAAGTATGACGGCAGGGTGCCGGCAGATTTTGAGGCGCTTTTGAAACTTCCTGGCGTGGGCAGAAAGAGTGCAAATCTGATCATGGGAGATGTGTTCGGCGAGCCGGCTATCGTCACAGATACGCATTGCATCAGATTGTGTAACCGTATTGGTCTGGTGGACAATATCAAGGAGCCTAAGAAAGTGGAGATGGCATTGTGGAAGATTGTGCCGCCCAAAGAGGGCAGTGATTTCTGTCACAGGCTGGTTTATCATGGCAGAGAAGTCTGCACAGCACGGACAGCGCCCTACTGTGACAGATGCTGTCTTAAGGATATCTGCAAGCAGAATATTTGATAAGGTGTGAGCGCTGCCTGGTTTTGCAGATGATTGACCTGTTTGGTCATAAGAGGCAGGAGCGCAGTGGAAGGTAAACGCGAAGCGCCAGTGGAGATGAAGAGATTATGAAACTAACTATGCTTGGCACGGGGATGGCGATGGTCACCGCGTGCTATAATACATGTTTTATCTTGGAAGAAGAGGGAGAAAGCTTTTTGATAGACGGCGGCGGTGGAAACGGAATCCTGGTACAGCTTGAAAAGGCTGGAATTGACTGGAAGTCTATTCACCATATTTTTGTTACGCACAAGCACATTGACCATATTATGGGCGTCCTGTGGGTCATCCGCAAGATTGGGCAGGGGATGAATAAAGGGGACTACAGGGGAACGGTTGCACTCTATGGACATGATGAGGTCATTTCCATCCTCAGGAATATGGCGGAGACTTTATTACAGGATAAAATCAAAAAGCATATCGGCAGCAGGATACAGTTTCAGGTGGTGGAAGATGATGAAAAGAGACAGATATTGGGACATGAGGTGACGTTCTTTGACATTTTCTCCACCAAGGATAAGCAGTATGGATTTACCATAGAGTATACAAAGGGGAAGCGCCTTACCTGTTGTGGGGATGAACCGTATAATGACCATAATAGTCAATATGTAAAGGACAGTGAATGGCTGATGTTGGAAGCTTTCTGTATGTATGGGGAGGCAGATATTTTCAAACCCTATGAGAAGCATCACAGCACAGTGAAGGAGGCGTGTGAACAGGCAGAGGCGCTGGGAGTTCCGAACTTGATACTGTATCATACGGAGGATAAGCATATGCGGCAGAGAAAGGAATTATACACTGCCGAGGGAAGAACGTATTATCAGGGGAATCTGTGTGTGCCAGAGGATCTGGAAAGTTATAGATTGACACAGGAAAGTGTTTGAGGGGGGAATATGGACAGGCCGGGTTATTTTCAGACAGCGCTATCAAATTTTGCAACCGATGTGGCCTGCGGCGGTGCTATCAGGCATCTGACGGATCTTGGCTATACCCTGGATCAGATTGTGGAGCGGCTGGACTATCCGGCATCCAGGGCAAAGGTACAGCGGATTATGATGGAATATTTGTACCATAGCAGAGTTCTTTTGAAGGAAGAACCTTCCTTTGCCCTGTTTACCGGACCAGAAGAATATGTGCAGGAGCAGGACGCTTATGGAAGGCGGACCTTACGCCGAATAGAGAATGACTTAAATAGTCAATATAAGGCGACGGATATGCCGGATTTGACAGCGGTGTCGAAGAACGGGAAAGGAGCAGAAAAACAGGAGATTTTCTGGAAAGAGTCTGTCTACCATTTTGAGCGGGATGGAAAACTGACAGAATTGTTACACAGGAAGAGAAATGAAAATGGCGAAGCCCTCAGTTATGTATCCTGTAATTTTGGTTTCTTGAATATTGACCAGAATGGTTATTATGGAGTTGCCTGTCTCAACAACCGCCAGCGGGATTATCTGCAAGGTATCTGCTGGGAGCCGTCTGTGGTATATCACAGGCTCAACCAGAGGATGCTTGAGATTGTCGGGAAGTTATATGAGGCAGGAGTTTATCAGGGCGATTGCTTTTTTGTGGGCAGCCGGGAAAAGATAAAGATAACGAGAAAAGGTAAAGATAACGATAACGGGACAAGATAAAGAGAACGGGAAAGGATAACGATAACAGGGAAAAGGGTATCAAGATAGAATGGGAGAGAAGGTTGAATAAATTCTCTGATGAGCAATTTATTCAACCAAGAATTTGTGCCGAAGCGTCACAAATTCTGTTGATCGCAGAGCAGAATTTGAAATTCTGCTCGCGTCCTCAACGCAAAGCGCTTCGGAATGGAGAGAAAAATGAGTGAAATTGGCAGACAGAAAGAAAACATATCTTATATAGGAGAGCTTTTTGACTTTATAGACAACAGTCCCACCTGTTTTCATGCAGTGGAGAATATGAGGCAGGAACTGGAAGCCGCAGGGTACCAGAGACTTTCTGAAAAGTGTCCCTGGAAGGTCGTAATGGGTGGAAACTATTATGTAATACGTAACGACTCAGCCCTGATTGCCTTTTCCATACCAAAAGAAGGACATAAAGGGTTCCATATCGTGGCGGCGCACAGTGATTCTCCCTGCTTCAAATTGAAGGAACTGCCGGAATTTTGCGTGGAGGAGCATTATCTGAAATGGAATGTGGAGAAATACGGCGGGATGATTCTTTCCACCTGGCTTGACAGGCCATTATCGGCTGCTGGCCGTGTGGTGGTCAAGGGAGCCGATGGAATGGTGACTAAATTGGTCAATATTAATCGAAACACGGCAGTGATTCCCAATGTGGCCATTCACATGAACCGGGATATGAATAAGGGGATTGAGTACAATCCACAGACGGATATGCCGCCGCTGATCGGAGATGTGACTGGAAAAGGCGGCTATCTCTCCCTGCTTGCGAAAGAAGCCGGCGTGAAGGAAGAGGAGATTCTGGGGCAGGATATTTTTCTGTATAACAGGGATAAATGCAGCAGACTCGGTCTGGAAGAAGAATATATCTGCGGGCCGAGACTGGATGATCTGGCGTGCGCTTATGCAGGGCTTAAAGCGCTTGTGGAAGAAGAGCCGGGGCATTATATTACCATGCTGGCAGTTTTTGATAATGAAGAAGTGGGGAGCGGTACCAAACAGGGCGCGGATTCCACCTTTTTACGGGATGTGCTCTCACGTATCCGGAACGGATTGCAGCTCACAGAAGAAGAATACCAGTGCATGCTGGCAGAAAGTTTCCTGATTTCAGCCGACAATGCCCATGCCGTACACCCCAATCATCCCGAAAAGACCGATTCGGTCAATAAGTCCTGGCTCAATGAAGGCATTGTGATTAAGTACCACGGCTCCCAGCGCTATGCAACGGACGCTTACTCTGCGGCAGTGATGAAGGATATTTGCCGGGAGGCCGGGGTACCTTTCCAGGCTTACGCGAACCGCTCTGATATTGCAGGCGGAAGTACCCTGGGCAATATTCTGATGGCACAGGTGTCCATGAATACCGTGGATATAGGGCTGCCCCAGCTTGCCATGCATTCTGCTTTCGAGACTGCGGGAGCAAAAGATTTGGACTGGCTGATCAGGGCGCTTTCTGTTTTCTATAAAAGATGATGCAGGTTGTCAAAGCAGTTTACAAAATCTCCGTCTTTGGATAAGACTTTATGTGTCCTGTAATAGGTGGGTGTGCAGCCTAAAAATTTCTTAAAGAGCTTGTTAAAATAGCTGGTATTGTTAAAACCGACAGAGGATGCCAGATCTGCGATGGATAGCGGGTCGGCGGAAGGCATCATCAGCTTTTTGGTGGCTTCAAAAATACGGTATTTCATCAGATACTCAAAGGGCGTCATCTGCAGTGTTCTCGCAAAACATCGGCAGCATTCGCTTTTACTGACATGTATGCTGTCTGCGATATCCTCCAAAGATACAGGGTCTGCATAGTGGGTTCTGATATATAACAGAGCCTGCTTGACCCGCTGCTCATCCAGTGAAACATGGGCAGAAGTCTGCTTCTGGGGCGGTGGAAGGCGGCTGATTAAATCTGCCCAGAAGTGACAAAGGTATCCCTTGACGGCAAGTTCGTAGCCGAATGTCTGAGTCATATCCACAGAGATAGCATTATTTAAGGAAGAAAGCATACGCTTGTGCCAGGAATCCTTTTCATCTAACAGAAACATTTTAAAAAGCTGATAATTCTGTATCGGCAGCAGATATTGTCCTTGTAAATAGCTGCTTTTGTGCCCGAATAAAAAATCCGGGTGAAAGACAATCGTATAGAAAGTACAGTTTTTTTCATCCAAAGAGTGGATACAGTGTATTACATTCTGGTTGATGATGACACCCTGACCGGGCCGGATCACATAGGAAGTATCATCCGTAAAAATTTCTGCAGCCCCTTCCTGAATGATCAGAACCTCCATTTCTTCATGCCAGTGCCAGCGGATCCAGTTCATGTAAGATTTGTGAAGATCCAGAAAGTAGGCGCTGACTGGATAATCCAGAGAACTGAAATTCTTCTTTTCATAAAGATTCTCATAGTTCTCCATGCTATTCTTTTCTTGATTGGGTATGGAAGAGGCTCCCTTTTCCAAAACTATGTTTTTTGCTGTATTCATAAAATAATCCTCATTTGTGTGGCGATTTCCTGTTGCCGGAGTGGTATCTTCCGTAAGATAGATTGTTTATAAAACGAAGGAGATATCATCCGCGGGAATGACAACTTTATAAAAGTATATTAGCATATTGACCAGAAGCAGTCAAAGAGAGAGTGAAGAAAGATTAGAAATTTGATCATGAAAATGGCCATAAATATATCTTTGCATAGGATGGTAGTAATAGAATTATAGTAGCCTGTCAATGCATTCTCACAATCAGAATATAGAGAAACGAAAAATATGTCTGTCCAGAAGAGATAGGCTTAGCTGTCTTCTGGGGATATGTTGCGCACATGGGAATGGGGATGCGCTTTGACATGACGGAAACGGGAAAAGAAGATGGATTCACAGAAAAACGAAAACCTGTTGAACCTGGCGCTGGACACGCCGCTTGTAGAGCGTGAACGGTCACTGGAACTGAATGTTGGATATGATATGGAAGAAAAGAACTGGGAAGTTATTGTAAAATATCACGGGAACCTGCAGGAATTAGCACAGCTGGGAATCATAGTGGAGGAACTGATTGCAGGCTATGCCATTTTGACAGTGCCGGAGTCTGTCATGGACAGCCTGGCGATGATAGAACAGATTGAATATGTGGAGAAGCCCAAAAGGCTCTTCTTTGCAGATATTGTAGGTAATTCAGCAGCCTGCTTTGCACCGGGCAGCATGATATCGCAGACGCTTACCGGAAAAGGGGTGCTGGTGGCAGTCATAGATTCCGGTATCAGCTATTGGAATGAGGATTTCCGGAACCCGGATGGCACTACCAGAATACGTTTCCTCTGGGATCAGGTTCTGGCACGAGAGTTTGATCAGACCCAGATCAATGCCGCCCTTGCCGCAGGAAGCAGACAGGCAGCCCAACAGATTGTACCCAGCATAGATACCACTGGTCACGGAACGGCAGTGGCCGGCATTGCGGCTGGAAATGGAGGCAGAGGGGGGATGGCTTATGCCGGTATTGCCAGGGAGAGTGAGCTTTTGATTGTGAGACTGGGAAGCCCCAGGGCAGACTCCTTTCCTCGAACTACGGAACTGATGCGTGCACTGACTTATGCAGTCAATAAGTCTGTGGAACTGCAGATGCCGCTGGCAGTCAATCTTAGCTTTGGAAATACTTACGGAGCGCATAACGGGACGTCTCTGGTGGAACGTTTCCTGGATAATATTTCAGAAGTCGGGAGAAGTGTTATCTGTGTGGGGAGCGGAAATGAGGGGGCTTCCGGGGGACATGTAGGCGGCAGCATGAAGGTGACGGGGCGGGATACAAGTGAATCGACTAATACAGTCAATACAATTGACAATACTGTCGGCGATAATATAACCAGAGTGGAACTGGTGGTGGGAGTCTATGAAACTGGCCTGAATGTGCAGCTCTGGAAAGAATATGTGGACCGTTATCTGGTGACATTGGTGTCTCCCGCAGGGGAATCTTTTCAGGTAGATACTGACCAGCCCGGTAAACAGATATACCGTTTACAGCAGACCCAGGTTCTGCTCTATAATGGGGAACCGGCGCCTTATATGACAAGTCAGGAAATCTATTTTGATTTCTTGCCGGCTAATGGAAACCGTTATCTGGATCAGGGCGTATGGACCTTTCAGCTAAGGCCGCTACGAACCATTACCGGCAATTATACCTTTTACCTGCCATCCGGTACGGTACGCAGTGCCAATACCCGCTTTGTCAGACCAACACCGGATGTGACGCTGACCATTCCTTCTACAGCAGTCAAGGTAATTACCGTAGGCGCCTATGATCCAGGCTATGAATCCTATGCAGACTTTTCCGGAAGAGGATATCTTTATCAGCAACAGGTTAACAGCCGTACTTCCGATACTTATGTGAAGCCTGATCTGGCAGCGCCAGGGGTGGGGATTCTTGCCCCCAACCGGGATGGCGGATACAGCCCTGTCACAGGCACATCTTTTGCAACGCCCTTTGTGACCGGTGCGGCGGCGGTGCTGATGCAGTGGGGGATTGTGAACGGAAATGATCCGTATCTTTATGGAGAGAAAGTGAAAGCGTATCTGAGAAAGGGTGCGAAAGGAATCCGGGGGGAGAGGGAGTATCCGAATGCGAGGGTGGGGTATGGGGCGATTTGTGTCGAGGATAGTCTGCCGGGGTAGAATGGAGTTGGTTTTTAGGGAATAAGCACTTTATTTTGTGGTATATTGTGTCGAATAAAGTGCTTATTATGCATAAATTTGGAATAAACGTATTCAACCATCTCACATTTGCTAGAGACGTTTGAACAAGTTTTACACAAAATGACAAAATCTTTGTGTATCGTATCTCCGATTTATTCAGATTATGGATAGGAAATGGGAGGCAATGAATAGGATAAAACATATCTATAAGTGCGATTGATCTGTTACTATATCAGTGGGTAATTTTGAAGCAGTGAATGAAAGGGCAGGAGACTTGGAAGTTAAGATTTCTATTGCGCATTTAGTAATATTGTAAGCACAGTCAGTAATGTTCACTTAGAAGTAAAAATGTAAATTGTATTTTAAATGTAGTTGTGTATGCAATGCGAAAATGATATGATAGTAATAAGAAATACGGAGGATTGTTTATGGGAAATATATATGATGGGGCATTCCGTACAATCTTAAATGATTGCCGACAAATGATCATCCCGGTAATCAATGAGATTTTCAAGGAAGACTATACAGGGAATGAAAAGATTGAGTTTCATCCTAATGAACATTTTATTGGCCAACAGGATGTGGCAGACAAGGAAAGAATAACAGACACTAATTTTGTAATCTATGGGAGGAAAAAGAAAAAATACCATCTGGAATGTGAGAGTAGCCTTCCGGATGGGCGGATGACAATCAGATTGTTTGAATATGATGCTCAGATCGCTTTAGATGAAGGGGAAGTCACTAATGAAACATTGACAGTGACATTTCCAAATACGGCAGTTCTATATCTAAGGAATTATAAAAAGACACCTGACAAAATGCGGTATGTAATAAAAACGCCGGGCGGCACTGTAGAGTATGATGTGCCGATAATGAAGGTGCAGGAATATACTCTGGAGGATATTTTTTCAAAAGGCTTGTTACTGTTAATTCCGTTTTATATTTTTTCACATGAAAAGAACTTTAAGGTGTATAATAGTAATGAACAGAGATTAGCGGATTTGAAAGAAGAGTACCAAAATATCTTGGAGAGACTTGATAAACTGGAGCAGGAAGGGATTATCGGAGCGTTTGATAAACGTACAATTATAGAACTTTCTGGTGATGTAATCGAAGAAATCGCACAAAAGTATGAGAATGTGCAGAAAGGGATAGGTGGAATGATGAGTGGAGCGTTAATTGAGACAGAAGCAAGGGCAATCTTGAATAAAGGTATAGATAAGGGAATAGATAAAACTAAAAAAGAGACAGCGCTTAGAATGCTTCAAGATGGAGAATTGCCAATTGATAAGGTTGCGAAATATTCAGGACTTGATATTGCAGAGGTAGAGTTGCTTGTAGGACTTCAGACAGTGTAAAAGGAGTTCAGACATTTGTATTATGATCATAAATCAGGGAAATGGCTTATTTATAGTTTAAAAGCATTTTCCTGATTTTGTGTATGTAGCTGATATTATAATTTTTTAGAGGTAGTTTATATACGTAAGCGTCAAATCCAACGCCTTGGATAGTCAGCGCTTTTATGCGATACTCTAAA
>CAJTOO010000019.1:0-18629 GCA_910577735.1 uncultured Lachnospiraceae bacterium
AGCGAAAACATGAGAGGATATAAAAGTATTTGTGAGTTTCTTCCACATGGGAAATGCCGGGAAAGCCTGAAAATACAGGCTATACCGGCATATAAGAACTTATAAAAGGATAATCAAAAATTAGTTTTAATTTTATAAAAAAAGCTCTGCTTTCGGATTTCCCCGGAAACAGAGCTTTTTGAATGAGGGTATTCTTCCCTTTATGCTTTCACTGCCCCATTTGTCAAGCCGCTGACAATATAGCGCTGCATGAAGATAAAAATCAATACTACCGGCATGATAGCTACAATACCAAATGCCATGGTCGAATTCCACAATGTCTGATATTGCTGTACATAGTTATAAATACTGGAAGTGATTGGCCTCATATTCGGATTGGTAATGAAAGTAATCCCGTATATCAAATCTCCCCATGCATATACGAAAGAGAATACTGCCGCGACAATGATTCCCGGCCTTGCTATGGGAAGCATGATTTTAATAAAAGACTGTACATGTCCGCAGCCATCAATCTTGGCTGCCTCATCCAGTTCCTTGGGAATCGAGATAAAGTAAGTACGCAATACAATAATGCTAAACGGAATCCCCAATGTTGCATCTGCCAGAATCGGCGCTGCATAAGTATTTAACAATCCTAATTTGGAAAACATAATATACAGGGATGTCAGCACCAGTGTAGACGGCAGCATCTGTGTGATCAGGAAAAACAAGATCAGCGGCTTCTTCGCCTTAAAGCGAAACCGTGCCAGACCGTAAGAAGCCGGAATGGACAGTACTGTTGCTATCAAAGCCGCTCCCAATGCTATGATCAGGCTGTTCTTAAATCCTCTCAGGGTATCACCGGACACACTCAGCTGTTCCGCAAAGGGCTCCCATGTAATATTTCTGGGCCAAAGCGGGGTTGGAATCTCAAAGATTTCGGTCTGTGTCTTCAATGCCGTGACCACCATCCAGTAAAGAGGGAACATAAAGATAAGAAATACGAGCAGGCCCACAAAAAACAAGGCCATGTTGTTTTTTTTGCTTTTCATCACATTACCTCCTCTTCATCATTGATCAGTTTAATATAGAAACATCCCACCACCAACAGAATCAAAAACAGGATATTGGCTGCCGCCGCTCCCTTACTGAACTGAAACTCTTCAAAGGACAGTCTGTATGCATAAGTGGAAACAAGTTCTGTGGAATTCACAGGACCGCCCTTGGTCATAACCCATACAAGGTCAAATACTTTAAAAGTATATACAAATCCCAATGTCAAAACGGACATGATTGCCGGTTTGATCATGGGAATCGTGATACGGAATAACTTCTGAAACCAATTCGCTCCATCCAGGCTGCAGCTCTCATATATTTCATCCGGAATTGTCGTGAGCCCTGTTGTCAAAAGCATCATATTAAAGGGTATGCCAATCCATATATTAGCTATCACAAGCGCAATCATGGCTGTTTTGGGCTTTAAGAGCCAATCCACATTCTGGTCAATCAGATGCAGACCTGTAAGGAACTGATTGACTATACCGCCCGTGCTGGCAAACATAAATTTGAATAAAAGTCCGGCAACCGTCACCGGCAAAAGCCAGGATATCATAGTCGCTCCCCGAAAGAATGCCGTTCCCTTAAATTTTTTATTGAATAAAAGAGCAAGGGCAAATCCAATGATAAACTGGAAGAAAATTGATCCTACCGTAAAAATCAACGTGTTAATCACTGATTTACTCAATATGGAGTTCTGACTTCCAAATAGTTCCATATAATTCTTCAGACCCACAAACTGCTGTTGATCCGGTTTGGAAAAAGTATACACATCCACATTTTTCAGACTCAGAATAATATTCTGAATCATTGGATATCCGATGAAGACCAACATATAAATAACAGCCGGCAGAGCAAAGGCGATTCCCAGAAACGCACCGCTTTTTCTTTTCTTTACTTTGTTCATTATGGCACCCGTTCCTTTCCTGATTATGATGGAAAGGAATGTCCCGATATGATTCAGGACATTCCTTATCTTCTCTGTAAGACTATGGTCTGTGTGATTCTGTTCTATTGAATCGCATCCACTGCCGCCTGTGTATCCTTGGCTGCCTGTTCGGGTGTCTTAGCTGATGTCATAATCTCCTGAAAACCTGTCTGAATCGCAGAGGAGTATGTAGGCCACGCTGCGGAAGGTCCTCTCGGAATAGAAGTCTCAAGCTGCTTGATAAATGATGCCTGAATGGGGTCTTCTGTCCAGTATGCATCCTGTGCTGCCTCTGTCTTAGGCGGGAAAGAACCATACTGCTTCATTGCTGCCACCATAACTTCTGTCTGATCATAATACTGCAAAAAGGCTTTGGCGCCGGACATATCATCCTTCTTGACAGCACCCATATTCTCACCACCCAGAATAGAAGTCGCCTGGCCTGCATTGGCATCGCGCTTCGGAAGCACAGTCACACCATAGTTTAAATCCGGGGCGTCCTTCTCAATTCCAGGAATCTGCCATGGACCATTCTGCTGCATGGCAATATTGCCTGCCATAAAGTTATTGTTCACATCAGACTGTGTCCAGTTCACCACATCTTTTGCCCAGGAACCTTCATTGATCATATCCTGCATTAATGTGTAAGCATCCACGCCTGATACAATATCTGTGTAAGAACCGCCGGCAGTATAGAGCCACTGCAGACACTGGAAGGTACCCTCATCCGTATTCGTCCCGGCATTTCCAAAACCATACACCCCATCCTTGGTCAGGGCTTTCGCCATCTCCCGGAATTCATCCCAGGTGGTATTTTCATCGGGATAATCAATATTAGCTGCATCAAACATATCTTTATTATAGAAGAGTGCCGTACAGTTCGTTGCGAACGGAATTCCGTAGTGTTTGCCATCCATCATGGTAGATTCCATGGGTCCTGCAATGTACTCATCCCACTTAATGTCCGCATCTGAGATATCACCAAATAAATCCATGGAGATAAAAGATGCCATGCCGCAGCCGTCCATAATAACAATGTCCGGCAGTTCTCCCGATGCCACACCCAGCGTAAGCTGTTTCTCATAATCTGCAAAAGGTACATACACATGAGATGCTGTGTACTCACTCTGAGACCCATTGAATCCATCAATCAGGGTCTGCATCATCGCCTTTTGTGCATCCGTCTCAAAATAATCCCAGATAACCACATCTTTTCTTGCTTCGCCAGAGGATGTGCCTGCCGAATCATCGGATGATGCATCCGCCGGGGCATCTGCTGCCTTCTGCGCGGCAGTATCCGCTGTTCCCGCACCGGTGCTGCCCTGACTGTTACCGCAGCCGGATAGAAGCATTGCGCCTGTCATGACTGCCGTAAGACATGTTGCCATTACTTGCTTTTTCTTCATAAAAAATACCTCCCTTTAATCTGTAGTCTCCAGCCTTTGCTTTCTTTCATCTGGATATATCTACATTATAGGGTAGGCATTTCTTCTCGATAATTCTAATATTTTAAAAAAAGTGTACTTATTTAATATTTATCTCCGAAAGTTCATCCGCTACCTGGGATGCCGTTTTTTCTGCGGAGAGCATCTCATACATTCCCTCAGAAAGTCTGTCCCGCAGGACATTCCAGTGCTTGTTTTCTGTTCTGAGCACAGCGGATGCCATCTGTCTGCGGAATACCTGCATCTTCTCATTTTCGCTGTCACCAAGTGTCATTTTCGTCGGCAGTACACTGGTTCTGGTACAGAAGTCCTTCATCACATCATCTGCTGCACAATATTTTATGAACTCCTTTGCCCCCTCCGTATTCTTACCGCGAAGCACACAGATATTCTCTCCTCCAACCACTACCTGCTGCTTTCCGTCTGCCGGAAGCGGAACAATGCCATAGGATATCCCTGCTTCCTCCAGCATAGGAAGGGTCCAGGGACCGTTTTCCATCATGACCGTATCCCCGCTGATAAACTTTCTGGCCACATCATTTTGTGAATAATTGATACAGTTTGCATCCATCCCGCCAGATATAATCAGGTCATAGAGGTATTCATAAGACCTTACGGTACTTTCTCCCCCAATCCCATGGATATCTTCTCCGGCAGACAGAATCCACGGCATAATCTGAAAAGCCCCCTGCTCCCCCGAAATAGCTGACATCAAAAATCCATACTGTTCTCCATTGCTCAACCGGTTAACTGCCTTGGCAAAACTTTCCCAGTCCGTCGGCGGCTCAATACCTGCCTCCCGCAATATATCCTTACGATAAAACAGCGCCACATTATTACAATTAAGCGGCAGTCCATAGAGTTTTCCCTCGTCATAGACAGTTCCCAGAAGCACCGAATAATAATCTTCCCGAATCCGCAGCTGATTCTCTAAATCCGTGATGTCTGCCAGCATACCTGTTTTCATATAATATGGCATATCCGGATTGTCCATGAGCACCAGATCCGGCAGGGAATTCTCCGTATATCCCATGGAAAGCCGCTTGGAGAAATCCGTCATAGGTACATATTCCCAACGAATGGCATACTGCTCAGACACGGCATTGAAACCTGCTGTCAGATCATCCATCGCCTGTCGTTGTGCATCCGTCTCATAGTAACACCAGATTACCATCTGCTCCTTTACCGTCTCCTCCGGTATCTGCTGACCATTTCTGCCGCAGACCACCACCGCACCGGATAACAAGAGCAACAACATGGACTGTATGATCCTGTATCCACTTTCTTTCCGCTCCCACAACCAATACATTGTATCAGCCCCCTATCGGTATTTGCGTGACCGTAAAACCAAGGTCGAATTTCCCATGCCCTGTCTTACGCCTGTCTGAATTCCCGCGGAGAAATGCCTACATTCTCCTTAAAAACCCTGTTAAAATACTTTGAGTCGGGATAGCCAACCTCCTGCGCAATCTCATATACCTTTTTATTGGTTCCCTTTAGCAGCCGTTTGGCATGACTCAGCCTGAAATCTCTTAAAAAGACAGTAAAATTAATGCCCACTTCCCTGTTAAACAGACTGCTCAAATATTCCGGCGTAATATCCAGTCTGTCCGCTATTTCTTCCAAAGATATATTCTCTGCATAGTGCAGCCTGATATATGCAATTGCCTTCTTGATGGCATAATTGGAGATATCTTCCCGGTGTTCCATCCCGCTCTTAAGTTCATGCACAATCTCATCCAGGATATGATTCATTTCTTCCCGCGTGTATACCTTATCAATCCTGCTGGCAAAATGAAGCGGTTCCAGTTTTTCGTATGTATTCTTGCCAGCATCTTCAGTCCATCCAAGCATTCGTTTTATCAACTTGCTATAGCCTTCCCGAACCTGAGGCGGCGCAAATTTCCCATTGCCCATATATACCTGAAACTCTGCTGCCAGCTGTTGAAACAATTCCCAGTTCTCCCGATACAGCGCTCCCCTGATTTTACCTTCCAATTCCTCCGGATAGGAAAACGGCTCTGCCTGAAAATCTGCGATCTCTGCCTCCCTCACAACCTGCCCTCTTCCTTGACCGTACAAGTACATCATCCGAATCTGTCTCATCGTTTCGTGCAGACGGTTTAAGTCCCGGACCAAAGCCAACGCCCACACCCATTCCCCGCCCGTGCGTTCCATATACCATTTCACTTCTTTCAGGAAAGACTCGACGGCCTCCCCTGGCATCATACACACCAGTTCTCTGGTCTCCTCCAGAAGGCAGCAATGCATGTCAGGAAAATTCTTACGGCTTTCCGCCAGACTGACGCGTTCCATCCACTCCCTGCGTTCGGCAGGCATCGTATTCCACCCATACCCTGACAACAGATAATATGACCGCATCCTCTCCACCTTCAACGCCGCAAAATCAGCCTCCGCATCCCCCTCCTGTACTGTCCCTGACAGCCGGTTTAAAAGAATCCGTCTGGCTGTATCATTCAGCTGCCTGCTTTCCTGCTCCACCTTATCCTGTATCTTCGCAAGCAGCCCCAGAATGTCTTCCGGCGCCAGCGGTTTTAACAGGTAATCATCCACACCGTAGCGGATTGCCTTTTTCGCATATTCAAACTCGGAATAGCCGCTTAAAATCACACAGTGAGCGTTTACTCCCCGCTCCTGCAAAGCTTCAATCATTTCCAGACCATCCATCTCCGGCATACGAACATCTGTGATAACAAGATCTGGGTTGGCACGTAAAATCAATTCCATACCCTCTCTGCCGTTTTTGGCCTCACCTACAATCTCATTATCGGTCTGTTTTGCAATCAGTGCCGCCAGTCCTCTTCTGATTTTCACCTCATCTTCAACTATCAGTATCCGCATCGTTCTCTCTCCAAATTTAAGATGTTGTCTCTACAAGTGCAGGCAGACGCAGCATGATCACAGTTCCCATCTTCTCCATTCCTGTCACTTTCCAGGAAGCCCTCGCACCATAGTACATACACATTCTGGAAAAGGCGTTATGCAGCCCTATGCTGTTTCCATCATCGCTGACGGCCCACTGTGTATCGTTGTATTTCTGCGCCAGCTCCCGCGGCATACCGGCACCATTGTCCTCAATCGTAATGTGAAGATTCTGCCTGTCTTCAGACAGTGTAAAGTCCACACGCAGCATCCCGCCGCCGTCTAACTCTTTGAGTCCATGAATGATTGCATTTTCAATAAAAGGCTGCAGCAGCAACTTATGAAGCCTGCATTTTGTGGCCTCAGGGTCTATCGTGATGCTGTATTCAAACACATCATCAAAACGGATTTTCTGCAGACCAATATATTTTTCCAGCCAGTCAGCCGCCTCTGCAACACTGACCATGCCGTTACTCTTGCCGATGCTGTAACGAAGAATCACACCCAGGTCCCGCAGCATTTTACTGATCTCATACTCCTCTTTCTCAATGGCCATCCAGTTGATAGAGTCTAACGTGTTGTAGAGAAAATGCGGATTGATCTGCGCTTCCAACGCCTGTATCTCAGCATTCTTCTGCTGCGCTACGGCATGACGTACTTCTTCAATCAAAGCATTAACCCGATCAGTCATTTGATTAAAATTATCCGCAATCAATCCAAATTCATCATGGGAACGAATGGGCAGAACCACATCTAAATTACCTGCCTGTACCTCCTGCATTCCCTCCACTACCTCATTGACAGAACTGTTAATCTGTCTGGCAAAATACAAAATCGAACAGAAGGCTGTCACAAGTGCGGCTCCTCCCACCAAGAGAAAGATTTTCTGTACTCTTCGGACATCCCCCAATATGCTGTTCCGATCATATACGTTATAAAAATCCCACCCACTTTGTTCATCATGATAGACATTGATTTCCAGAATCCTGCCCGAAGATATTCCGGTATCCGAAACAAATCCGACAATGGCCGAGAAATCCTGTGCGTTTTCAATTCTTCTGCCGGCATATTGTTTATCCGGGTAAGATATAATCGTTCCGTCCCTGGCCACAATAAAGTTAAAATCATCCTTCTCACCATCCTCTGCCGGATTACATATCTCATTCATGCGGCTCGCATCAATACTGATGATGATCGTTGCAATACTTCCCCTGTCCAGGTGATTGAGATCAAAAATCCTCCTTGATATATGCAGATAGTGAGAATATTCATCCTCCTCCAGAAAAATGAAAGTAGGTGTGAGAATCATACCCGACTGTCCCTCTGCATCGCGGTAAGGAGGAACCATACGCAGATCACTGTAATTACGCCAAAGATTATCCACTGCAGAGTCCGTCTGTGTATCATATACCACATTGCTTCCATTGGCGCCAATCACACTGATGCATCGAATATCCTCCTCCGCATCACTGTACTGCCTCAGCCGCTTATTGATCCGGTAATATGCCACAGCCCCATCCGGACCAGAGTCAGCAAGCGCCTCCAGCGATCCCGTCAGTTCTTCATCTTTACTCATCTGATAAAGCAGATTGGTATAGATGTTCAGGTTCATATTCGTGCGTTCTGCAATCTTCACCAGATTACCGGTCATCATCTGATTCACACTATCTGTCAGTGAATTTTCACTGACTTTCGTTGATATACCCCAGAGCATGAGAAGCGGCAGCAAAGAACTTAAGCCAAAAATAATAAACAGTTTTGTCTTAAGTCTGCCGTTATGATAAAAATTGATTATCTTCTTCAGAAGTTCATTCACTGTTAGATTATCTCCGAATCATATGTCCTGATGGTTACCCTAAGTATATCTGTTTACGATTATTAATTCAATCATTTTCAAAAGAGAGGAAAGCCGGCAACGCAATCAAAAACGGGTTCCCGGAATAGTTTTATTTCATCCCGAAAACCCGTTTATATCACAGCCCTATCACATACTCATCCGGAATCAGATTCCCTTAACATCCCTTATCTTCTGCTCCAGATCCGCTATTCCGTTCTTTGCGTTGGTGATTGCACGGCATGCCTCCTCATAAGCCTCTTCCGGTTCTGAGGCATGCTGCTCATAGTAAATTCTTCCTATCTCAATATAGTTTTTCTTAACCACATCTTCACAGGTATTGATCTGGCTTTTCAGGTTGGCAATCTCTGCCAGATCCCTGGCCTTATCCGACACTTCCCTGCCCTTGGCTGTGATGGTTTCACCCAGTTTATCAAAGAAATCCATACCTTTCCTCCTGTTTTCACTTTTCCTTATTGTACACCATTCCCAACAGCACCGCAAGGTCAGCGGGTGGAATTACCGGAGAGCGTATTATTCGAAAGGGATTCCTCCGCCAAAGTATTGGCAGAAAGGGAGTTGCCGGAAAGCGAATTGCCGGATACAGACTCCCAGCCGCCATCCTCATAATAGCGCACCAGTTCCGCTGCAAAATGCTCTGCCAGAATCTGATAGCCTTTCGCATTGCCATGCACGCCATCCGGAACATACTCCTCTACAATCTTCACATCATGGGAATCCAGGATATTGGAATTGTACATATCTATCACGGGAATGTCATATTCCTGCGCCAACTTCAACATCACATTCACAATCCGTTTCTGAGGCAGAAGATAACTGCGCTCCCGCATCAGATAATCCTGCAGGATATTCGGAAGCGGCGTGGCAAAGAAGATATCCGCATCAGGATATTTTTCCTTAAGGCCTCTGAAAAGCTCATCCAGATCCCCGCAAAAAGTGCGGGACTTTCTCTCATCCAGATTACCCAGTTCGTTCTCTGAGAGACAAAATCCATCATTGGTACCGCCCATGACAATGATAATATCCACATCCTCCGGAATATCCTCATACCGATCCACAAAAGCGTCCGCCCAATATCTGCCTATGGAAGAGCCGCCAATTCCCAGATTGTACACTTCCTCCGCATCCAGAAGTTCCTTTAAACGGGACGGATAGGCATACTGCTGGTAATCTTCCTCCGACTCCAAATTAGCCGCCGCCGTGATACTGTCTCCCAGACAGGCAATCTTTTTACCGGTAAAATCTATTTCCCTGTCAGCAATACGTTTCTGATCTTTGCGGTTCACCATAAGGGTCTCTTCCAGAGATCTGCGGACTGCCCGCCGCTGCTCCAGCGTTATACCAAAGGAAGAATTGCCGGACACCGTCCATCTGCTGCCGGACATACCTGCATTCCCGGAAACGCTGCGATTGCCTGATACACTGCCGTTGCCGGACACACTTGCATTACCCGATACGCTGCCGTTGCCGGATACGCTTCTGTTGCCGGACACACTCTCTCCGTCCAACACACTGTCATTGCCGGATACACTTCTGTTATCCGACACACTCATGTCATCCGGCATACCGTCATTGTCAGATACACTGTCATGATCGAACACACTGTCTTCGCCAAACATACCTTCAGCCTGCGCTGCATCATCCCCAAAGTAATAGTCCCCTTCCGATTCCTCCCACTCGCCCCGAAGGCTCATCCCTTCTTGAATGGCAGCTTCTTCCGCACGGTCTATCTCTTCCTCTCTGAGAGCACTTTCATTCTGAAGCTGCGTGATAAACGCTTCCAGCTTCTCATGATCCTGGGTCATCTCCTGGATTTCTGCCTGCATCTCCTGCACACGATTATGCGCCTCCACATTGCGGGCATAAACCTCCGCCATGGCCTGCTCTTCTTCCTGCCGTTCCAGCTCTTCCGATTCCATATGGGTACGATAAGCTTTCAGACCAAGGGCCGCCAGCAGAACCGCCGTCAGCACCAATATACTCACTGCTAAAATATCGTTCACTCGTCTCATCACATTCTCTGCCTTACAATCTCATAAGCAAGCACCCCTGCTGCCACGGACACATTTAAGGAATCAATGTCCCCGCGCATGGGAATTGCCGCACACATATCGCACTTTTCCTTGATCAGACGGCCCACACCGCTTCCCTCGCCGCCCACTACAAGTCCAATCGGACCTTTTAAATCAAGCTGATACATAGGTGTACCATCCATATCCGCACAGACGAACCAGAGCCCGTCCTTCTTCAATTCCTCAATGGTCTGACCCAGATTGGTCACCTTAGCTACCGGTGTATAGTGCAAAGCCCCGGCAGACGCCTTTGCCACAGTTGCCGTCAATCCCACCGCCCGGTTTTTGGGAATAATGACCCCATGTGCACCCGCCTGATTGGCTGTACGGATAATAGCCCCCAGATTATGGGGATCCTCCACACCGTCAAGAAGCAGGATAAAAGGCGGTTCTCCCTTTTCCCGTGCTTTTTGTAAGATGTCCTCCACTTCCGCATAACTATAGGCCGCTGCGCTTGCAATCACACCCTGGTGTTTGCCGGTCCCGGACATCTGATCCAGGCGCTCCTTGGTCACATATTTAATCATTGTCCCCTGCTTAGAGGCCTCGCGCTTGATGGTCATGATCGGGCCATCCTTACAGCCGTCTAAAATATACAGCCGGTCTATGGTCTTTCCGGCACGAAAGGCCTCAATCACGGGATTTCTGCCCTCTATGGTAAATTCTGTATTTTCCTTGCTCTGTCCTTCCATCTCTCGTTCCTTCCTGCTTCCACTCCTGCCTCAAATATCCATCCCTACGCTTGCGATGGCCTTCTTGATCAGTTCCAGCAGCCGCTCCTGCCTGCCCAGCAAATACAAGTACCCGCACAGTGCCTCCAATCCGGTGGCTTTACGATACTCCATGACGGTAGCATTCTTTGCCGTGGTGTAGGACTTGGCGTTACGGCCTCTCCTGTAAATATCCTGTTCCTCTTTCGTCAATTCTTCATAAAGCCCGTCGATCATCCTGGCCTGTACCACCGCACTGACATATTTCACGGTCTTCCCATGCAGCTTACTTGGGGAAGTGTTCCCCCGCTCCACCACAATGGTACGGATGACCAGATCATAAATGGCATCACCAATATAGGCAAGTGTCAGCGGGGAATAGGTCCTGATATCAACCTCTTTACAGTGAAATTCCTGTTTGATTGCCTGTAAAATCGTTACGCCCTCTTCCATTTGACGCCCTCTCGTGTATCTTCCAGAAGAATGCCTTTCTCTGTAAGAATATTACGTATCTCATCTGCTCTTGCGAAGTTCTTCGCCTTCCTGGCTTCCTGCCGTTCCTGAATCAGAGCCTCTATCTCGTCATCTAACATCTCCTGCTGTTTCTCCACCACCAGGCCGCAGATATCGGACAGCATCACAATCTTTTCTTTCAAAGCCTGTAAAAAGGCGCTGCTGGATACGGCATCCGCATGGGTATTGGCAAATTTGACCAGCTCAAAGATAGCCGAGACCGCATCTGCCGTGTTAAAATCATCATCCATGGCCTCATCAAACTTGTCCACAAACCCATCCGCTTCCGTAAGCAGTTTTTCCTCGCTTTCTCCAAGCCCCTTATCGTCTGCATTTTCCAGGAGGAAGTTCAGATTGCCTACGCTGGTGACTATCCTCTCCAGACCATTCTTCGCAGCCTCCATCAACTCCGCACTGAAATTCAAGGGGCTCCTGTAATGCGCAGAGAGCATGAAGAAGCGGAGCACCTGCAGATCATACTTCTCCCCGATGTCACGCACCGTAAAGAAATTCCCCAGAGATTTGGACATCTTCTTATTGTCAATATTTAAGAACCCATTATGCATCCAGTATTTCGCAAACGGCTTGCCGTTGGCCGCCTCCGACTGTGCAATCTCATTCTCATGGTGAGGGAAGATCAGGTCCTCGCCGCCCGCATGAATGTCGATTTCCTCACCCAGATATTTCTTACTCATCACAGAACATTCGATGTGCCAGCCGGGACGTCCCTCACACCAGGGCGCCTCCCAGAAAGGTTCCCCTTCCTTCTTAGGTTTCCAAAGTACAAAATCCAGCGGATCCTGTTTCTGATCCTCACCGGACACCAGAAGGGAACGCTCGCCGCTCCTCAAATCATCCAGATTCTTATGGGAAAGCTTGCCATATTCCGCAAAACTCCTGGTCTTAAAATAGACCGTGCCGTCACCTGCCACATAGGCGTGTCCCTTATCTATCAGTGTGCTAATCATCTCAATCATGCCGTCAATCTCACAGGTGGCCTTCGGATGTGTAGTGGCAGGCCTCACATGCAAAGCCTCCATATCCTTCTTACACTCCGCAATGTAACGCTCAGAAATCACGGAAGCATCTGTTCCTTCCTCATTGGCCTTCTTGATAATCTTATCATCCACATCTGTAAAGTTGGATACATAATTGACCGCATAACCCTTGTGCTCCATATAGCGGCGCACCGTATCAAAGACTATCATCGGCCTGGCATTGCCGATGTGTATCAGATTATATACGGTAGGTCCGCAGACATACATGCTGACCTTGCCCTCCTCCAGGGGCACAAACTCTTCCTTTTTTCTGGATAACGTGTTATAAACCTTCATTCTCTGCCTCCTTATGATTTCGATTCTTGTTTTACTGCCTCTCATCTCACAGTCTTCTGATGGTACCGTTTCTGCTTTCATTTCTTAATCGACATCCTGCTCTCCTCTTTTAGAAGCATCTGCCATTTTACGTTGTACTTTCAGTTCTCTTTCTATGTCAAGCAGCCGATTGGTCAACTCCGCATTGGCTCTCTGCAAAAGCATAATATCCTCCCGCACCGGATCCGGCAGATGGGTCTGATCCAGCTCTTCCTGCGGCAGGCTCATATTGTCTCTCTTGACCACCCGTCCTGGCACACCCACCACAGTGGAGTTAGGCGGCACTTCCGCAAGCACCACGCTGCCCGCCCCAATCTTGCTGTTATCACCAATCTTAAAAGAACCCAGTACCTTGGCTCCCGTACTGATCATCACATTATTGCCGATGGTAGGATGACGCTTGCCCTGTTCCTTCCCCGTACCGCCCAGGGTCACACCCTGATAGAGCGTCACATTATCGCCGATAACCGTAGTCTCCCCAATGATAACGCCATTGCCATGATCGATAAAGAACCCCTTTCCAATCTGCGCACCCGGATGAATCTCAATACCAGTCTTGCGCACACCCTTCTGGGAAATCCATCTTGCCAGAAAGTAACGTTTCTTCAAATACAGCTTATGGGCAAGACGATAATAAAACATGACCTTAAAGCTTGGGTAAAGAAACACTTCCATATTAGAATGGATGGCGGGATCCCGCTCTCTTACGACACGGATCTCTTCCTTTATATTATTGACAAATCCCATATCGTCACTCCCTTATATAACAAATCAACCTGTCTCAGACACCTATGCAAAGCCCGTCAGATAGAATGTCCCCAGACACTAAAAACCGCGGTCCATACGTCTTTCCTGTCGGAAATAGAGACGAATTAATCCGCGGTTCCACTCTACTTAAAAACTGCTTACAGTTTTTCACTCAATGCCTGTAACGGGGCTGACCGGACGAGGATACTTGAACCCGTTCCCGCGGGCGTTCCCCTCGTCTGACTCCGGAGCGCACTTCCCTTCTTCTTCGCGGAATCTGCTTCCAGCCACTGGCAGATTCTCTCTGGCACTTGGATCAAAGGTACTCTTCTCCTTCACTGTCTACATTATTTAGAATATGCAAAGTTGGGGATTTTGTCAATCATAATCTTGCCAAACCTCCTGTTATCTTAGTCCGGACTTCAACAGGATTTTGAAAATGCTCAAAAAGAGACAAAATTCTGTTGCTTTATAAAGCTCACGTGTTATAATTAGCCTATGGAAGCATAGCTCAGCTGGGATGAGCGCTCGCCTGACTAGCGGGAGGTCAAGGGTTCGAGCCCCTTTGCTTCCATGCAGGTTGATAATATACTTTATCAACCTTTTTATTTTGATACAGCTTAGTCCCTCTGAGCAGACATCACAATCTGTCTCACTGCCGGAACACTCTGCATGATACCAAGCACCGCCAGATCCACGGCCATAACCGCCAGCACAAGCACCCCATTTAACAGCATTGAATAAATCCAGGGATTCTTCATCGGTATCCCCAGAAACACCTCTGGCATATACATATACCAGAGTAATCCACCGGACAATGTCAATGATATCCATCGTCCAAAAGACCCTAACACAGTGCCCCACAGCCAGCCAAATTTCTTACCTGCTCCGAAACCGCATAAAAATACGAGAGTATACGCCACCACATAATCAAGCAGCATGGACTGCCACGAAATGGCGATTCCCCCACCCAGAAAATACTGCAGCACGCCATTGACAAAACAGCATATCAGAGAATACCTGGGGCCCCAGCGCAGACAATAAACCAAGATCGGAACCAGCGCAAGGTCGATGGATCCTCCGAAGGGAAAACGGAATATCCGAAAATACCCCAATACCGTTGCCGCAGCAATCATGATTGCGCCCTCTGTCAGGGCGCGGACTTTGTTCTTTTGTGTCATAGATGTCTCCTCCATATTAAAAATGTACCGCAATCCATTCAGGTATAACGCGGTACGAAAAAGACGACATCTATTTTGTTGCACAAATAGCTACAATCCACCTTACAGTCAGACTGTTACGTCGAATATTCTTCCTACGCCGGCATTACCCGGATCAGGTTCAAGGGACCGGAAGTGACATTACACCTCTGCATCTCAGCCGGACTTGTGTCCAGCGCCCCTGTTATTCTGTTGCATTACGGTCTATTTATTTATACTACACTTTCTCATTCTTTGCAAGTCATACTATCTGCTTTTCATTCTTAACGCATTCTTGTTTCCTCACTGAGAACCGTGTAAAAAAATGTGAAAAGGAATATTTTTATGACAGGCTGCTTCTCTTGCCCGGCGAGTGCAGCCTTAAGTGAATATTCGCCATGGTCTTTCCTGCTCTGTTATAATATCAGAAACCATTCAGCTGGCATTAGAACCAAACCGCCAAGGATACAGAATATCAAAGGAGCAGGCAGCTGCGGTAATGCTATTCCTGCTATGAGATACAAAGCGGTAAATAGTCCCGCCGTGCCAAAAACCATTGCTGTTGTTTTCTTCCACCCTATCTGTATTGCGTTTATCATAATACCTTTCCTCCTTTTGTAGTTAAAATATCCCTTCTTGTCATTTTCAGATAGTCGTCAATTGTTTCCAGCCAGTCTTTCATATACATTGGTTCTTGATTCAAGGCATGGACTTCCGCAATATCTAAATACGCCGTAACGATTTTATTTAACGCATCTATTTCTTTTTCGCTTAAATAATTCTTTGCAACCTCTACATCAGAACGTTTAATCTCTCTTCCGGCCCACGATGTTAATCCCATATTGTCCTTATCTGCATCTGCCCGCTGATAGATTACTTCTGCCGCTGTGTGCTTATGAGCCGCCCAGTGCATTTTATTTTGTACCTGCTTAAAAAATATAATCGAACTCTCTGCTTTTGGGTCATAATCAATACTTGTTGCATATATTTCCAGAACTTTTCTCCAAAACACTTTTTCAGAAGAACGAATATCACGGATACGAGCTAACAATTCATCAAAATAGTTTCCGCCTCCAAGATTCTTAAGTCGATCATCATCTAATGCGAACCCTTTTTTCATATATTCCTTCAAAATAGAAGCAGCCCATATTCTAAACTGTGTTCCTCTCAGGGATTTTACTCGATAACCAACGGAAATAATAACATCTAAATTATAGAAATCCACCTGATAGGTCTTACCGTCAGAAGCAGTATAGGCAAATTTTGCCCAAACTGCTTCTTTTTCCAATTCTCCTTCTTTAAAAATATTTCTTATATGTTTTCCGATTACACTTTTATCTCGTTGAAATAATTCGGCCATTTGATCTAGGGAGAGCCAAACCGTATCATGGTCAAATGTAACTTCTATTTTTGTGACTCCATCTTCTGTAGTGTACATGATGATATTTGACTGCGTCATTATACCCTCCAAATATGAGATATTTATAGATGCCTGAAGTTCAGGAATAAACAGTCGATAACTTAATCTTATCGAATATTTCCTAAAAATGAACATTATTCTTGTATAAAAAGAGATGCAAGAGAAGCATACTCCCAAATGCGATTCCTCACATTATCGTTTTTTTGAATGACGATACCATTCTCACTCAATATGTGCACAGCCATTGATATTGAATTGAACGAACTACCCAACTGCTTTGCAGCATGGGAAATGCTAGTCACAGGAAAGATCTTGAGGTAATCATATACGATCCAAACGCTCTTAGGCAGCAATTGTATTTCTTTTAAATGATTTTTATCTTTGACCACAATAGCTTCATACTGTATCAGCAACTGAGCTGATCTTTTTGCAACTTTGCCTATAGCGTCTACGAAAAACTTAATCCAACGAATATAACCACCACTGTATTGCGTTGTTTGCAACAAGTCAAAATATTCATTCTTATTATAGTATAAGTATTCAGATAAGCATATCAACAGTAATGGTTCGTTTGCGATATCACGAAGTGCCATCTGAACTATTATTCGCCCAACGATACCATTGTATCGCTCAAATGGATGTATCATTTCAAATTGATAATGAACTAAAGCTGCCTTTATCAATGTGTCAGTGTCTTTGTCATTATATAAATAGGCAGAAATATCTGCTAGCGCTGGCAAAACTGCATCAGGGGCTGTAGGGTTGTAAGATTTGAGATTCGTCCTGACACCCAATAAAAAAGTCTGCTTGTCCCTAATATCAACTGGCTTACTAACTACATCACCATATAATGCAATTCCGCAAAGTTCACTTAAATCCGGAGCTGAAATAATCTTATCCATCGCTGCTTTATAAGCTAGTTCAAGTTTAGTGATTCGTGCAATATCTCCTTTGTCGCCCCCACGACTGACAAGTACCTCTTGGAAAGAAAGACCATCATAGTCTACCATCAGGGAATATGTGCATTCTTTTAATAGCATTAATTCGCTGAAAACATTTTTATTAGGAGCATATTTAAGAAGCCCCTCCAAAAATCCAACATTCCGGTGAGCTTCAATTAGCAAGGCGGATAGTTCATCGTCCATTTTGTACATATCACCATGCATCAGAGGACGCGGGGTAAATGTGTAATATTTAAAATTATTTATGCTGTCATCAATATGCTCAATGTAATCTCCAGTATAAGGAATCATCTCATATACCTCAATAGCAAAAATCCATTTTCAGTATATCACTAATATTGAAATAAACGAAGTACAATTTATTGGGTTTATTTCAAAAACCAAAGAAATAGTACAATATAAATCTAAAAGCAAGTTTCATTACTTAGACATTACGCCGCAAGTATCATGCATGCAATCGGAGTCCCTGACCAATACATCATGCAACGCGGAGGATGGAGTTCCGATCAGACCTTAAAAGCTATCTACCGGCAGACACTCAAAAATTATGAAGAGAAATATACAAATATGACTTTATCGCATTTTGAAGGTATGCAACACGAAATGCAACACAAAAAAAAGAAAAAGCCTAGAAAATCTAAGCTTTTTAAAAGCTGCTGACGGGAATCGGACTTGATTACACCCCGGTAAGCCTATAAAATCAAGGAGGAATGCACACTGTTTACCATGTGTCTACAGCTTTTCAACCCTTGTATACGGGAACTGAGTCATATTTAGGCTTAGTTCCTGTTATTAGTTAGATAACCTCAAATTACTTTACACCCGGATTCTCGAAAACGTGACGATGAATTTTCGCCACACTTAGCCGCCCCCTGAATTTTATTGACAAAACCACCATTTTGCACTTGATCAACTCATCGTCATGTTTTATGTTGTAGGTATAAACATGACGAGGTGATTGTATGTCGATAGTTATTCAAACTGATAAACGCACAGGCATCACATATGCTTATGACACAACTTATTACTGGGACAAAGAAAAGCGGCAGTCCCGTTCAAAACGCATATGTGTAGGAAAGATCGACCCTGAGACTGGTGACATTGTTCCAACAAGAGGCAGGGCGAAAAAAGGTTCTAAATCAGCAGATGGAAAGCCTGCAAAAACAGGGCCAAAGCCCTTTGGCGAAACCAGACATCTGTATTATGGAGCAACATATCTTCTGAATGAGTTTGCTGATGAGCTTGGACTTGCAGCAGATCTCAGACAGTGTTTTCCCGAAACATACAAACAGCTTTTATCTGCGGCCTTTTATCTGATACTTGAGGACAATACTCCTTTGTACCGTTTTGAAAAATGGCATCTGACCCATAAGCATCCTTATGGTGAAAGTATAACTTCACCCAGAAGCAGTGAATTTGCAATACAGGGTTTCATACAATCATCAAAGCATACTGTAACTTTATGATAATTTACGGCGGTACAATTT
>CAJTOO010000019.1:18639-75736 GCA_910577735.1 uncultured Lachnospiraceae bacterium
TCAGGGCAGACGCCGTGTTGAGGATGAATACTGGGCTTATGACAGTACCAGCATTTCCAGTTACTCTGAAACGCTTGCTCAGATCCAGTATGGTAAAAACAAGGAAGATGATCAACTTCCGCAGTTGAACCTCCTGCTGGTGTTTGGCGAAGAGTCTGGCCTGCCATTTTATTACCGTAAGCTTGCAGGAAATATACCAGATTCAAAAACGGTAAAACATTTACTGGAAGATCTGGACATCCTTGGGTTTGGCAAAGCCAAGTTTGTTATGGACAGAGGTTTCTATTCCGAAGATAACATTAATGGTTTATACAGAGACCACATCAAGTTTCTTGTAGGAGCAAAGCTGTCATTAAAGTTCATCAGGAAGCATCTTGATGAGGTATATGACGATATCCGGATGTTTGTAAATTTTGACGAAAGCATCAACACCTATGGATATACGGTCAGCGCCCAGTGGGAGTATACCCAGAAGGGTCCGTACAAAGGTGATGTCATCAAAGATAAACGCCGGATGTACATCCACTATTACAGCATTGAAAATGGTGCTGACGATGAGCAGGCATTCGACAAACGAATTGCCAGCCTTTGCAAAGAACTGTCAGAAGGCAAAAATGTTGAAAGCCATAAAAAGGCCTATGACCAGTTTTTTGAAGTGAAGACAACCCCCAGGAGGGGACATCAGGTTTATTATAAAGAAGATGCCATCAAAGAGGCGTGTCGTTACTTTGGCTGCAATATGCGGAGGCTTCTGGTGTCATCTGAAAAAGGTCTTGATGGTAAAATCTTTACAGAGTTTGTTGCATTAATTCTGATATCTCATCTTGACCATAAGATGAAAAAATCAGATTTATATAAAAATTACACTCTGCATCAGTTGCTTGATGAGCTTGATGTGATCGAGTGCTTTGAAGATGCCGACCATTCCTTAAGGATTGGGGAACTTCTCAATAAGCAGGCAAAAATATATGAAGATCTCGGAGTGAAGGTACCAACCTCGTCATGTTAACTCCGAGAATCCAGGTTTACACGAATAAATTAAGAAAAGTCAATTTGTTTCTTCTGGTGTCGGTTCGTCTGGAGAAATCTCCAATATGTCGTTCGGCATACAATCTAAGATTAAGCATAACTTGTGGAGTGTATAGACTGTTATGCTCTTGTTCTTTCTCAGATCGTCAAGCGTTCCCTTGGAAACATGATATTTTTTGATTAACTGATATTGTGATATACCAGTTCAGGTTCACATCGACTTTGTTATTAGTTACATTATTATAAAATTTGAAATTATCGTCTTCTGCCCCACTTATTTGTGTTTCCTACTACACCACGAATATGCAATTCCTTCAAATTCCCCAGCGTTTCTTTTACATAAAGCTCTGCCCTGGCCTTAATTCAACATTCGGAATGCCACAAAGAACTGTTTTTTCCTGCCCTGTCTCATCAAGAATAACATAACCTTTTTTTATCAATTCTCTTTATGATGGTTCGATAAGTAGGGTCAACTTTACAATTCTCAATAACTCTATCAACCATAGTTTGTATTGATTTGAACATTTCTTCAAAATTACTTCAAACCCCCAAAAATTCCAAGAAAATTTCAAATTTTCCACAAAATCGAATTCATCAAATCAAGTTTCGGTATTCACGTCTACCATCTACAACTGCATATATAACAACTTCTTTTTTATCTTCATTAATTTTATAAAATACTAAATGTCTTTCCACGATAAGAACCCGAAAACCCTGCTTCTTCAATATTGAATACCTTGGTATACTGCCAGACATTGGAAATCCTTCTAAGCTGTTAATAGCCTTTTCAATCTTATTAAGATAATTTAACGCTATATCTGTACTCCCAGAATCCTCTGCAATATAAAAGATAACCTCTCTTAGTTGCTCATCCGCTTTATCAGTTCTGATAATTTTATACTTCATTGGATTTCCTCTCTAAAAGTGACTTGCGTATATCATCAAAGGTGTTCTGCATCGGTGCCACTCTTCCATTTACAACATCTTCTTCCGCTTCCGCTAATGTCCGCAACAATTCAAGTTCTGATTTCATCTGATAATAATCTTGTAATCCCAATATTGCTGTATCACCACGCCCGTTAACAGTAATAATGACCGGATTCCTTGCTTCATGGCATTGTCTGGATATTTCATTATAATGATTTCTTAGATCTGAAGATGGTCTGATAGCTTCCATAACATATTCCTCCCGTTTTTGATATAGTCATATTATATCTTAATATGCATATATTATCAACGAAATCTTTACAACAGTTCAAGAAAATCCAAGGTTTCCCATTATAATACCTATCGGAAAATGACTATTTTACAATATTTTTAGCACATCGGAATACCAAAAATAGCTTGTTCTCGTTATGTTTGGTCACACTGGCTCACAAATCCTTTTGTTTTTTCTTCCATAGGTTTCTGTGACTTAAACTCACTTAGTTTATCTTTTCCCCCTGTCTTTTTGATTAATTCATCCTGTCCGATTACTTTAACAAGATTCGCAATCTGTTGTCCCATTGCATCTTTATCATGATAAAAAATTGTTTCTTTAATTTATTAGCTATTGCTTTCAAAGCCATAAAATTTTTTTCTGCTGTACTTTTCTCTAATTCAATCTGATAGTCATCAAAGTCACCTTTTATAATATCTACCCATTCCTTATATTTACAACCTGTCTGCTTATGTATTCTTTGATAAAATTTCTTATAACCATACCTTTTCTTCGTCCATCTCCTATTGGTGCATTCTTAGCCATAATATATACCTCCTTCAAAATTCAATAAAAAACACCCAAAACGCATAATAATAACAATACTTTTATGTATATCACAAATTTAGTATGTTATCCTTCGCAGTAATCGGGTGTATCTTCGTTAATTCTCTTTAGTTGAATCGAGCATATGTTAGATTACTTTTTTTGATTACCTTTTACTTTTAGACAACAAAAAAACCCTGAATAATCAAGGTTTTCTAAAAGCTGCTGACGGGAATCGGACCCGTGACCTCCGCACTACCAATGCGACGCTCTACCGACTGAGCCACAGCAGCCTGACATAAAAGGTTACCCTCTTGTCACCGCTTTGTAGTATATCATAGCCTTTTTGGCTTTGTCAATACCCGCGCTATTGTTTTCTGATGGCTTTCCTTATTTTAGTCTTAATCCGCTGTAAAGCATTGTCCGTGGACTTATCATCCCTGCCTAACACCTTGGCAATCTGCTGATATCCCATCCCTGTCAGGTACAGATCCAGCACCTGCTTCTCGAAACTGCTCAGTTCCTTATCAATGATCATTTCCAGCCTGTCTACATTTTCCTGATCGATGACTAGCTCCTCGGGACTCTGCTCGAAGTCTGCCGCCAGCACATTGACCAGCGCCTCCTCTTCCCCCTCATGGTCAGTGGATACATTGCCATAAAGAGACACATAGTTATTCAGCGGTATATGCTTCTTTCGCCTGGAAGCCTGCACTGCCGTATACATCTGTCTGGAAACGCACAGATCCGCAAACGTAGAAAAGCTGGCGTCCCGCCCGGTATCATAGTCCCTCACAGCTTTAAAAAGTCCGATCATCCCCTCCTGGATGAGATCTTCACTGTCAGCACCCAGAATATACATGGACTTGGCCTTGCTCCTGACCAGGTTTTTATATTTATTCATGATATGATCGGTGATGCCAGACTCTCCGTCCCGCAGACGGACTAAAAGTTCTTCATCGCTGTACTGCATGTAATCTTCTTTCACTCTGATTCCCTCCCGGAATAATCATCCAACGATTTTTCTGACAGCATCAGCTTACCATCTTTCCAGCATACGCCTTATGCTGCAATCAATAGGAATACAAAAGCTCCGCTTTCTGTGCCGCATCTTCCCCCAGCTTCAACCGATAATGCTGCGTCTTCACTCTGCGGTATCCATCCCGCCAGCCGATGCTGTCCTCTTTACTCCACACACTGTATTCAGCCTTAAAATAAAAGTATCCATTTTTATAATAGAACTGTGAGAACCGAAGCTGTAAATCATCCTCCACTGCCTCATTGGGCAACACCTGGATGAAATCCTCCAAATGTGCAGCCGCTTTCACAATCCTGCCGCTTGGATCAGGCAGCGCCAGAACATTGTTTTCCTCATCTGTATAAAAATTTCGGGCTCCAATAACATCTGCCGGCATCTCAACCGGGTAGAAGGTATCGGCGCTGATATCCCAGGCAGTCACATCATAATATTGATACGCACCACCGCCCCTATCAACAATAAATTTATTTGGATAATATAGCATCGTCTTTTCCGCATCCTGCCTCAGATAGAAACAATCTGCCTGATAGGCCTCACTGTCACCAGGTCCCTGCACAGAACGGTAATCAGATCCATCCTTTTTCACCGTAACAATCCTGCCACCCTGATACAGGTTCGCCGATCCATCATAACCGCCATAAAGAAAGAAGAGTCTGTCCCCACAAACTTCCATATGTACAATATAGTCGTTATAATAGTGCTCTGCCTTCGGTGTCAGGGTAATAACCTTTTGCCACTCTCCCTCCATGGACACTGCATAAAGATCCGTTGTCTTTGCCGTACTATCGATCTTCTGCAGATAGACACATCTGTCCTGATACGCACAAAACAGCAATGCATCTCCTGGCTCATCCAGCCCCATTCCCTGCAAAGACAGGCTCTTACACGCACCTGTCTCGCAATCCAGCACACAATAATGGCTCCTATACTCTTCGTCTATCCGTTCTAGCAAAATGATATGCTCGGCTTCATCAACTGCTATGATTTCTCCCATTCCATAGTCAATCCTGTCTTGCCCCTCCATATCCACGGAATATAGATTCCCCACTTCCATCATATAGAATCTTTCACCGATCAGATAGAAGGCACCGCATCCTTTATCCTGAAACAGTTCTGACTTTACACCTGCCTGGTCAATACAGACCATTTCCTTTTCTGTCCCAGGTACGGGAGCATAATTGCCCCACAGACCGCTTTGCGCAAAAGAGTCCTCATGGTATTGCCGATAATATACCTTACCGTCCCGATATGCATAGTAGTGGTTCATCCTGTCTGCACACTCCAGCATAGAGAGGTCATCTGTATAATCCACAGCAATCACTTCATCACTGTACTTAGCCGGGACTGTCTTCCCATCATACTCTATGGTTGCCTCAGCCCGCCATTTTAAGAGCCAATAATCCCCGTCTTTCTCTATTTCCTGGCTTTGCACATCACTTGGCTCTTCTTTACAAATATCGCCGAAGTCTGCCTGGCCATCTGCAGTATCGGCTTCCTCACTGGCAGCTGTACTATCGGCTTCCTCGCTGGCAGCTGTACTATCGGCTTCCTCGCTGGCAGCTGTACTATCGGCTTCCTCGCTGGCAGCTGTACTATCGGCTGTCTCACTGACATTTGTCCCCTCTGTCTTCAGGCCGAAAACGAGCACAGCGCAAAAGGCCACAAGCAAAATCCCAATACTGTATATCCTCTTTCTCATTTTCCATCCGATCTGCTACAGCCGGAGCACCCCTCGCACCCACGGGCCTGCACATCCTCACTGTAGATTTCACTGGGGCTTGCCAGCATACAGATTGCCTGCGCCGAAATGCCTTCACCGCTCCCGGTAAATCCCAGTCCCTCTTCGGTGGTAGCTTTCACATTGACCTGTGAAATATCTATCCCCAGCGCCTTTGCCATATTTGACCGCATGGTATCAATATGAAGCCGCATCTTCGGCGCCTGGGCTATAATCGTGGCATCTATATTTTCAATCAGAAACAGATTCTCTTCCAGAAGCTTTCCCACATGTTCTAACAGCTTCATGGAAGAAATCCCCTCATAGGCGGGATCCGTATCCGGAAAATGCTTGCCGATATCTCCTAACGCCGCCGCTCCCAACAAGGCATCCATCACTGCATGCACAAGCACATCCGCATCCGAGTGCCCCAGAAGTCCCTTTTCATAAGGAATCTCAACACCACCGATGATACACTGTCTTCCTTCCACCAGCCGATGCACATCATACCCCATTCCAATCCTCATAAATCCCTCTCTTTCCTGCAATACAACATTTGTGATACAATCCTGCAAATCACTTTTACAATAGCATCTGTTATTATTCTATGCCCTATGTCATAACATCTGCAGCTTATCCCACTTTATCCCGCTTACTGCCAAGCTCCCGCCGGCAAAACAGCCAGGACATCACTGTGGCAATCCCCCAGCCCACCGGCCAGGAAAGCCAGATGCCCACAGCCCCCATCCTGGCGGAAAATACAAATGCTAAGATTACCCGCAGAATCAAATCCGTAAAAGTAGACGCCATAAAGGCCTTCATCCGTTCCGCACCGCGCAGCATGCCGTCGGCAACCAGTTTCACAGCAATCACGAAGTAGAAGGGTGACACAATCTTCAGGAACTGAATGCCCGTGCGCAGGGCATCACTCCCGGTATCCTCCATAAACAGAAGCACCATGGTACGGCCAAAGAAGAAATACGCCGCAAAGAAGGGCACTGCCACACAGACAGCCATCTTCAATCCCGCCATAAAGCCATCCCTAATACGTTCCTGCTTCCCTGCCCCGCGGTTCTGAGCCGTAAATCCGGACACACCATTTCCCAGTGTAGTAAACCCTGTAATAATGAAGGTATTCAACTTTATCGCCGCAGAATATCCAGCAATCACACCCGATCCATAAGAGTTTACCAGACTTTGTATGAAAATATTACCCACAGACACAAAACTCTGCTGTAAAATACTGGGAACTGCAATCATACCAATCTTTTTCAACAGGGAAAAAGAGAAAAATGCCACACGTCCCTGGGTCTTGATCTCCCGCATCCGAACGCCAAAGGATATGAGGGCCAGGATACAGGCCGCTCCCTGGGCAATAAAAGTGGCCCAGGCCACACCGGCTACGCCCCACTTAAAGACCGCCACAAAGAGCATATCCAACAGGATATTACCCACAGACGAACCTATCAGAAAATACAGAGGCGTCCTGGAGTCCCCCAGAGAGTTAAACATTCCCGTGGTCACATTATATAAGAAAAGAAAGATAAAGCCGCCAATATAAATCTTTAAATAAAGCGCCCCGTCCGCAAAGATGTTTTCCGGCGTCTGTATCATGCGCATCATCGCCGGTGTGGTCACAAGCCCCACTACTGTCAGAAATGCTGCCAGCATGAATCCGGTAAGCAGCGTGGTAGACACCGCTGTCTTTAGCTTCTCATGGGCTTTTGCCCCAAAAAGCTGGGAGATGACCACCGAACAGCCGATATTGCTTCCTACCGCCACCGCCATGAATATCATGGTGATGGGATAGGAGGCGCCTACCGCCGCCAGCGCGTCCTCTCCCGCAAACTTACCTGCGATCATACTGTCCGCAATATTATACAACTGTTGAAATACCACACTGATAAACATAGGCACGGTGTACCCGATCAGTGTTTTCTGGGAGTCCCCCACTGTCAGATCCTGAATCATTGTTAAGCCTTCTTTCCAAGTTTATTCAGAATAAAAGTGAGCAGTCTGTCTGCCACTTCCTCCTTGCTGAGTATGGGCAATTCCAGGGTTTCCTCTCTGGTAAGCAGCGTCACCACATTGGTGTCCGTTCCAAAGCCAGCCCCCTCCTGTCGTAAATTATTGGCCACGATCATATCCATATTTTTTTTCTCAAGTTTCACCCTGGAGTTCTCCAGCATATGCTCTGTCTCCATGGAGAAACCGCAGATAAACTGCCCCTCTCTTCTATGCGCACCCAGATAGGCCAGTATGTCCTCTGTACGCTCTAAGGCAATCGTCAACTCCCCGTCCTTTTTCTTCATCTTCTCATCCGCTGCCTTTAAAGGACGGTAATCAGCCACCGCAGCTGCCTTGATGATGATATCCTGGTCCTGTGCCGATGCCTTCACCGCCTGGGCCATATCCGCAGCCGATACCACCGGTACCGTATTCACGCCTGCCGGAGGCTGTATCGCTACTTTTCCTGACACAAGTGTCACCTCTGCGCCGCGCATCATGGCCGCCCTGGCAACGGCATATCCCATTTTGCCAGTGGAATGATTGCTGATATAACGCACAGGATCAAGCTTCTCCTGGGTAGGGCCCGCTGTGACCAGCACCTTCATGCCCGCCATATCTTTTGGCGTCAGTGCCTTCACGATTGCCTCATACAAGGCTTCCGGCTCCGGCATCTTACCTTCTCCGGTATCACCGCAAGCCAGATACCCACTGTCCGGTGTAACGACTTCCATGCCGTATTTCTCAAGAATCTTCAGATTGTCCTGCACCACCGGATTGTGATACATCCTGGTATTCATGGCAGGCGCAACTATCTTCGGACACTGACAGGCCAGCAAAGTAGTCGTCAGCATATCATCCGCAATCCCATGAGCCGCCTTGGCTATCACATTGGCCGATGCCGGCGCAACAAGAATAACATCTGTTTGCTTTGCTAAAGACACATGTTCCACACTATGCTGGAAATTCCGGTCAAACGTATCCACCAGACACTTATTGCCTGTCAGTGATTCAAAGGTAATAGGATGAATGAAATTCGTAGCATTCTGTGTCATAATTACCGTCACATCCGCCTGCCTCTTCATCAGCATACTTGCCAGAGAAGCAATCTTATAGGCAGCGATGCTGCCGCTTACGCCCAGCACGATATGTTTATCTTTTAAGAACATATGTTATCCATCTCCTTTTCCTTCTATCCGTCCCTTCCTGCACTCCTTTTAGCCAGATTCGCTCCTATTCCACATTCTTATGATAAATCAGTCCAAGTCCCTTAAGCGTCAGCTCATTATCACAGATAATCTCTTTCTTACAATGGGGCACAATACTCGCTGACAGACCGCCGGTAGCCACTACCGGCGCCTGATACCCCAGTTCCTCATGAATCCGCTCAATCATGCCGTCCAGGCAGGCCGCCTGCCCCATCACGATACCGCTCTTCATACAATCGATGGTATTCGTTCCGATTACTTTCCTGGGCGCCTCAAGGCTGATACGCGGGAGCTGGGATGTCCGGTTCACCAGAGAATCCAGAGACACCTTCACCCCAGGCAGAATCATGCCGCCTATGTAATTGCGTTTCTTATCCACCACACTGATTGTGGTAGCCGTCCCCATATCAATCATAATGATCGGCTCGCCATAATAATGCAGACCCGCCACCGCATTGACCACCAGATCGGATCCCAGTTGTCCCGGATTATCCATCAGGATATTGAGTCCTGTCTTAACACCCGGCCCCACCACAAGCGGTGCCTTGTGCAGCATCTTCTCCAGGGATGACTTCATGATATTATTCAGGGGAGGTACGACAGAGGAGATGATACTGCCCGTAATATCCGCAAGGCCAATCTGGTACAGATCAAACAGTGTCTTAAATTCCACCACATATTCCAGCTCTGTCTTGGAAAGGTCTGTAGAAACCCGTTCTACAAAGTTCACCTTCTCCCCTTCGATGCACCCGATGACAATATTCGTGTTCCCAATGTCAATCGCCAAGATCATATCTTCTGTCCTGCCTTTCCTTGGAATAACTTGTGTTGCTTTATTTCTTCTTAATCCTTCCGGACAGCAGCTGCCGAACAGACGAAAGTTTTCATCCATCCGGCCTGTCACCCTGCTTTCCTTTGATTTTATTCTTTCTTTTTGCAAATATAAAATGTGATATTCCACCAGTACCGATGCTGTACCGGCGTTGTACTAATGAACTATCATTGTTGTATTGTTCTCTCAGTCTTTCGGTTACATATGCTATTTATATTTTGTATTTACATTAAGTATTTATATATCTTCAAAGCTTCTTCAGCTTATCATTTTTATTATCATTTCTTACCAATGCCTCTTTGAAGGCAATACATCTTTGAATACAATGCATCTTTTAAGCCTTCTTAGCCGCTAAGAGTGCCTCTGTCGATCCGCTTTTCTCTGTGGTATAGACAGGTTTCACCCTTGTCAGTGCAAGTCCCACACCTGTCACGATGATTGCCGCCACCACAGCTTCCACCACACCATTGAAGGCAACGACTCCCATGATGACATCCAGCACCGCATCCCCAGCGACACCCATGGCCTGGGCATAAGCATCCTTATATAGAATAAAGATACCGCTCATAACAAAGAGGGTATTGGTAAAGGCGCCTGCAAGCCCCGCATAGGAGAGGGCTATGTTGGAAGACCCCTTTGTATTACCGCTGATGGTAAGCACTGCCATCAGAATGACACCGGCCACAACGCCGATGATTGTGCACACCATGGCACTCAGGCTCTCCGGCAGCAGCCGAATGAAAAACGCTCTGACAGAGATAAATAATATAACAGATGCTATTGTGTTGACTACAACTCTGCCTGCTTTATGTTCGTCCCCTGCTGCCTTGCGTATCAGCACATAGATAAAATAGGGAACCACGCCAACTAAAATCCTTGGCACAAAGCAGATATAAAGGCTCCTGAAAATGCCGGATACGCCGACCACGTTTACGGCTAAGACCGGTGAAAATACAAACGCCGAGGCTGTTGCCGCCTTAAATGTGTTGTTGATGAAACTGGTAAGACCAAATACGAATCCTAAAAATGCACCTTTCTTCGGTCCAAGAAATAGCGCTCCAAGGATGACCGGGATATGAATGATCGTCGCATTGATGACTACAAGCGGGATGTATCCCAGCGGTGTGAAGGCCATAATCACAATTATGGCGGTGAACAGTGCCGTAAGCACAAGTTCATAAGTCTTTTCATTTTTCATGGTACAATTCCTCCTGTTATTATTCTCATACGAGATACAATACGGTGTCATCATACCACATCACTTTTTCTTTGACAAGTTTGTCTCCGAAAATATACAAAAAAGGAAGCGCAAAAAAGCCGATACAGATTTACTGTACCAGCTTTCTTACGATGTCTATGATTCCGTCCGCTGCGCGGCAGAACCTGGCTCTGACATCTCAATAATTCTCCGGCTTGATCTGGAAATACGCCTGTTCATGCTTGCAGACCGGACATACCATGGGAGCTTTCTTACCAATCACCAGATGACCGCAGTTTAAGCACTGCCAAATACAATCCCCGTCTCTTGAAAAGACCAGCCCATCTTCCAGATTCTCAATCAGTTTCCTGTACCGCTCCTCATGCTCTCTCTCAATCCGCGCCACGCCTTCAAAAAGCACGGCCAGTTCCTCAAAGCCTTCTTCTCTCGCATCTTTGGCAAACCCGGCGTACATATCTGTCCACTCATAGTTCTCACCGGCGGCAGCATCTTCCAGATTCCTGTTGGTATGAGGTACTGCCCCGTCATTGAGATACTTAAACCATATCTTAGCATGTTCTCTCTCATTGGCTGCCGTTTCTGCAAAGATATTGCCAATCTGCTCATACCCATCTTTTCTGGCTTTGGATGCATAATAAGTATATTTGGTATATGCCTGTGACTCTCCCGCAAAAGCCGCCAACAGATTTTTCTCTGTCTTTGATCCCTTTAGCTCCATATGATTTCCTCCTTTTACCGGCCCTTTTCTTTTCAGAATATCTGCTTCCTGCCCGCATGACAGACCGGCTTTCCTTTTTAGTATGACCATTTTTCATGAAATCTTTCACGAAATAATCCTGTTCAAAGTCTGCCGGAGCTTTTCCTATTGTAAAACTGCCCGCACTGTTATAAGATATAGAAGATATAAACAACAATATTGCTCTTACATGGAGGATACCAATGACTGCATTAAAACCGATCAAAGAAGGAAAAGTACGCGAAATCTACGACAACGGCGACAGCCTGATCATGGTCGCCACAGACCGCATCAGCTGTTTTGATGTAATCTTAAAAAACCAGGTGACCCAAAAGGGCGCCGTCCTTACACAGATGTCCAAATTCTGGTTTGACATGACAAAGGACATCCTTCCCAACCACATGATTTCAGTAGATGTAAAGGATATGCCTGCATTCTTCAGACAGGAACAGTTCAACGGCAATAGTATGCTCTGCCGTAAACTGAACATGCTTCCCATCGAATGCATCGTCCGCGGCTATATCACTGGCAGCGGCTGGGCAAGTTACGTAAAAGACGGCACTGTCTGCGGTATCAGATTACCAGAAGGCCTGCGGGAATCAGACAAGCTTCCGGAGCCCATCTACACTCCTTCCACCAAGGCGGAAATTGGCGATCATGATGAAAATATATCTTTTGAACAGAGTGTGGCCTATTTAGAAGAAAGATTCCCCGGCAAGGGAGAAGAGTACGCCGCAAAGCTTCGCGACTACACCATTGCCCTGTATAAGAAATGCGCCGAATACGCGCTGACCCGCGGTATTATCATTGCCGATACCAAGTTTGAATTTGGGTTAGACGAAGCGGGTAATATCGTCCTTGGCGATGAGATGCTCACACCGGACAGCTCTCGCTTCTGGCCGGCAGAAGGATATGAACCCGGCCACAGCCAGCCTTCCTTCGACAAGCAGTTTGCCAGAGACTGGCTCAAATCTAATGAGGGACACGACTGGACACTGCCGGATGACATCGTACAGAAGACAATTGACAAATACCTGCAGGGGTACGAACTTCTGACCGGTCATCCATTGTGATCCTTTCCTCTGAGAAGATTCAGCTCATAGCAACCCTAAGCCGGATATGCCATTGTCAGCATATCCGGTTTTCTTTTCTCTTATATCTCTTCTCTTATAACTTTTCCCTTACAGCCTTTCCCTTAACAAATCTCTCTGTAGCTTTCCTTATCTCCTTTATCTCCCTTATCTTCCTTATCTTCCTTATCTTCCTTATCTTCCTTATCTCCCTTATCTTCCTTATCTTCCTTATCTCCCTTATCTTCCCTATTTTCCTTACCTTCCTGATTTTCACAATATTATTTTCTGCTGTATTGTTGACATACTGATATCATTGTGATATCATTCATATATCAAACAATCACGGAGGAATTTATTATGGAAGAAAAACTTTTAAACAAGAATAAAAACGGCATGCCCATGCTTTTCCTTATTCTGGCACTCTATCTGGCTGCCATCGCCGCGACTATTGTTGGCGGTATTAACGGTCTGAATGAAACAGGTCCTCAGGCTCCCTGGGGCATTGCTCTCTTTGCCGCAGGGCTCATCTTTATTTGTTTAGGCTGGATCTTATTCTGCGGCCTTAAAGTGTTAAGACCGCAGGAAGCCTTGGTACTGACCCTTTTTGGCAAATATATCGGTACCTTGAAAGATGACGGATTCTACTGGGTCAATCCCTTCTGTTCGGCTCTCAATCCGGCAGCCGAAACCAGGCTGAAACAGAGCGGCGATGTGGGAAATAGCGGTAATATTTTTGGAAATAACAGTCTTTTACAGATTTCTGCCGGAAAAGAAGGCTCTGGAGCCACTGTCAGCGCCGTTACCAGCAAAAAGATTTCCCTGAAGATTATGACATTAAATAACAGCCGTCAGAAAATTAATGACTGTCTGGGAAATCCTATTGAAATCGGGATCGCTGTCATGTGGCGGGTCACAGACACGGCTAAAGCGGTATTTAACGTGGATAATTATAAAGAATATCTTTCCCTGCAGTGCGACAGCGCTCTTCGCAACATTGTACGCATGTATCCCTACGATGTGGCAGAAAATGTAGACACTACCGGTGACGGTCTGGCTGACGAAGGTTCTCTTCGCGGTTCCAGTGAAGTCGTGGCAGAACGTATCCGGAAGGAAATTCAGAGCAAGGTTTCCAAGGCTGGTCTTGAAATCATCGAAGCAAGAATCACATATCTCGCCTATGCACCGGAAATAGCCGCTGCTATGTTACAGAGACAACAGGCTTCCGCTATCATAGACGCCAGAAAGATGATTGTAGATGGCGCCGTCGGCATGGTAGAAATGGCACTGGAGCGCCTTTCCGAAAAAGAAGTGGTACAGCTTGACGAAGAGCGCAAGGCAGCCATGGTATCCAACCTTCTGGTGGTGCTGTGTGGTAATCGGGATGCCCAGCCCATTGTGAATTCAGGAAGCCTTTACTAAGTGGCTGACAACACCAAAAAGCAAATACCACTGCGTCTGTCATCAAAGCTCTATGACGCCATTGCAGCCTGGGCAGAGGACGATTTTCGATCTGTAAATGGCCAGATAGAGTATCTACTGACAGAATGTGTACGACAGAGAAAGAAAAACGGAGCGCCTGTTCCTCATGAACTGGATGTCCCGCCCGAATTGGATATTTCATAATCTTACAAAGAAAAACACAATGAGACGATACATAAAAGCAGGAAACTGCCCGATATCATCTCATTGTGTTTTCATCTCTTACACCCTGATTCCCGGACTTCCTTTCTATCAGCTCTTTAAATGTTCCCGGATATATCTGATTCTATAACCAAAGAAGCCGAACTCCTTCTCCCTGAGTTCTGGATAACGCCGCTTCAGAACATATTTGTTGGGAATCCATCTGGACACTTTCTTGCGAAACTGAAACACAAGGTTTTCTATTATCATCAGCATTCTGGTATACCCATTATAGGGAAGCCAATCTTTTTCAAAAACCAGCTGCCTTAAATCCTCCGGCAATGCATCTTCCCGAGAAGAAAAGACTTCTATCTGCGTGATGCCAATCGGATTTCCAGTGCACTGATTCACCCGGAACCGGATATCCCGTACCCCTTCCTGCGCCTTAAAAAGAAAAGCATTTTTCTTACCGTTCAGGCACATATTTCCTGTCTGCAGGCACATCCCCGTATCAAACAGCAACTCTCCTGACAGACAGTCCTCTTCCTGCCTTCCAAGCGCATATATGTTGATTCGCTCCACCCTCTTGGGGGCCTGGAAGTGCATGTGAATTTCCTTTTCCTGATCAGAGATATCCGGAAGCCATGCGCATTCTTTTATGAGCAGTTCTTTCTGTAACACGTCGGCACAGTCAAAGAGTTTAAAGTCCCTGATATACTCCGGCTTTCCGGAAGATGCCTCTATGACAGCCTCATACAGCAGATTGTCTGTCCTTCTCTTCCAGAAGACCTCATCAATATTGATAATCTCGTCTGCCTTCTGCCAGGCTTCCTGTGTTCTGTAGCACCTGGCCGCCCGGTATAGGAAGTTACGTCTAAGATGAGGCGTACTGCACTCCGGCGGCATGGCTATACAGACTTTATCTTCTGCATCATACGGCGTATTTTCCTGGGTTAACAGAGTCCTTCGGCGCGGTATCTCAAAGAAATCCGCCTTTCCCTTCCATACCCCGTCATAACCATATCTCTTCAAGACCACTGGCCGATAATCGGGCATCTTTCTTAATAGTTCCCCGATACATTCCTCTGTCATCAAAGACACCGCCTTATGATCCGGATTCTTATCATAATCAACGGCCATAATGATATCTGCCCTGACGTCCTCTAGCAGTTCCTGTAAGTCCTGTTTAAACTCATCCCGGCAATAGACACTATGACGTCCTGATTTCATCTTACGATATTCCTCATGCCCTGCAATGCCAAAAGTTTCTCGCCTGTTACCAAGAGACGTCAGAACTTTGTGCCCGGTTTCATTATACAGGTGAGTCGTTCCCTTCCATTCATTCCCATAACCAAGCAGATAAATATGGGATTCCTCTATCCCGTACAACTTCGTCAGGACATGGAAAGATTCCCGTATGCGCACTTCCCCTTCATGCGCATAATGGTCTCCATTGGTGGTAAATACCACATATACTTCATATCTTGCACTATCAGCGAAAATTTTCAATAATCCGCCGCCAACAAGCAATTCGTCATCCTGATGTGGAATAATCAGCAGTACTTTACCCTTTACCAGTACAATACCCCCTTACATCTTCTTAAATCTACCTCTTACTCCATATTCTTTCACCATAATTATTTTTTATTCTATACTCCCTTTTGATACAATAAATACAAAAATACAGCAAACTATAATAATTGCTATTTAATCAAAAAAGTGCATTGCCCACAAACCTCATGTGGACAACACACTTACTAAAACACGGATTATTATATGCCGCCTCACAGAGAATACCCTGGTTGGAAGATTCTATTGTACGACACCATCACCGCTCCTGGTCCAGACAATATTATCACGAATCATCTCGTCGATATCCATACCGATAATCTCTGAGGCTCTCTCCTTGGCTGCCGCCTCATTTGCCGTGCCCAGATTCTTATAGATGTCGTAGGCCGGCTTTTTATTTCCATTTATATCTTCAATACCAAGACTTAACTTACTCTCCATCTCATGTGCATCATCCGTCAATCTGAACAGCATGAACGCATCCACATCCGGCAGGGAAGCCGCTTTGAGATATCCGTAGGCCACTGACGCCTCCTGCTTGGAATCCCCAAAGTAAGATGTGTAACCAATCTCTGCCAGGGAAATGCTCCTCACCTCACCGGATGGATTTAAGAACTTATCCTCGTGCATATAATCTATCAGAATATCCACATTCTGCATCGTGATATAAGGCGTGGAGAGATTCTGCTTCACCCATACTGCCGGTCCGTTCCATGCATATGGATCATAGAGCGGCGAATTGTAGGGATGATAAGAAAGTCCCCAGTCAACATTGCCTTCCCGGTTCATATAATAATTAAACTTATCCAGATATTCTTTGGCCAGAAAACTTCCCGGATTGGACTTCCTATTCCACTCCTGGTCAATGGAATTATAAATCTGCACATTCGCATTCATGCCCTTCATCTCATTGTACATAATACGAAAAGCCTTGACATAAACATTCACATTTACATCCAGGGAAGTGGAATTCATATACCACCACTCTGTCCTGGCATTGACCTCATTACCCACAATCCAGTTGTCAACCTGACCGCAGTCAACCCTGCCGGAGTAACGCTGACCCAGAAAAGCACAGACTGCCTTTAAATGGTTTACACCCTCTGCATCCGCTACGTTCAGCGCATAACCCGGACAATCCACATCCCCCTCTTTCGCCATCGGATGAACCAGATCCTGGGAATAAGCGCCTTCTCCCCTGTTCAGAAGGACTACCGTAATCTGCAATCCTTTCTCATTCAAAAGCTTAAATAACTGATCATAATGGGTCACCATAGTATTGTCAAAGTAATATGTTCTGCCGTTATAATCAAAGGAAATAGCACCGGGAACATCTGCTCCGGAACACAGCTCATCCACACTCAGATTATAAATAACCTGCTGGACACCCAACTCTTCCAACTCTCCGCCAAGAACCCTTGTGGTGTCTAACAAAATCCCCTTAATTCCAGTGTTCATGCGAGCCGAAGTGAACGCGGCAACCTCTTCCGGGTTCGTAATATAGTGCTCATCACTGACCTGCATCATCTGACCGTTACGTTTCACTGCCACCAGGAATTTACGGCTCAGATTAGAATCTTCTGTATTATAATTGAGCGGAAAACTTGCTGTGACCGATGATTCCGCATCAACAGTAGCTACAACTTCACCTTCCGGACCATCTTCAAACACCTCATCCGCATAGATGTAATATTTACCGTCATCACTGCTTGGCACGCTGTTTGCCTTGATCATACAGAGCACATCGTCTCCCGAAATCAGACAACTGCGAATCTCCACCGGACGTCCGGCTGCCTGTACATCCATCTGCTCTCGTCCGGCCATTATTACAGCCGCCAATGCCACCACTGAAACTACTGCTGCTTTCATTAAGTTTTTGATTCCTCTTTTGCCTCTGCTCATGTTTCCTCCACTTATACTTTTATACTCTCTGATGTATTCCTGAGTATATATTATATGCTAAAACACAGTACTTAACAAGCGATAACTTACACAAAAAAGAAAAAGACATTGAAAAATATCAATGCCTTTCCCCATATCTTAACTTATGCAAATGCTTTTATTGGTTAATACTTCCATTCTTTAAATTTTTTAAATTATTTTTTAATTATTTTTTAATTATTCTTTAACTGGAACTTATTTGTCTGATCCTGCAGACGGTTCACTTGCTCAAAAAGCTCTGTGCTGACAGCCGCCGACTCCTCGCTGTTCGCGGAGTTGGTCTGTACCACACTGGCAATCTGTCCGATTCCCTCAGCCACCTGTTCAATTGAAGTTGCCTCTTCCTGTACCGCATCCGTAATCTCATCGATGGAACTATTGGATTTCACAACCAATTCCAGAGTCTTCTGCAAGGTTCCTGAAACCTCTTCCACAATCTTATTACCCTTCTCTGCTGCCCGAACGGAATTCTCAATCAATTCCTTGGTCGCCTTGGCTGCCTGATCTGACTGGGCTGCAAGATTACGAACCTCTTCTGCCACCACAGCAAAACCTTTACCTGCCGTGCCGGCCCTGCTTGCTTCAACTGCTGCATTCAGTGCAAGGATATTCGTCTGGAACGCAATGTTCTCAATGGTAGAAATAATTTCCTCAATCTGCTGGGATGTACTGCTGATATCCATCATAGCATTAATCAGCTGATCCATCTGCTGACTGCTTAAGTTCACCTGTTTACCTGTGAGATGAGCAGTATCCCGCATTTCAGAAGCCATCTGAATATTCTGCTTCGCACTCTTTGCCAGATCATCTAATGTAGCCGAAAGCTCTTCCACCGCACTGGCCTGTTCCGTTGCACCCTGTGCCAGCATCTGAGAACCATCAGAAAGAGTCCTCGCATGCCCAAACACCTGCTGTTCCACATTGTGGATATTGGCCATGGCTGCTGAAAGTGAATTCGTAAAGCTTTCAATAGCATCCGATATAGAACGGAAATCTCCAATGAAAGGAACCGAAGGAACTACATTGAAATTTCCCTGCGAAAGCTCTCCCATCATGCGATTGATATCTTCTATGTACTGACTCGTCTGTTCAATAGAAGCTTTCAGCGTTCTGGCCAAATCGCCAATTTCATCTTTGCTGTTGTAATTGATATCCAGCTTCAGATTGCCTTCCTGTAAAGGCTTTGCTTTGTTGGTGATAACAAGAATCGGTTTCACCACACGAGTCATGATATAAATAACAAGACTCAGAAGACAGATTATCGTCAGTGCTAAACCTGCAGTCGTAACATAGTGCATGGTCATCACAGTATTATGCATGTGTTCCGTACTGATGTCGTTCAGTACGCCGCCGCGCTCCACAACCTGATCCAACAACCCTACCAGCGTATTCAGATTTGTCAAAATTGTTTCCTGATAATATACCTGTGCCTGTTCTGGATCTGTAGCCATCATATCCAATACATATGTAGCCGACTCGTGAAGTTCCTTATGAAGCGGCTCCAGCTGATTCCGCAAATCAAGAATCTCCTGATCATCTGTTCCTGCCTCGCCATAAAGCCACTGTCCCAGCACACAGCCGGTAGGATCTGTACTGCCGGTAAATTCTGTGCCCGCGTACAAAGCGTTACTGAGATTGCCGGACCACTTATAGTGTGCCACTTCTGCTTTCTGTACTCTCTGTAAAAGAGCGTTCACCTCAATATTGTATTCCTCAGACTGCTCCATATTGATGATATTCCTGGTTGTGAGTGTACTAAACAGCAGCACCGCTAAAAACGCCAGTGCAATTCGAATCCCAACCATTATTTTGATACTTTTGCGCATTTTGCTTCTCCTCCTGTTACTTTATATATTGTAGAAAACCGCAAAATATTATAATACCAGCATCAGCTTTATTCACATGGTAACATAGCTGTTATCTTATTTCAATCATTTCTATAAAAAAAACAATTGAAAACAATACCTGTCAGTTTTTTCCGGGTAATTTTGCAATTGCAACTCCCATAAATGCTATTGTTATAGCAGCTCTTAACATCAGGGGTACTGAAAAATGCACAAAGGAGAGCTCACTGAGAAGTGCCGCGATCACAAACATCAACACCTTGGAATACACGGCCACTCTATACAACGCCCCTGCCGATTGCTGCTTTTTCATAACAGAAGCGATGAGCATCGCAAACAGCAGATAAACTGCCGCACACAGGAAATACCATAAAACTCTTCCTACAAAAAAGATGACATATCCAAATATAGCCACAATCTTAAGCATAGGCAGCAGTGTATCGACAATCCATGTCTTACTGATTTCGATTTCCCCAGCTAAATTATCAAAATCACCCTGCTGATACTCCCAGTTCTGCATGCTCGAAACTCTGTCCCTTCCCACCAGGATAATGCTCTGATATCCTTCAGCAGCCAGATTTGCGGCATCCTCGTATGTAAATGCATCGATATCTTCTGTCATATATACGAACATATCATCTTCATCATACAGGAAATCTTCCTCGATAAACAAGTGTCCATCCCTGATCTCAAAATCCGGCAGTTTGTTTGTCCACGTTTGCAGTTCAGCGGGTGAAAAACTGATTGCCAGACTTATAAATGAAATAACGGTTGCAATCAGAGCCAAAAGCGTCACGAAACCAATCATGCTTCCGGTAGTGACCCTCGTCAGTCCTTCATATCGGAATGGTATAAAGGACAGAACAAACTGTTGAAAAATGTTAGGAGCCTTCTGGGATTCGGAATTACCGCCATAATTGTAAGAACTATCCTGCCCTCTGTAACTGCCACCCATGTAGGTATTTCCCTGCTGGTAAGAGCTGCTCTGTTCATAGGTTCCCTGCTGATAAGGACTCCCCTGTTGATAGGGATTCCCCTGCTGGTAGGAAGTCCCCTGTTGATAGGGATTCCCCTGCTGGTAGTACTGTCCTTGTTGATAAGCGTTTCCCTGCTGATAGGGATTCCCCTGTTGATAAGAACTCCCCTGCCGGTAGTACTGTCCTTGTTGATAAGAATTCCCTTGCTGATAAACGTTTCCCTGTTGATAAGACTGCCCTGGTTGATAAGCGTTTCCCTGTTGATAAGACTGCCCTGGTTGATAAGCGTTTCCCTGTTGATAAGACTGCCCTGGTTGATAAGCGTTTCCCTGTTGGTTAAAATTTGCATGATTCTGCTGGTTATATTGATCGTCCATTTTTATCCTTCCTTACAATCTTAGATTCCTTTTGCCAACTCATAAAACATCTGCTCATTGCAACTATTTTATCATATCTGATAGGTATCAGCAACACAATATACCCCTTACACTCTTCCCCAGAAAGAATAAAATCGCATTTCCATACATTTGATTAGAATAGGATTATTTTTAAGAACAAACGGACAGTCCTTGAAGATACGGGAACTGCCTCCCTGTTTTACTGCCATCTCACCAGAGATTCATGGACATCGGCATCCATCCGGCGGATGAGCCAAAGAGATTGACAAAAGCGAATACCCCCGACGCTGGCCGCATCGCCTCACACCCCATACTGGCCTGAACCCGCCCGCCACCCCTAAGAGATACCAGTCGGCTTTATTCAGGTATCTGGGGAATATCTGTAACCTTCTTTCCCCCAATGTTCCTTAAGCCCGGGAGTACTTATTATACTGTCAATAAAAGAACTCTACATATATCTGAATGAACAATGTATATAAAACATGTTTCTTGCAGGATTATTAATTTTACATCATATTACTCATCTGTCAGGGTCCAGTACCGTAGGCTTTCCATATCATATGGCAGTTCATCCAGCGTATACGATCCTGCGGTAAGGTCAATTTGTTTCCATATCTCCTTCATTTCCGGTGTAAGATAGCCAAATAGGAACACCGCGCCATCATAGTCAGCCGGGCAGTCTAAGGTGTATGTCAAGTGGTATACCGGATATTGCTCAACCTTATTCGTTTCAGACCGTACATCAAAATATTCGTCCTCTATCTCGACTGCATCTTTTGTTTTAGCATCACTCCTAAAACAGACGCCCGTATCTCTGTCAAATACACCATAACTATAAATCCATCCAGTACATACGTCTGGATTATTACTTGATAGCTGACAAGGGCATGGCATTGACAGCGACTATATCATAGCTGACACAAATGGCCGCGTAATCGCTCCGACCGTCTCAAAGGCAATGTACCGCCGAGGGGTAGAAGCAAATATATATGCCAAGAGCATTCATGCCCTGCGAAGGACAGTGTCCTCGAAGCTGAACAGCCGACTGCCCAGCGCAACGGTCGCTCTGATCATGAGACATACGGAAGAAGTGAACCAGACTCACTATAATTACGACATTATGGAACTGACAATCAAGAAGAGTGCAATGGAGCAGATCTGCGCGATATCCACCTAAAAAGGGTTGTATCCAACTGTATCCAAAAAAACTCAGCGCAGAAGTGTCTCCAATGGGAGCCACATCTGGGCAAAAAAATGCGGAAAGCCAATAAAATCATGGCTTTCCGCACTCTTAAAGGTAATAGCGAGAGGGGGACTTGAACCCTCGACACTACGGGTATGAACCGTATGCTCTAGCCAGCTGAGCTATCTCGCCATATATTATATAAATCATAAAATTTACAGGGGAAGCCGTTCCCGGCTTCCCAAATGGGGCCTATAGGGCTCGAACCTATGACCCTCTGCTTGTAAGGCAGATGCTCTCCCAGCTGAGCTAAGACCCCATATCAACGGGTCGCTTCCGCAACCCGCTTTGCTAGTATACAATTGATTGCCACTGCTTGTCAAGTGTTTTGCAGGAAATTTTTATCAGCTTTTTATTTCTTCCTGACTTGTTATACACAAACCGCTTTCTACATCCGGTCAGGAGCCTCAAAACCCAGCAGGTCAATGCAGACTTCCAGAACTTCTCTGGTCAATTTCAGCACAGCAATCCATCCTGCTTTCTTCTCTTCATCCGTCTCTGTCAGAATCTTGGTCTCATGATAGAACCTGTTAAACGCATTGGCCAAATCATAGATGTAGGCACAGATTCTGTGTGGCGCAATCTCTGCAAAGGATAGTTCCATCATGCCATGGAATTTCGTCAGCTCCAACATTAATGCTTTCTCAGAAGGATTCAGCGCCTCTTGTATGACCACATCGGTCAATTTCTTGCCCTGCTCCTCATACTTATTCAGGATTGACTTAATCCGTACAATCGTGTAGAGAATATAGGGCCCGGTATCACCCTCAAAGGAAGTAAAGCGGTCCATATCAAAGATGTAGTCTTTAGAAGCCTGGTTGGAGAGGTCTCCGTATTTGATTGCCGCAATCCCTACCACCTTGGCTGTCTCCTGCGCCTCTTCTTCATTCACCTGGTATCCCTTCGTCTGGGCATTCTCATGAATCTTGCAGATCATCTCTTCTTTAATTTCCCGAATCAGGTTTTCCAGACGCATAACGCCGCCCTCTCTGGTCTTAAAGGGCTTGCCATCCTTGCCGTTCATGGTGCCAAAACCGATATGCACAAGCTGGGTGCTGGGCTCTACAAGTCCAGTCTTTCTCGCGCAGCGGAATACCTGCTCGAAGTACAGTTCCTGACGTTTATCGGTCAGATATATCATTTTATCCGGATGATAATTTGCCACCCGATCCTTAATCGTAGCAAGATCTGTGGTGTTATATAAAGCGGCGCCGTCCGACTTTAAGATCATACAAGGCGGGATTTCTTTGGTGTCCGTCTCTTCCTTCACGTCCACTACCCAGGCACCCTCACTCTCGTAAGCAAAGCCGTCCTGCTTCATCTGCTCCACCATACCGGGAATGATATCGTGTACATCAGACTCTCCTTTCCAGAGATCGAAGGTAACATGCAGATTATCATAATTTCTCTTTAAGTCCGCCACAGACACTTTGATAATATGCTGCCACAAAGCACGATAACCGCGCACGCCGTTCTGCAACTTAAAGGTAGCTTCCATGGCCGCTGCCTTATAAGCTGCATCCTCTTTGGACTTCGCGCTGGCTGTGGGGTATATCTCTTCCAATTCGGAAATCGTAAAGGGAGCCTCCGAGGGGTATTCCCCTGTATAGTCATCGTCAAAATAGACCAGGCCCGGCTGTCTTATCTGTAATTCCGTAATAATAAGCCCCATTTGCAGTCCCCAGTCACCCAAATGAATATCACCTGTTACATCATGACCGGCATAGCGGCAGATTCTCTTAATGCTCTCGCCGATGATGGCCGAACGCAAATGCCCTACATGAAGCGGCTTTGCCACATTAGGCCCGCCATAGTCCAGAATAATCTTCTGTGGTTTCTCAGGCATGGCAAGACCGAACTTCTCTGCCTGCTCCATCTCATTTAAATAGGCTTTCAGGAAAGACTCTTTTATCTTAAGGTTCAAAAATCCAGGCGCCACGGCACTGACTTCCCCAAATACTTCACTGTCCGTAAGCTGCTGTGCCACATCCTGTGCAATCATAAGCGGCGCCTTATGGTATCTTTTGGCGCCTGCCATAGCGCCGTTACACTGAAATTCACAAAGATCGGGACGATTGGACAGTGTGACCTTACCCAGTTCCCCGTCATACCCTGCCGACGCAAAGGCCGCCATCATTTGTTCTGATATCTGGTCTAATATTTTCTGCATGTTCTGTTACCTTTCCCTGTTGCTGTTCCCTGTTTTCTCTACTAAGACTTTTTATCTCCAAATTTATATCATTTACCATTGTACCTTTTTTTACTTAAAAGTCAACTTGGACCGCACAACGCAGTCAAACATTATTCCAAGCAGCCTGCATGGCTGGCCTGCTTCTGCTTTTCCCGTTCTATACGGGAATATACGCAGCCGCAATAATCCTGCCGATACAGGTGATATTCTTTAGACAGTTCAATAGAGCGCTTATAACCGTTTCTTTTCTTAAAATCGGAAGGCAGATATGCCACACCGTACTCCGCACCCAGCCGCTCGCCGATCTCATTCAGCCTGGCCGCGTTTTTTAAGGGGCTGATGGTCAGGGTAGTGGTAAAGTAATCAAAACGTTGTTCTTCAGCTACCCTTGCGCTCTCCCGAAGCCGCAGTTCATAGCAGCGAAAGCACCTCTCTCCGCCTTCCGGGCACTGTTCCAAGCCTTTGGCAATCTCATAGAAACGAGCCGGATCATAGGCTCCTTCCATAATCTTTATCTCGCAGTGCTTTTTCATCTCCCCGCTTTGCCAAACCTGTCCATTGCCAGCATCTTCTGTCTGCTCATTCAGCTTGCCGATCAGCCGCTTTTGTTCCGCAACCCGCTTGCGGTATTCCACATCCTCCGTGATATTCGGATTATAATAAAACACAGTCAGGTCAAAATAATTCCTCAAATATTCCAGGCAATAGCTGCTGCAGGGGGCACAGCAGGCATGTAAAAGAAGCCTTGGCAGCTGCATGGACGCCCCTTCCTGTGTACAGGATAACTGACGCGCCAAAAGGTCTCCTATGATCTTATCCAGTTCCTTTTGATAATTTCTGACTGTATTCATACACTTTCTTTCTACTTTGTGCCTTTCTGCATACCCCGTCTGGCAATCCCAGCCACATCAATCAAGCTCATCTCTCCCTGCGCCGCCGCATTTTCCAGACTGGTGACTAACGCTGCTGCCGTATCCATGGCCGTAATACAATTCACCCCGGTCTCAATGGCAGTGCGTCTGATCAGGAATCCATCCCTGCTCTTATCCCTCCCCTGGGTGGGCGTGTCGATAACCAGATCAATCCGGTGCCCTAAGATCAGATCCATGACCGTAGGGGATTCCTGGGAAATCTTATTAATCTTACGTGCCTTTACCCCGGCATCATTCAGGGCCTTGGCCGTACTTCTGGTAGCATATATGATATATCCCAGCTTTTCAAACCGTCTGGCCACCTCGATGGCCTCACCTTTATCGGCATCTTTGACGGTAATGATCATCTGCTTATGTTTGGGCAGGTTGACGCCCGCACCGAGAAAGGCTTTATAAAGGGCCTCATTGAAGGTTCTCGCAATCCCCAGACATTCACCGGTAGACTTCATCTCCGGCCCTAAGCTGATTTCAGCGCCCCGAATCTTTTCAAAGGAAAAGACCGGCATCTTGATGGCAAAGTAATCTGCCGCTGGCTGTAAGCCCGGTTCATAGCCCAATTCTTTGATTTTCTTACCTATAATGACTTCCGTTGCCAGATCCACGATTGGGATTCCTGTCACTTTGCTGATATAAGGTACGGTACGGGAAGAACGGGGATTGACCTCAATCACATACACCTCATCCCCCACCGCAATAAACTGGATGTTGATGAGTCCTATCACATGCAGGGCCTTGGCCAGCCTTCTGGAATACTCCGCGATGGTCTCCTTCACCTTTTCGCTGACTGTGGGCGCCGGATACACGGAAATACTGTCACCGGAATGCACACCTGTGCGCTCAATGTGCTCCATAATCCCCGGAATCAGGACATCCGTGCCGTCACAGACTGCATCCACTTCCAGCTCCTTGCCCTGTAAGTACTTATCTACCAGAATCGGATGATCCTGCTCATAGCGGTTGATGACCGCCATAAACTCCTCAATCTCCTCGTCGCATATGGCAATCTGCATTCCCTGGCCGCCCAGTACATAAGAGGGCCTTACCAGCACCGGATACCCCAGTCTGTTAGCCACTTCTTTCGCCTGCTTGGCAGTGTAGACCGTGCCGCCTGCTGCCCTCGGAATCTGGGTTTCTTCCAGAATCCTGTCAAAAAGTTCCCTGTCCTCTGCAGCGTCCACATCCTCTGCTTTCGTGCCTAGAATCGGCACTCCCATCTTCATCAGACTCTCCGTCAATTTAATAGCCGTCTGGCCGCCAAACTGGACCACAGCGCCGTCCGGTTTCTCCACATTAACGATATTCTCCACATCCTCCGGCGTCAGCGGCTCGAAATACAGTTTATCTGCAATATCGAAATCGGTACTGACTGTCTCCGGATTGTTGTTGACGATAATCGTCTCATAACCTGCTTTGGAAAAGGCCCAGGTGGCATGTACGGAACAATAATCAAACTCAATTCCCTGGCCGATCCGAATGGGGCCGGAACCTAAGACCAGCACCTTTTTCCTCGGATGGGATTCTGTTACTTCCGTCTCTGAACCAAACACAGAATAGTAATAAGGCGTGGAAGCTGCAAACTCCGCCGCACAGGTATCCACCATCTTAAAGGCCGCCACAATGCCATTATCATAACGCATCTTTTTGATTTCTTCTTCGCTTTTGCCTGTAAGCCTTGCGATTACATTGTCCGGAAATTCTATCCGCTTGGCCTCCTTTAAGAGTTCCACCGTAAGCGGCCCCCTCTCCAGGGCCTCCTCCATCTGCGTGAGAATAGCAATCTTATCGATAAACCAGACATCCACCATAGTAATATCATGTATGGTCTCATAAGCAATCCCCTTACGGATGGCCTCAGCAATGATATAGATCCGCTGATCGTCCACGATTTCCAGACGTTCCAGCAGTTCCTCTTTGGACAAGTCCGTAAAGTCATAGCTGCGCAGGCAGTCCACATGCTGTTCCAACGAGCGGATGGCTTTCATCAGCGCCCCCTCAAAGTTATTACCGATGCTCATGACCTCACCGGTTGCCTTCATCTGGGTTGTTAGTGTGCGTTTTGCCGTTATGAATTTATCAAAAGGCAGTCTTGGTATCTTCACCACACAATAATCCAGTGTGGGTTCAAAGCTTGCATAAGTCTTGCCGGTAATCGCATTCTTAATCTCATCCAAAGTATACCCCAGCGCAATCTTTGCCGCCACCTTGGCAATGGGATAACCTGTGGCCTTGCTGGCCAGGGCTGAAGAACGGCTCACACGGGGATTTACCTCGATTACACAGTACTCAAAACTGGTGGGATGCAGGGCAAACTGCACATTACAGCCGCCGGTAATCCCCAGTTCGTTAATGATATTGAGGGCGGAAGAGCGAAGCATCTGGTATTCCTTATCTCCCAGCGTCTGGGAAGGCGCCACCACGATGCTGTCCCCAGTATGCACGCCCACCGGGTCGATGTTTTCCATATTACAGACTGTGATACAATTGCCGGCCCCGTCCCGCATGACCTCGTACTCAATCTCTTTCCAACCCGCGATGCATCGCTCCACCAGCACCTGTCCCACCCGGGAAAGCCGCAGGCCATTGGCCAGAATCTCTTCCAGCTGTACCTGGTTATGCGCAATGCCGCCGCCGGAACCGCCCAGGGTATAGGCCGGACGCAGTACCACCGGATAGCCGATCTTATTGGCAAAGGCTACACCGTCCTCTATGTTCTCCACCACCAGGGAAGGGGCGCAGGGCTCTCCAATCTTCTCCATGGTCTCCTTAAATTCCAAACGGTCTTCCGCCTTACGGATAGTTCTTGCTGTGGTACCCAGCAGCGTCACGCCATGCTCTCTTAGAAACCCTGACTCATCCAGTTCCATACCCAGGTTAAGCCCTGCCTGTCCTCCCATATTCGGAAGCAGGGAATCCGGTTTTTCCCTGAGGATAATCTGCTCTAATACCTTCGTTGTCAAGGGCTCAATATACACTTTATCCGCAATATCACCGTCTGTCATAATGGTGGCCGGATTGGAATTCACCAAAATGACCTCCATCCCCTCCTCTTTCAAAGACCGGCATGCCTGGGTGCCCGCATAATCAAACTCCGCCGCCTGCCCAATCACAATAGGTCCGGAACCAATCACCAATACTCTTTTCACATTTGGATTCTTAGGCATCTTACCCCTCCATCTCATCCTTCTATCTCTTCAATATCTAACACTTCTATAATCTGATCCTTCTACATCCAATTCTTCTATAACCTAATACTTCTATAATCATCTAATTCTTCTATATCTGATCCTTCTATGATTTAATCCTTATAGATTTAATCCCTATAGATTTAATCCTTCCACATCCAATTCTTCTATATCTAAGACACATTCGGGAAGAATGACCGCAAAGCGTCATTCTTCCGAACATGACATAGCAGTACTTAGGCTGTGTCCTTTACAGCCTTAGTACTACTTCATGTTCTCTTCATGTTCTCATCATATTAATAAACCTGTCAAATAAATAAGACGAATCCTGCGGCCCCGGACAGGCTTCCGGATGGAACTGCACCGTAAAAATATTCTTCCCGGTGTAGGAAAGCCCCTCATTCGTGCCGTCATTGACATTGATAAACGCCGGCACCGCCACCGCCGGATCCAGCTTGTCCATATCCACCACATAACCATGATTCTGGGAAGAAATATAAACTCTGCCGGTCTGTAAATCCTTCACCGGATGATTGCCGCCACGGTGTCCGTATTTCATCTTAAAAGTATCTGCGCCTGTGGCTAAGGCCATCAGCTGATGTCCCAGACAGATGGCAAAGATCGGCACTTCAGACTCATAAAGCTTTCGTATTTCTTCTATCATAACGGTACACTCTTTGGGGTCACCCGGACCATTACTGAGCATAATGCCGTCCGGCTCATCCGCAAGGATTTCCCCCGCCGCAGTCTGCGCCGGATAGACTGTCACATCACAGCCTCTTTCGGCCAATGATCTGGCGATGTTGTCTTTCGCACCCAGATCTAAGAGCGCTACCCGAAGTCCCTTGCCATTTAATTCTCTCACAAGACTCGGCTTCTTCTCCCGGATCCCTGCCGCATAATCCTCTTTCCGGAATACACTGCTGCCCGAAAGCGGACCATTATCCGCAATCTCCTGTGTCCCCTGCAATGTATATTTCTCCTTGCAGCTTACACGTTCCACTACTTTGCCTGTTGTATAGGATTTTAACTTGGGAATAATTTCGTCCAGATTGTAGTTCTCATCGGTTGTGATCATACCGTTCATGGTACCTTTTTCACGAAGAATCCTGGTAAGAGCCCTGGTGTCGATGCCGGCGATGCCCGGTACACCATTCTGCTCCAGAAATTGCTGAATTGTCATATCACATCTGAAATTACTGGGAACCCTGCTTAGCTCCCGGACAATGAAACCGTCCGGCCAGGGCCCCTTCGATTCCATATCATCTATACATATGCCATAATTGCCAATCAACGGATAAGTCATACACACTGCCTGCCCGGCATAGGATGGATCCGTCAGCACTTCCAGATAACCCGCCATGGACGTATTAAAAACGATTTCACTGATAATCTCTTTCCTCGCCCCGATATGCGTCCCCTCAAACACAGTACCGTCTTCCAAAATCAAGAATGTCTTCATCTTATGATCTGTCCCTTCTATTGATGCAGTTCCCTCAACTCCGTAATCGCTTAATTATAGCACAAGCAAAATGTGGCTTCAACCGGAAATCAACATAAAGTATCAGGCATAAAGTATCAGCATCTATGAAACAGCCTTCACTGCATCTTTCATGCGTTTCACATATTCCCCCACATGCGCCGGAGCCTCTTTTCCATACTTCTCTATCAGCTTCACAATCGCCGACCCCACAATGGCGCCATCAGAGATTCCGGCCATTGCCGCCGCCTGCTCGGGTGTGGAAATGCCAAACCCAATGGCACAGGGAATATCTGTATTCTGTCTGACTACTTCTATCATAGACTGCAAATCTGTCTTAATCTCACTTCTGGTTCCCGTCACCCCCAGACTGGACACAATATACAGGAACCCTTCTGCCTCCTTTGCAATCATGGCGATACGATTCTCAGAGGTAGGGGCAATCAGTGAAATCAAATCCACGCCATATACATGACACAGCGGCAGGAACTCCTCTTTTTCTTCAAAGGGAAGATCAGGAAGGATCATACCGTCTATTCCAATTTCTTTACAAGCCGAAAGAAACCGATCCGGACCATAGGAATACACCACATTGGCATAAGTCATAAACACCATCGGTACCGCCACATCCTGCCGCAGCTCCTTCACCAGCTCAAATATCCGATCCGTAGTCACCCCTCCTGTCAATGCCCGAAGGTTTGCCCCCTGAATCACCGGCCCTTCTGCGGTGGGGTCAGAAAAGGGAATCCCCAGTTCAATAAGATCCGCACCATTTTCCACAGCCGCCCGCACACAGGCTGCTGTAGTCTCTAAATCCGGGTCCCCACAGGTAATAAAAGCAATAAAAACCTTTTGATTATAAAAAGCTTTCCTTATCCTAGTCATGAATATCCTCCCCTCTGTAACGTGCGATTGCCGCACAGTCCTTATCTCCTCTTCCCGATATGGTAACCACGATAGTCTGCTCCTTATCCATAACGGTTGCAATCTTTATAGCATGCGCTATCGCATGTGCCGACTCAATAGCTGGAATGATTCCCTCCATCCTGGACAAATACTCAAAAGCCTCCACCGCCTCATTGTCCGTAACCGGCACATATTCAGCTCTTCCAATATCATGCAGATAAGCATGTTCCGGTCCGATTCCAGGATAGTCAAGCCCTGCCGAAATGGAATAAACAGGTGCAATCTGTCCGTATTCATCCTGGCAGAAATAGGACTTCATACCATGGAAAATCCCCATTCTTCCCGTATTTACAGTGGCTGCTGTCTCAAAAGTATCTATGCCCCTTCCTGCCGCTTCGCAGCCAATCAATTTCACGCCTGGTTCCTCAATAAAATGATAGAAGCTGCCCATGGCGTTGGAACCGCCTCCCACACAGGCAATCACCGCATCCGGAAGTCTTCCCTCCTTCTCCATAAGCTGCGCTTTGATTTCTCTGGAAATAACAGCCTGAAAATCCCTTACCATCACAGGAAAAGGATGAGGCCCCATCACCGATCCCAGGCAATAATGGGTATCCGCAATCCGGGATGTCCATTCCCGCATAGCTTCAGATACCGCGTCCTTCAAGGTACCCGTACCCGTTCTGACTGTGACCACCTCTGCTCCCAGCAGCCGCATACGATAGACATTGAGTGCCTGTCTGATGGTATCCTCCTCACCCATGAATACCACACACTCCATCCCCATCAGAGCTGCCGCTGTAGCTGTAGCAACCCCATGCTGTCCTGCGCCGGTCTCTGCGATCAGCCTGGTCTTGCCCATTTTCCTTGCCAAAAGTGCCTGCCCCAGCACATTATTAATCTTATGGGAACCCGTATGGTTCAAATCCTCCCTCTTCAGGTAAATCTTTGCCCCATCCAGATCTGCAGACATTTTCCGGGCAAAATATAATTTAGAGGGCCTGCCAGCATAGTCGTTGTATAGATCCGTCAGTTCTTGATTAAACTGCGCATCTGCCTTATAATGATTATAAACCTCCTCCAATTCAATGACTGCGTTCATCAACGTTTCCGGAATATACTGTCCCCCATGAACCCCAAAACGTCCGTTTTGATTTGTCATATTACTCTCTCCATTTCATATGTTATTTTATTTTTATGCTGTCAGTTCCTCACCGCTTCTACAAAAGCCCGCATTTTAACCAAATCTTTATGTCCGTCCGTCTCTATACCGGAGCTGACATCCACTGCATAAGGCTTCCACCGCTTTATCGCCTCCTTTACTGTATCCGCATCCAGACCGCCCGCCAGAAAATAGGGCCTCTTCATCTTAGACAGCAAATTCCAGTCAAAAGATTTGCCGGTTCCTCCTGCAGAATCCAGAAGCACATAATCCGCTGTACTTGTCTCTGCCCGGACAATATCCCTTTCGTCCCCGATACAAAATGCTTTTATGATTCGGACATCAATCATTTCCCTCAATTGTTCCATATATCCTTCTTCCTCCCCGCCGTGAAGCTGTACCGCATCAATAACACCACCCTTTAATATGGCCCGGACCATGCTGGTATCCTCATTCGCGAATACACCCACCGCTTTGATATCCGGATGAAGCATCTTTTTGAGAATTGCCGCCTGCCTGCAAGATATATAACGCCTGCTATCCTGTACAAAAACAAACCCCACATATTCCGGCATGAGAAGATTTGCCGCTTCTATATCACAGAGCCTTGTAAGACCGCACAATTTTATTTTCACCCTGATTGTTTCATTCCCTCCCAAACCCTTTTCTGCCATTTTTTCCTTCATTACCTATCACCTCTCTCCACAGATTCGTTTTTTGCAATTCATAATATATCTCCCGTTATTTTTCTGAACTTTTTCGCAGTTCTATAAGCATCTTTCTTCTATCCGCTGCCCGCATCAGCACTTCCCCTACCAAAACCGCATCTGCGCCAATCTGTGTAAGCTGCCTTACATCTTCCGGTCCCTGTACACCACTCTCGGCAACAAACAACACATCCTCCGGAAGCAGTGCCCGCAGTCTGCGGCTGTTTTGTGTATCCACTGTAAAATCTTTCAGATTGCGATTATTGACACCGATGATACGCGCTCCGGCAGAAAGTGCCATTTCAACCTCTGTCTCATCATGCGCTTCCACCAGAGCGGAGAGTCCAAGCGCTTCACAGACTGCCAGATATTCCTTCATCTGTGCCTCGCTTAAGATGGTGCAGATCAAAAGCACTGCCGAAGCCCCTAGCGCCTTAGCCTCATAAATCATATACTCATCCACTGTAAAATCCTTCCGCAGGCAGGGGACTGTAACCACCTGTGAAATCTCCCGCAGATATGCATCTTTGCCAAGAAACCACTTAGGCTCTGTCAATACAGAAATACAGTCCGCCCCAGCGTCCTCATATTCTCTGGCAATCTGCAAAAAAGGAAAGTCTCTTGCTATCAGACCTTTTGAGGGAGAGGCTTTCTTACATTCACAAATAAAAGAAAGCCCTGGTTTCTTAAGCGTCTTTTCAAACACAAATTCCTCTTTTTTTATTAATAACGCTTGCTCTTTCACTTGCTCAAGAGACACTGTTTTTTTCGCCTGTTCCACACGATATACGGCATATTCTGCCAATTGCTCTAAAATACTCATCATATTCTCCCTTTGGGAACCTTCTATTTAGATATAATCACATCGGCTCTTCGCGATTACTCACTTCGATAAACTTCTTCAACGTCTCAAGCGCCCTTCCGGAATCAATCAATTCTCCCGCCAACGCCACACCTTCCTTCATGCTTTCGACCTTATCCCCGATATAAAGAGCCGCACCTGCATTCATCAATACCGCATTTCTCTTATGCCCTTTTTCTCCCTGTAAAATAGCACGTGTAATACTTGCATTTTCTTCCGGAGTGCCTCCTGTCAGATCCCCTTTGTCACAGCGCTCGAAACCAAAATCCTCAGGACATATGGTATAAGATTTAAACCACCCGTCCTTAAACTCACAGACTGTAGTGGGTGCACTCATGGAAATCTCATCCAACTTATCCTGTCCATACACCACCATGCCCCGCTCCACACCGAGACTGATCAGCACCTGCGCCAGAGGCTCCACCAGATAGTCATCATACACCCCCAGCAGCTGCCTTTTCGGACTTCCTGGATTGGTCAGCGGTCCTAAGATATTAAATACCGTGCGAAAACCCAGCTCTTTACGGATGGCTCCCACATATTTCATGGACGCATGATATTTCTGTGCGAAAAAAAAGCAGATGCCCACTTCCCGTAAAAGCTTCTCACACTGAACGGGACTCAGCTCTATGTTGACCCCCAGCGCCTCTAAACAATCTGCTGTTCCGCACTGGGAAGAGGCTGCACGGTTACCGTGTTTCGCCACTTTCATCCCCCCTGCCGCAGCTACCAGCGCCGAAGTTGTGGAAATATTAAAGCTGTGTGCATTATCACCGCCAGTTCCCACAATCTCAAACAGTTCCATATCCGTCTGCACTTTTGCAGCGTGATCCCGCATGGCCGCCGCACATCCTGCAATCTCATCTGTTGTCTCTGCTCTGGCACTCTTCGTAGAAAGAGCCGCCAGAAATGCCGCATTCTGGGTGGGCGATGTTGCTCCGCTCATAATCTCATTCATAACTGCATAGGCCTCGTCATAAGTGAGATCTCCTTTGTTCACGATTTTGACAATTGCTTCCTTGACCATAACCTATATCCTTCCTTTCTGTGTCTTTGAACATCTATACTGCCGATTCCGAATGAAGTTGCCTGCCGTATCAGCACAACAAAAAACCCTTGACAGAATAAAATCTGTCAAGGGCGAATAAACTCTATCCGCGGTGCCACCTTGATTCACGGATTCCTCCGTGCACTTAGCAGGATACCAACATATCCCCGGCAACTGACGTATGCCAACACGTTGCAGAATACTTTGCGCCATGCGCATTTGACTGCACCCTCAGCGGTCCATTTGATGATTTGTTTCTCACCTGGTTCTCAGCACCACAGGCTCTCTGTAAAGGCATCGTCACCGTTATCTCCGCTTCAACGGTTTATCTGGTTAAATTTTCTACATGATATCACCTGAAAAGATTTCTGTCAAGCATACCAGAAAAATTATTTACCCGTTTCTATATTCACTTCATCAAATCAGTCAGGCTGATTCCGTCAAAATATGCGTTGGTCAGTCTATAAAACTCCGACCACATGGGCAGTGTCTTACATGACGCAGCACGCTCACATGCATTTGTGTCACAGCTAAGACAAGCCACCGGTGCCAGATCTCCTTCTGTAAGACGCAGAATATCTCCCACACAATATTGCGCCGGATCCTTTGTCAGCCGATAGCCGCCGCCTTTTCCCTGAAGCCCTTCAATCATCTTGTTTTTGGTCAAAACGGGAAGAATCCGCTCCAAATATTTCAAAGAGATATCTTGTCTTTCTGCTGCCTCTTTCATAGGCACATACCCCTCCCCGTAATGCTCTGCCAAGTCAATCATCACGCGAAGCGCATATCTGCCTTTTGTTGAGATTATCATAATATTCCTCCCTTTTGCCCACAAGTATCCTTTCCTGCCAACAGATGCATCCGGCAGCTACCCCACTCTACACTCCACGATTCTGCTTTGAAGAATAGTAATCCTGCACGGCCTTCCTGATTGCTTCTTCAGCAAGCACAGAGCAATGAACCTTATGCGGCGGAAGACCGTCCAATGCCTCAACGACTGCCTGATTGGTCAGGGTAAGCGCTTCTGAGACAGGTTTTCCTTTGATCAATTCCGTTGCCATGGAACTGGATGCTATGGCGGAGCCGCACCCAAAGGTCTCAAATGCAGCATCCACTATGATATCATCTTCGATTTTCAGATAGATTTTCATGATATCTCCGCACCTGGCATTACCCACTTCACCGATTCCGTCAGCATCTTCGATCATCCCCGCATTTCTGGGATGACGGAAATGTTCCATAACCTTTTCACTATATAAAGCCATAACAGAAACCTCACTTTATTACAAATTTCTTTTTACCATTTACAAGTTCACGCCAAATAGGAGAAATACTGCGAAGATAGGCAACTACTTCCTTTACCGCCTCAATCGTATCATCCATGTCTTTTTCTGTATTTTCTTCTGAAAGCGTGAGGCGAAGCGATCCATGGGCAATATCATGCACCCTGCCGATTGCAAGCAGTACATGACTTGGATCAAGGGCGCCTGAGGTACAGGCGGAACCGGACGAAGCACATATCCCTCTGTCGTCCAGAAGAAGCAGGAGGGATTCTCCCTCGATTCCCTCAAAGCAAAAACTCACATTGCCCGGAAGACGATTTACCGCATCACCGTTCAGGATTCCATGCGGAATCTGTGCGAGTCCTGCAATCAACCTGTCACGCAGTGCACGCAGCCGTCCGGCATGATCCTCCCTATATGCACATGCCTCTTCCAGGGCCGCTGCCATTCCCATAATAGCCGGAATATTTTCGGTTCCTGCCCGCCTGCCCCGCTCCTGCGCACCGCCCTCTATGAGAGGCGTTAATGCCGTCCCTCTTTTGGCATACAGGATACCGATTCCTTTGGGGCCATGAAATTTGTGTGCTGAAAGGGAAAGCATATCCACGTTCTGCGCCCCCACATGAATAGGCAGATATCCCGCCGCCTGAACCGCATCAGTATGAAAAAGCACATCCTTTATGCGGCATATTTGACCAATCTCTCCTATTGGCTGAATGGTACCAATCTCATTGTTGGCATACATCACCGTAACCAGGCAGGTATCATCACGGATTGCCTCCTGTACCTGTTCCGGAGAAATGATCCCATTCTCATGCACATCCAGCAAGGTGATCTCAAAGCCTTCCTGCTCCAGTTTCCTCAGGGTATGCAGCACCGCATGGTGTTCAAATGCCGTGGAAATAATGTGCTTTCTGCCTCTTTGACGTCCCATATACGCCGCAGATATAATCGCCTGATTATCCGCTTCACTGCCGCCGGAAGTAAAGATGATTTCATCTGGCAGGGCACCGATACAATCGGCTATCCTCTGCCTGGCTTTCGATAATGCCTCTGCCGCCTCCTGCCCAGCCGAATGCAGACTGGAGGGATTTCCATAAACCATATCCATATAGGGAAGCATGGCCTCCATTGCTGTTTTGCTCATTTTAGTCGTTGCCGCATTATCCAGATAAATTTTCAACACGAACCTCCCTTGCTCACGCAAACAGCGGGGTTGACAAGTATCGATCTCCCGTGTCGGGCAAAAGCACAACAATATTCTTTTCTTCGTTCTCAGGGCGTTTGGCAATCTCTATGGCTGCAAAGGCCGCAGCACCGGATGAAATACCCACGAGCACACCCTCCCTCTGGCCGATCAATCTGCCGATGGCATACGCATCCTCATCGGAAACCGGAAATATCTCATCATAAATGTCCGTATTCAAAACCTCCGGCACAAAGCCGGCCCCTATGCCCTGTATCCCATGGGCTCCTGCCGTCCCGGCAGAAAGCACCGCGGAAGATGCCGGTTCCACTGCAACCACCTTGACCGCCGGGTTTTTCGATTTCAGATATTCTCCGATCCCCGTTACCGTGCCGCCGGTACCCACGCCTGCAACAAAGATATCCACTTTACCATCCGTATCCTCATAAATTTCGGGACCTGTGGTTTCTCTGTGTGCTTTCGGATTGGCCGGATTCACAAACTGTCCCGGAATAAAGCTGTCAGGAATCTCCTTCGCCAGTTCATCTGCCTTTTCAATGGCGCCCTTCATGCCTTTCCCGCCTTCCGTAAGCACCAGTTCAGCGCCATAAGCCTTCATGATCTGACGGCGTTCCATAGACATGGTCTCAGGCATTACAATTATGATCCTATAACCTCTGGCGGCTGCCACAGCACAAAGCCCAATGCCTGTATTGCCGGAAGTAGGTTCGATGATCACGAATCCCGGTTTCAGCTGCCCGGTTTCCTCAGCCTCATCGAGCATCATCTTGGCGACACGGTCTTTTACAGAGCCGCCCGGATTAAAGTATTCCAGCTTTGCCAGTATCTTTGCCCGCAGACCATATGCCTTCTCAATATGAGTCAGCTCCAAAAGGGGTGTTTTGCCGATCAGTTGATCGGCTGATGTATAAATATTTGCCATGATTACGTCTCCCATCTGCTCTGTACCAGAGCCTCTATTATTATAAAACATGATTCCGCTTGGCGGCATCAAAAATCCGTTCCTTTTAACACATCAAAACCATGCTGCAGATCAGCGATGATATCATCAATATGCTCTGTACCTATGGAAAGCCGAATGGTGTTAGGCTTTATTTCCTGGTCTTTCAGTTCTTCCTCTGTCAACTGGCTGTGAGTCGTAGTCGCCGGATGGATGACCAGGCTTTTTACATCGGCCACATTAGCAAGCAAAGAGAAAATCCTAAGGCTGTCAATAAATTTATGCGCTTCCTCCACACCGCCTTTGATTTCAAACGTGAAGATGGATGCCCCGCCATTGGGAAAGTACTTCTGATACAAGACATGGTCAGGATGATCGGGTAAGGCGGGATGATTAACCTTTTCAACCTGCGGATGCCCTTCCAGAAATTCCACTGTCTTTTTCGTATTTTCCGCATGCCGCTCCAACCGTAAAGACAAGGTTTCTATGCCCTGTAAAAGCAAGAATGCCGCAAAGGGAGAGATCGTTGCTCCCGTATCGCGAAGTAAAATGGCACGAATATACGTTACAAAAGCTGCCGGCCCAACCGCCTTTACAAAAGATACCCCATGATAGCTCGGATTGGGTTCGGCAATCGCCGGATATCTGCCGGAAGCCGCCCAGTCAAATTTTCCAGAATCAACTATGATACCTCCAAGCGTTGTACCATGACCGCCAAGGAACTTAGTAGCGGAATGTACTACGATATCTGCACCATGTTCGATAGGCCGAATCAGATATGGCGTACCAAAAGTATTATCCACCACCAGCGGCAGCCCATGTCTATGTGCAAGTGCCGCTAAGGCATCTATATCCGGAATGTCACTGTTCGGATTGCCAAGAGTCTCTATGTAGATTGCCCTGGTATTATCCTGAATAGCAGCTTCCACCTGGGTAAGATCATGTATATTGACGAAGCTTGCCGTAATACCAAAAGCCGGAAGCGTGTGCGCCAGCAGATTGTAGCTTCCGCCATAAATCGTCTTCTGGGCAACAAAGTGACCGCCGTTTTGTCCCAGTGCCTCCAGGGTATATGTAATGGCTGCTGCACCAGAGGCAAGTGCCAGAGCCGCCACGCCTCCCTCTAAGGCTGCCACACGCTGTTCCAGAACGTCCTGTGTGGAATTTGTCAGTCTGCCGTAAATATTGCCGGCATCTGCAAGACCGAAACGTGCTGCCGCATGGGCTGAATTCTTAAACACATAAGAAGTGGTTGCATAAATAGGAACCGCCCGGGCATCGCTTGCCGGATCCGGGTTCTCCTGCCCCACATGCAGTTGTAATGTTTCAAATTTATAATCAGACATAATATTTTCTCCTTTTATTCTACTTATGATGCATTCACGGTTTCCAATTGCTGTGATAGTACATACATCGCCACATTCGTCCGAATCGAAAGTTTTCTCTGACCAGCTTTTCAAAGTTCCTCTGCATAAGTCAATTACCTGCCTTATCAAATGATTTCCTATTTTTATCCGGAATCAATTACCTACCAAATAGGTTGGTATTAGTATAGGCTTCCTGTCTCTTATTGTCAATAGTATTTTGAAATCTTTTATTTTCACGATATTTATATTTCTACCAATATGTAAAATGCCAGCTATATTGACAAACGATTTTAAATATGATAGCATTCCCATAAAGCATATATTCCTTGATGGCAAAGCGTATGTCACGCATCTAATTGTCTAAGAGACATTTCAGAAAATCTATGCTTTTGCATCCCAAAAACGCACAAAAGCAGGAGATTGACAGATGGTTCAGGCCTAATGAATGGGAAACCAGAAAAGTTCTCCTGCCAGAAAGGAGAAGGAAAGATAATCAGAGGGAAACAAGTGAAAAAAATTCTACTTCCGGCTGTCTTATGGCTGGTTTTTGAAAGCATAGCGGTCACACTCTGGCTTACGAAACAGAATCCGTTCTATCTGTTTAATTTCACCTACATCGGAACAGCTATCGCTATCGGTACGCTTCTGGTGCAGTTTCACTATCAACATGCACGCCGGGCGGCACAGCTTCTGGTTGGCACGTACATGTTGGTCTACCTAGGGCTTATCAGTAATGAAAACATGCAGATAGAAGGATTCTGGTACTATCTGTTTACCGGGGTCTTTGAAGCAGCCACCATCCATTATGCGGTGGCAAAGATATTTGGTCCCCTGGTGTTTGGCCGCGGCTGGTGCGGATATGCCTGTTGGACAGCCATGATTCTGGATTTGCTGCCCTATAAGGTGCCGCAGCAGCCCAGAAAAAAATGGGGATTTATCAGGTATATTACTTTTGCGCTGTCATTTCTTTTGGTCAGTGCCCTGTTTCTGGCGCATGTAAATCATATGGAACGAATCATGTTCTGGGCATTCCTGATCGGAAACTGCCTGTATTATGCCGTGGGAATCTGGTTGGCTTTGGCCTGGAAGGATAATCGTGCCTTTTGTAAATACATCTGTCCGATCACCGTATTTTTAAAGCCTATGTCTTACTTTTCACTGCTGCGTATTACCTGTGACAAGAGCAAATGTATCTCCTGCGGCAAATGCAAAACAGTCTGTCCCATGAATGTGGACATGACAGATAATTCCAGAAAACGAATAAATGGAACAGAATGTATTTTGTGCTATGAATGTACGAAAATCTGTCCCAAAGAAGCCTTGAAATAAAAGGACAAGAACAGGCAAACGGCCCAGAAATGTTTTTCTCCATTTCAGGGCCGTCTCTGTTTCCTTATCATACTGATACAGCATTTCTGGAAATGCCGAAATCACACACTTTTCTCACACTACTGGAAGTACTTCACGCCGCTCTCAAAAATCTTCATATCCTGATCACCGAAAATATTAATCGCCACAGCCTCTCCGATTCTCTCCGCGTGCGCCATCTTACCTAAGATACGCCCGTCAGGAGAAGTGATACCCTCGATTGCCGCGTAGGAACCGTTGATATTCCATTCCTCATCCATGGACACATTTCCCTCTGGATCAGCATACTGGGTAGCCACCTGACCGTTTTCAAACAACTTTTCAATCCATTCCTTCGGCGCCACGAAACGTCCTTCCCCGTGGGACGCAGGATTTACATAGACCTGACCGGCCTGTGCGCCCGCAAGCCATGGAGACTTATTGGTCACTACTTTCAGATACGCCATCTTGGAGATATGACGGTTGACGGTATTGAAGGTCAGCGTCGGAGAGTCCTCTTTCTGCCCCACAATCTCGCCATAAGGCACAAGTCCCAGTTTGATCAGCGCCTGGAAACCATTACAGATACCCAGTGCCAGACCATCTCTCTCATTCAGAAGTTTCATCACAGCCTCTTTGATCTTCTCATTCTGAAAAGCTGTAGCAAAGAACTTGGCAGAACCGTCCGGCTCATCACCTGCAGAAAAGCCGCCCGGGAACATAATAATCTGTGCCTGGCTGATAGCCTTATCGAAGACATCCACGCTCTGTCTGATGTCTTCCGCCGTCATATTCTTAAAGACTTTGACGGTCACATCCGCGCCTGCCGCCGCAAAGGCTTTCGCACTGTCATACTCACAGTTAGTGCCCGGGAATACCGGAATAAAGACATTGGGTCTTGCCACTTTATGTCTGCATACGTAGATATCGTCTGTATGATACAGCGCAGATGCCACTGCACTCTTATCTTTACCGGCGGTATAAGGGAACACTTTATCCAGCCTGGAAGTCCATGCCTTAAGCGCCTCCTCCCTAGTCAGTTTCATGGCGCCGTAGCTGAACACACCGTCAGCAGTCACCGTACCGATCTCCTCAAAGTCAATATCCAGTGTCCTCAACTTATGAACCTCTTCCGGAGACATCTCTGCCACAATATCACCGATGCCATTGTCAAAAAGCGCCTCTTTCTTATAAGAAGAGTCAACTGCCACACCTAAACCGTTACCGAAAGCCATCTTGCTGATTGCAGCTGCCACACCTTTGGCATCCAGCGCGTAAGCTGCCACAATCTTTCTCTCCATAAACTTTGCCGTCACATGTCCGTATGTCTTCATCACGGTTTCTTCTGACATCAGTGTCATAATCCGGTCATAAATCTCCATCACCTTTTCATAAACCGGCAGATCATAGTCATCCTTCGGCATACGGAACCGTACCAGTCTGTCACCCGGATATTTCAGCTCCGGTGTAACGATATTGCCGCTCTTACTCACATCCACTGCAAAAGATACCAGGGTGGGCGGCACATCAATATCATTAAAAGTACCGGACATGGAATCCTTGCCGCCGATGGAAGGCAGTCCATACTTCATCTGTGCATCATAAGCGCCCAGGAGAGCTGCAAAAGGCTGGCTCCAACGGGATGCTTCCTCGCTCATGCGTCTGAAATATTCCTGGAACGTAAAGTGGATTGTCCTGTAATCCCCGCCATTTGCCACAATCTTAGCCATGGACTCCGTCACAGCATAGACCGCACCATGATAGGGACTCCAACTGGACAGATACGGATCGAATCCATAACTCATCATGGTCACCGTATCCGTCTTACCCTGCATCACGGGAAGTTTGGCTACCATGGCCTGGGTTTCTGTCAGCTGATATTTACCGCCATAAGGCATATACACACTGCCGGCGCCGATGGAAGCGTCAAACATCTCCACCAATCCCTTCTGGGAACATACGTTGAGATCGCTTAACAGGGCAGTCCACGCCGCCTTTACATCATGATTCTTCAATGCCTCTTCCACGGCAGGCGTAGCAATTTTCTTAAAATAATTGTTCTTTTCATCGGGCATATCCACAGATACATCGGTCTCCTGATGAGCGCCGTTGGTATCCAGGAAGGCACGGGACAAATTCACGATCTCCTTGCCCCGCCATGTAAGCACCAGCCGGGGCTCCTTCGTGACCACTGCCACCGGCACTGCCTCCAGATTCTCCTCTGATGCATAGCCTAAGAAGGTATCCACGTCGCCAGGCGCCACCACCACAGCCATGCGCTCCTGAGACTCGGAAATGGCCAGCTCCGTGCCGTCAAGGCCTGCATATTTCTTAGGCACCTTATCCAGATCCACCACCAGGCCGTCTGCCAGTTCTCCAATTGCCACAGACACACCGCCCGCGCCAAAGTCATTGCACTTCTTGATCAGCCGGCTCACTTCCTCACGCCTGAACAGCCGCTGAATCTTTCTCTCCGTAGGCGCATTGCCCTTCTGTACTTCCGCACCGCAGGTATCAATGGAACTTTCCGTGTGCACTTTGGAAGAGCCCGTTGCGCCGCCGCAGCCGTCACGCCCTGTTCTGCCGCCTAAAAGAATGATGATATCATCCGGATCGGAAGTCTCCCGAATCACGTTCTTTCTGGGTGCCGCACCCATGACTGCACCAATCTCCATCCGTTTTGCCACATAGTCAGGATGATAGATCTCCTTCACCAGACCGGTAGCCAGACCAATCTGATTCCCATAAGAAGAGTAACCGTCAGCCGCACCCCGAACCAGCTTTTTCTGAGGGAGCTTACCCTTAAGGGTCTCTGACACCGGCACTGTGGGATCCGCTGCACCTGTCACGCGCATGGCCTGATAGACATACCCCCTCCCGGAAAGCGGATCACGGATGGCACCGCCCAAACAGGTAGCCGCACCGCCAAAAGGCTCTATCTCCGTAGGGTGATTGTGGGTCTCATTTTTGAAAAAGACAAGCCACTCTTCCCGCACCGGGCCATTTCCATAATCCATTTCCACCGGAACCACCACAGAGCAGGCGTTGATTTCGTCAGACTCCTCCATGTCATCCAGTTTCCCGTCTTTTTTCAATTTACGCATAGCCATCAGTGCCAGATCCATCAGGCAGACAAACTTGTCATCCCTGTCCGCAAAGATTTCCTTTCGCACCTTTAAATAATCTTCATAGGTATCTTTGATGGGCTTCTGATAATACCCCTCTGCAAAGAACACATCCTTCAATTCTGTAGAGAACGTGGTATGGCGGCAATGATCCGACCAATACGTGTCCAGCACCCGAATCTCCGTCATCGTAGGATCCCTGTGCTCCTCATTATCATAATACCTCTGAATATGTTGAAAATCCTTGAAGGTCATAGCCAGCCCCAGAGAATCGTACAGCTTATGCAGTTCCTCTTCCGTCATAGAGATAAAACCATCAAAGACCGCCACATCCGCAGGCTCATCATAATCCATCTTCAAGGTATCCGGCTTGACCATATCTGTCTGTCTAGAATCTACCGGATTGATACAGTATGCTTTTATCCTCTCAAATTCATCATCGTTGACAGCACCTGTCACCAGGTAGGTCACCGCCGTCCTGATGGTAGGATTCTCATCTTCTTTTAAAAACTGCACGCACTGGACTGCGGAATCCGCCCTCTGGTCAAACTGTCCCGGCAGATACTCTACAGAGAACACTCTGCCGTCTTCCGGAATTTCAATCTGCTCCTGATATAGGATATCCACCGGCGGTTCCGAAAACACTGTCTGGCAGGCCCTGTCAAATATTTCGTCAGAAATATTTTCCACGTCATAACGGATAAAGACCCGTACACCCTGTACGCTCTTAATGCCCAGGAAACTCTCGATTTCCTCCTTCAATTCCTTCGCCCTGACTGCAAACGGCTCTTTCTTTTCCACATAAATACGTCTCACATCGCCCATGCTGCATCTTCTCCTTACGTTGCACTCCCGGCAGAATCACGTTACGCCCAACCACCTTACGGCTCCATCTTCTGTCAGGAAATTTTCTGTCTCATATAACTTGACTACTTTTTAATCCTACCAGATAATCCGGCAGATTTCAATGCGCGGATTATGAATACCAATGCAATCATACAATGCCAGCCCGTCTGGAAATTAATTCTCAGACGGGCGTCACACCATTGTACGAAAATCACACCCTCTTACGCATGCAGTCTGTGAATCAACCGGTACGCCATCTCATTTTGCATAATCAGCGGCTCCGTATACCGGAAAAACACAATCCCATCCGTTGGCGCATAAATCGTCTCTTTCACACTGCCCTCGTAAGGATCGATAATCTCTGCCAGTTTGTTCCCGTAACGCACATCCTCCCCCGCTTTCACCAGACTGCGGAAAATCCCGCCGCAGTTCACGTGAATGTTGGACAAATCCTCCTCCAGAATCACATGGCTGATATAACCGCTGTGACTTTCATAACGGATGATTCCCATTCTGGTAAGAAACCGGAGCACCGCCGCCACCGCCTGCACGGCGCTTTCCTCGTCCACTTCCGTGTTTTTATTGGTATATAGGGAAAAAGCCGCCGTCATCTCATCCTGCCAGTTATAATTGAGCGTTCTTGTATCAATAGGCACAGGCTTTCTCACTGCCACATAAGGCAGTCCGAAAAGATTCGCCAGGGAGGTATTCTGATATCCCGTCTCCATCATACGCACATGGGGAATGAACTCCCCCGTCATATAAAAGCTGGCCAGTTGGATTCCATAGCTGTAATCCTTGATGGCTTCAAAGACACCGCCTGCGATTCTGGCTGCCGCTTCCCCACCGCTGCTCCCCGGAAACTTACGGTTAATATCCACATCCTCCACGCCCCAGTAGCGTCTGCCCACATTCATGGAATAGCTGTTGACCACCGGAATCACCAGAATCTCCTTGCCGGCACTGATACAGCCATTGCCCTCCAGTTCCTTAAACACCCGCACCAACTGAGAACAAATGTAAAGCTGCTGTATCTCATTGCCGCGCATGGGTCCTAAAATGCAGGCTGCCTTGTCTCCCCTGCCAAAGCGATATCCTTTCACAATCATATCTTCTCTGTAAGGTGCTTCCACCCGATATATTTCCTCTATATGCATCCAAGTCTCCATTCCTGGGCATTGATGCGGCAGGCACCTTAGTGCCTGTCTGCCCTGCTTCCAGGCAGACTGCCACATCATCCCCCATTTATTTACCAGTCCATATCCCGTTCCAGAATCCGGGCAATCAAAGATCCCTCATAAACAAAGGGATATTCCCGCAATGTAAAGACCATGCCGCCTTTCCTGGAAACAATCTCCTGCACGACTTTACCAGTCAATATATCCACGATTTCTCCTATTTTCTCATCTTTATGCAGATAATGTCGATGGGCTATACTCGGCAGGAATATCCCCGCATGCTCTGCCCTGATAAACTCCACTTCCCCGTCACTGGAGATGACCGGATTTCTCATCGGAATGACCGGTCCGGTCCACAGACCCATTTCCCGCATCAGATTAAAGATGCCGTCCACCACCTGATCCCCATAGAGTCTGGTAATCCGAAGTCCCAGTCCCATCTCCATCACCAAAGTCGGCACCCCCAGCATATTCATGGAGTGGGCCAACGTGGACTCATGTACGGTAGCTGTGGCGTTAAGCCAGATCATGTCCGCATTCAACAGTTTAGCGAAAGGTAATAGCTGCTGTGCAAACTCCGCACTCACACGCACCTGCGGAATTTCCCTGACATACATGTCAGATGCATGCAGGTCAATGCAGATATCCGCCCCCGTAATATCTGCCACCACGGCAGCCGCTGCCCGCTCCATCACCGTTCCCTGTGCATTTCCCGGAAAGATCCGGTTCATGTCCATCTCCATCTTAGGCACATTGCGCCTGGCCATGTCGATTCCAAGCGGGTTCAGCTGCGGGTAAATATCTACCATTCCCCGCAAATATTCCGGCTGTTCTTCCAATCTCTTTATCATCTCATAACAGACGTACTGCCCTTCCAGCTCGTCCCCGTGTATGCCTGATACAATGGCTATTCTGCCTACAGGCCTCTCACAGGCGATCCTGTTCCTGTAGATGACCAGGTCCTCGCCCACCGGCAGTTGCGCCGAATATACTTTTTCCAGCATAAAGAATCCCCATTCCGGAGCGTTCGTACAATTAGCGCTTTTAAACGCCCCTATAACACTCCTGCACAAATTTGCATCCTGCTTCACCGCAGCATACAAAATGCTCCGAAAATCTTCCGAAGCATTTTATCTACCGTCAATTTCTATTGTTCTCGTTCTTATAATCTCACAATTGAGTTCTGGTACTATGTACGTTGCCATCTCTTCCATCATACAGCCATCAATCGTCTATGATCAGTCCCTGCATGATATAGAGCAGCTGTGCATCCACCATCTTCTCTGTAATGCCAAAAGTCTGCGCGTCAATCTTCATGCCTTCCAGAACGTACATGATATTGGCTGCGGCCCCCTTTGGATCCTCGCAATAAAACTCACCGCTGGCAATTCCTGCTTCAATCAGCTTCTCAATCACCCTGACACCTGCGTCAAATTGTCTGCGCAGCATATTGTTTTTATCAGTCGATTTATGTGCAAAGAAATACTCATAGACTGCAACAGTCAAATTATCTTTCTTCTGCAAAAGCTCCTTCTTCTGCTCCTTCAGGAAAAGTGTCAGAATATCTGCCGCAGTATCCTCCTGGGTAATACTCTGCGTGAAGACATCATCCGTCTCATCCGCTTCCATCTGCAGCACCTCCATCAGAATCTGCTCTGTGCTGTCAAAATAAAGATACAGACCACCCCGGCTGATTTCGCAGGCTTCCACAATATCTTTCATGGTCACATTCTTAAACCCCTTCTCCACAAACACCTTCCTGGCCGTGTCCAGGATAAATTTCCTTTTCTGTACTGACTTTTCTCCCATGAATCTGCCTTCTCCTAAAAAATATTTTCCCCTGTACGATTGACTGCCTGCCTCATATTACCCCATCACTGTTATCTATTGACTTATCGGGTCGGTGTCGGCTTATCCCAGAAATCCAGATTCGCCTTCATCTTCTTTAACACATACAAGAATACACCGCTTTCCACGGCCTCCGACCACATACGGCCTTTTGTCATACCACCCATCACATATTTAGACAGAATCGCTTTGAGCAGATCCATTTCCTTGATACTTGCCTTCTCAATAGCCTTGATTTCCTGCTGTACAGTCCGAATCCTGTAACGCGAATAGACATACATATAATTTCTATCCATCAGATGGGTTCTCTGCGCCTCTTTGACAAAACTCATTACGGTACTGTCATACACTGGAAATGCCACCGAATGTTCTCCAATGCCGGAGGCTGAATAACTTTGCTGTACGCTTGTGCCCATTTTACTTTCCAGCCAGGGCAGATAACGAACCAATCTTTCCACATCGGGTTTATATTCATTGACAATCTGCTGTCTGTAAGCGATGTCCTCCTGTTCTGTTCCTCTTCTTTCCATTCTTATTGCCTTTCTTCCTGTATCTCATAAAATATTGGGTCCGCAAAACGACCCTTTCATAAAAAAACCTTACCGAATTTACTTTTTCGACAAGATTGTCATTTTCATTCTAGCACAAATTTTTTAAAAGTACAGCACAAAATACTTTTATTCTTCTTGTGCACATTGCCAAAATCCATTTCCGGCCCTACTATTCCTTGTAATTATTTAGCTATAGTCATATAATAAATGAAGTAAATGGAGTAAATTTCGCTCTGCGGATACAATATCAAAATACAAATTTTTGTAAATCAATTAAGGGGGTACTTTCATGGCAGTTAAAGAATTTCCGGCGGGAACACAGCTCATTCAGAGCGGACAGAATCTTACCGCTTTACATGTGATCGCCAAAGGAACTGTTCGCGCCACTTATCCTGGCGGCGAATTCTACTTATATAAAGGAGATGTTCTGGGTGTCTGTGAAATCTTTTTTGGATCCTATTTCATCTCCTATCAGACAGAAGAGGCAACATCCCTCGCCTCCTATCCCTGTTCTCCGGCACAATTATCGAATTTCATGCGTTCCAATCCGGACATGGCCAATTTCGTTGTCAGTTCTTTGTTCCGGCAGTTCCACGAAATCCTTGACCAGTATGAACTAAGCCATTTTGACTGTGACAACTTCTATCATTATCTGATGGACAGCTATGAAGATTATAAATCTTTTTGTACCAAACATGGTTTTGCTGCCAGAGAACTGCCGGCCATGGAGACATTGACTCAACTGGTCTTGGAAGAGGACGTGGATAACTGGATGGATGGCTACTATAGCCAGCTTCGTACCATGGTAACGGAAAAACCTGCCAAGAACCAGAATCCGGACTTTTTGACCGGTTTGATCTTAAAGGCCAGCCAGGACATCTATGAGGTGATTTCCGTCTGCCGTGTACTCTATGACTACAAAGCAGATATCACCAACCTTCTGATGAATGAAAATCATCTGGATTTCTTTGACCTGTATGCAGGTATCCTCTATAAGCTTGGACCCAACGCAGAGGATTCCACCCCATTAATCGCAGCACTTAGTACGATGATGATTCAGCTCGAAAGCCAGCCGTCCATCGATAAAGATATGTACAAACAGCGTGTAGCGGAATATCGTGACAAGCTGAACAACTTAAGCAATTCTACCGGTGACGAAGATACTAAGACCGACGAAGTACCTGAAATCACAGACTCCATGAGCACCATTCTCGCCTACTCCGGTGTGGACGGTGAGACTGCTTCCGCCTTCAGGGCCGCAGTTGATAAATATGCCAAAATGTCCGATAAGAATGGTTCTGACGATGCTGCAAGAAAGCTGCGTCTCTCCATCACCAAGCTGTTCTACCAGATTTACGAGGGCGCTTTCTTAAAGAGTTTAAAAGACAATGCCATCCCTAAGGTGGTGAAAATGTTCTTTAACTTTGGTTATGTGGATGAAAATCTGGCCGGTATGGAGAATGCTTCCTATCTGTATTCGATTGTAGATAGGATCCCCACAGATCCCAAGCGGAAAGTCTACACGATTTACGAATGGCTCAAAGCCATCTATAACGGGGAAAAAGTACCCAGCCGTAATGAGTTTGACGCAGACTACATCGCTTACCTGCATGAACAGAAAATGACTGGTAAGATTACCGCCGAAGAAGAAATTTCCATGCAGAACGACAGAGAAAAACAGGTTCTGTTTGAGCTGAACAACATGTTCCCTACCGTCAACAAGATTACCTTCGGCCGTATCATCAACTTCTGCCCTGTCTTCTCAGAGCACAATATCTTAAAAGACCTGGATGTCTCACTGGTCTCAACAGATAAGGTGGAAGCAGCCTTCAACATGATACGTTCCTTTGACTTCAGCGCCTACTACCGTGAGATCATCTATACCAATCCGGAACTGGGCATCGGTAAGGAATCCATCAGCGTGGAGGTACTGCCGGATATCATCCTGATGCCCAATGTGGGAATCCGCGGTGTTGCCTGGCAGGAAATCGAGGGGCGTAAACGTACTACCCCGGCCCGCATGATGGTCTCCATTTTCCAGATGGAAGATCTGACCAATATTTTAGTCCGCCTGACCGGCGATTTCCGTTGGGAGATGTGCAAACGCGTGCAGGGCGCCCGTTGGAACGACGTTTCCGAAGCATCCCTCACCAGCGAATACTTCGACTATATCCAGTTCTACAAAAAGAACAGAGATTTGTCCGCGGATGCTAAAGATAAGATCAAACTCAGTATGCAGAAGGCAAAGAACAGCTTTAAGGAAATGTTTATCAGGGACTATGAGGCATGGGTTCTCTATGAAGGCTCCGGCTCTCCCCGATTAAACAAGGTGTCCCGTACCATCCTCTTTACTTACTGTCCGTTTGCAAAAGAAATCCGGAATCGGCTGAAAGCAAACCCGCTGTATAAGGAAATGATGGATCGCTATGACATCAAGCTCAGCCAGAAAATACATCATTACAATAACCTGTTCCAGAAGCTGAAGAACACCAGCACATCGGTACCGGAAGAATTGCAGAATCAGAGAGCTTTTCTGGATATGTAATAAAGTAATTTGCTCCGCAAATAACTTTTCGAGATCCGCTTCGCGGACTCGGATTAGCTATAGAGTTCTAGTTGCTTCGCAAATAACTTTTCGAGATCCGCTTCGCGGACTCGGATTAGCTATAGAGTTCTAGTTGCTTCGCAAATAACTTTTCGAGATCCGCTTCGCGGACTCGAAGATATGGTATTTTTTCTTTAATTTGCTTCGCAAATAGGCCTAAACCTTTATTCCTGTGGAATTATCTTTGGATGATTTTCCACAGGAATTTTTTTTCCCTTTTTGCAATTCACTTCGCTAACTCGGCAAAATGTTTTTATATTAGAAAGCTTTTGCCGTATTTTTTGACTTAATTCGACACACTTCGCCAATATAATGTTATTCTTATGCAATATAATTATAGACTGTGGTCCCAAAAAACATTATAGTATTTATAGACTTGATCACGGAAATCAAGTCGGCAATAGCAATTCCGAAGAATTCCCCTTTTACACAGCGAAAACCCCGAAGGTTTTATCCTTCGGGGTTTTTGCTTGTCTCATGTTTTCTCTGTTTATTTCTCTTCTTTATACTGTTTCACCATAAACAGGCTGATCAGCAATGCTATGATATAGAGCACGATTGTGAAGTACAATACGTTCTGATATCCTACCGGATTAATCATATTGCCATGACTGTCCTCAATAAAGCTTCCCGTATTGCTCACAATCAGCGTTGCTATCTGATTACCGGTAAGACCTGCAAATGCCCATGCTGAAAGTGTAATACCATGAATCGCACTGATACTGCCCATGCCGTAATGATCGGAAAGCAGAGTCGGCACATTCGAGAAACCACCGCCGTATCCGGCATTTACCATGAAAATCAGCGCCAGCACCAATACGACTAACAACATATTCCCCTCTCCATTCTTGATGCCGCCAGTAAGCATTACCGCAGCAGTAAATACGATGGAAAGAACAAATATCAGTTTGTAAATGGTATTTCTATCCTTCATGTGGTCTGCCCAAGCGGAAAAGCCCAGACGTCCTCCTGCATTAAAGACAGCAGATATCGTAGAAATCACGCCCACCACGCCGGCAAGACCGATACATTTCACAATCATCTTCTCCTGAGAGATCAATGCCAGACCGCAGGTAATATTGATATAAAACATAAGCCAGATACCAATATAATTGGCAATGGGACGGGTCTTGATCGTAGCCATGATTCCCTGCCCCTTCTCTTTCTTCTGAGGTTCATGCCATCCTGCAGGCTTCGCCAGAAGCAGATGCCCTACAAACATCATAACAAAGTAAACCGCTGCCAGGATAAAGAACATCTTATAGATGCCGCCTTCACCCAGATTCGCAAGAAGGGCCTGCATAATAGGGCTTGCGATTGCTTTCGCGCCGCCGAATCCTGCCACTGCAAGACCAGTCGCAAGACCTTTCTTATCTTCAAACCAGAGCATCAATGTCTTAACAGGAGATAAATATCCAGTTCCCAGACCCACGCCCATAATGAAACCATAGCAGATATAGATACCGATCAGTGCAAGAACACTGCCCTTATGACTGCCGCCATAATAAATGAAGAACCCGGTGCCTGCCATACCCAGCGCAAACGTGATTGTTGCGATCAGGGAAGACTTATGAATATCCTTCTCCACCACATTTCCAAGAAAAGCCGCCGACATACCTAAGAAGAAAATAGCGAAGCTGAAAGCCCACTCCGTGGCCGCCTTGGAAAACCCTATGTAGTCAGCGATTTCCTGACTGAAAATGGACCAGCAGTACACAGTACCGATACTGAAATGCAGGAGCAATGCCGGGATTGCGGCACGCACCCATTTGTTTTGACAGTTTTTCATGATAATTACCTGTTATCCTTTCGTTGTATTAAAGTGAAAAGCTGAACGTATAGTTAACGGCATCAAAAATTTCGCTTTCGGCCTTACAGATGCTTACATACATGACTTTTGCAAAAACCGGAAGCAGAAATCTGTTATGTCATTTACTATAACTTTAATAATTTTATTACAAAACCCTTGGAATTTCAAGATGCATTCACTTACAAACCTACACATTGGGTGAGTGCTTCCAGTACGGCGGTACGGTCAGAATCATCACCCAGCTTCCGGGCGGTGCGGCTTGTCCTTTCCGCTTCGCCCAACTGTTGCTCTTTATTCTGTACTATTCGTATTTGTAAATCATTTGTAAAAGAATTATCTTGCTGCATCTGATGCACCGTAAGCGAAACTTACAACTGTAGCATTGTTGTATTTCTCAAAAATATCATAATATTCTTCTTCCGAAATAGTCTTGGTTTCATTTTCTTTTGTCACGGTATAAGTAGCATTTCCATTTTCATCAAATTGCTCATTAATTGATTCTGCCAGCATAAGTGTACCGGATTTCTCAACCTCAAAACGTTGCATAGCGTGACCGGAAGCCGTATAGCTGCCTGTTTTCCCATGCCGTCATCATATACTTGTGAAGTGACAAGTAAGACTGGTTGCGGGGCATTCGTATCAATCGTTACAAAAAGTTCATTATCCCCCAATCCGCCAATGGCTTCTTCATAAACAGCAGCATTGTCTTTACTTTCTTTCCCACATGCGCATAACGAAAAGATGAGCACACATAAAGTGAAACATGAAACAACCTTTTTTACCTTATACATATTTTTCAGTCTCCTTTTTTCTGTTTTCAATGACATAACTTATGAACAGTACCAGTCCAATCGCACCTGTAATCATAGATGGTATCATCAACCGCATATAATCAACAGGGGCGTTAGCATATTGCCCTGTTGCGATATATCGGTATAGCATATACTGAGTACTGAGTGTTGTGTTTTGTAACGCAATTACATATGCAAAATTTAATACGCTGACCATAACAAAGATCAGTCCGCCAATGAGTAACAGCGTCAATTTTCTGTTATGAAGATTGATTTTCATCAAATCTTCTAAAGTTATCTGTTCGTCATTTCTGTTTGTCACACTCGTTTCCGCCTCCTTGAGTAAATCATCTAATGACACCTGATAAATCCTGCTTATTTTAACGATACTTTCTAAATCGGGAGATGTGCTGTCTGACTCCCATTTGGAAATTGTCTGTCTGGACACGTCAATTTTCTCAGCTAATTGTTCCTGTGTCATTCCTGAAAGTTTTCTCAATTGGTTGAGTTTATTTCCAATTTTCATTTTCGTTGTCCTCCTGAATCGTAATTCTAAATGATTTTAGTTATTTTTCTATCAACATATCTTTACATTTGCGCTCAATATGGCGACATTATGGAAATGCTGGGTTTATTCAAGCATCCACTGATATGCTTGTAGAGCGGCCCAAAATAAGGTATAGTTGTATGCAGAACATCTCTTAAGATGTCTCTCCAAGACGAACGCCCCAAAACACATGGAATGGATTTGAGATTCCCTGAATTGGAATTGCGGCAACTAACCTATATAGACTAACTATGAAAGGCAGGACTGAAAACTATGAAAATCACCATCATAGACGGCCAAGGCGGACGAATCGGGAAATCAATCATTGAGCAGATCAGAAAGAAACACCCCGATCTGGAGCTATATGCCATCGGCACCAACAGTATCGCCACTTCCGCCATGTTGAAAGCAGGCGCTGATTATGGCGCCACCGGGGATAATGCCGTAATCGTTAATGCAGCTGACTCCGATCTGATTGTTGGACCTATCGGCATCGTATTCGCCAATGCTCTTCTGGGGGAAATCACTCCAGCCATCGCCGCTGCCATTGGTGCCAGCAAAGCCTTTAAAATCCTGATTCCGGTCAATCGCTGCAACCATTTTGTGGCTGGCTGTAAAGAAGCTCCCACAGGAGATTACATCCGTATTGCCATTGAAAAAATAGAGTCCATGCTGTAGACATGGACTCCGACTATACCGTTTCTATAGATTTTCCTGCTTCCTGAACTGTTCCACCGATTCTGCTTTCGCAGCTGACAAAAGCCAGCGGTTCAGGATTTCTTCGTCCTTTTGACCTCTTATCTTCTGAATAAGCTCCTGCGAAAGTGCATCGTTTATATTTTGCAGTAAATGTATAATACTCTCTGCTTTTCCCTCTGCTCTCCCCTCATCCCGCACATACTCATCCTCATCCCAGCGGTCTCTTCTGGCTCTCCAATAATCGTCATACATCCATCTTAATGTCCGTATCAGCCCCATCTGTCTCACTACCTCCACCGCTTCCCGCATTCCTTCATTCTTCACTGCAATCATTTCCACTTCCTCCTGGCTTGTAGCATTCAACAGCCGAATCCAATCATCTACGACACTCCCCTGTAATGTCTTTCCAAGTTCTATGATATGCACTTCCCATAAGTCTGTCAGTTCATTTCCTGCCTCATTGCGCAACCGATATACGCTATGATATTCCACTGTATCCGAAAAGAGTTCAAAGTCCACAAGACTGATGCTGATACACCTGCGCAGTTTCCTGTATCTTTCCCCGATCATCAGATCATCCGTATACATCCTCGCCAAATAGTACAACTTCCTTTTAGTATAATGCTTCTGCCTATGTACCTGCATCTCAATATCAATCTTAACGTTATCGTTCAATACCAGTGCAATATCCATGATTCCCTGTTTCTGTCTCTTGAAAGTTCTTCGCAAAAAGGGATTCACGATCCGTACTGACTTAATCTGCCCCAAGGGGATTCCCAACACGTCACTCAAAAACTGCTTCCTGACCTTTTCATGGGCAAACAATTCCTTGAAGGCATAGTCTGCCTTTAATGATATCTTTTCCATGTTTCCTCCTGTTCTGCAGGAGAAAATGTCATGGTTTCGTCCCCATCAGAGTAGAACCAGCCTGCCGGCTCACGCTCCAAACACCCCGTAAAACTATCTTTCTCAGAGCTGCTGTCGCACCGAAAATCTCAGAATCTCCTGCTTTTAAATGTAATTGGTCTGAATTTAAAAGCATAGATTTTCTGAAAAACAGAATGTTTGATTTGACATATTATTGTTATCTAGAAATTGTTATGCTTTGTAAAATATTATAAAATAGAAACATTAAAAATGTCAAGCTGATAATTTTCCTGATAAAATCCAGATAAAATTCTTCAAAGCCGGAGTCGATTCCCCTATACTATTTCCTTCCGTCCTTCTTACGTCCGGTAAGTTCATACAGTTTCTCAAGCCTACAAGGACTTAAAAGTCTCGGCCCGCCCAACTGGATTGTGCGGTACAGAAGTTCCGCATAAAATTCCACAGACTCCATTTTCATATAGGCAGAAAGCAAATCCTGCGCCCAGGTAAGCGCCCCGTGGCTTTCTAACAGGACCGCCTCATATTCTGCCAGATATGGCTCGATGGAATCCGGAATCTCCACTGTGGAAGGCGTTCCGTAAGGCGCCAGTGGCACCCTGCCAAAATTTACAATCACTTCCGGCATAATGGGTTCTTCCAACCCCCTGCCCATGACTGCAAAGCTGGTGGCAAAGATGGGATGGGCATGTACCACCGCCCCTACATCAGGACGCTTCTGATAGACCCGCAGATGCATCTTTATTTCAGAAGACGGCTTGCTATCAGAATCACTGTCAATCAAATTCCCACAAAGGTCTACCTTACACATCTGTTCCGGTTTCATGAATCCTTTGGATACACCTGTGGGAGTGCAGAGAATCTCATTTTCTCCCAGACGCACCGATATATTTCCGTCATTAGCCGCCACCATGCGGCGCTCATACATTCTCCGTCCAATCTCGCAGATCTGCTGTCTGCACACAGTTTCGTTTAACATGATTTGTTCCTCTTTCTTCCGGGTTTTCAGGTATCCTGAGTATAGCACATATATTTCTTTGCCGGCAATGTATATCTTACAGAGTCGAATCTGGTGAGGTGATACTTTTCAATATAATCATTATGATCCAGAATGGACTGTTTCCAATTTTCAAACTGTTTCCTCTTGATCTGAATACGGTTGCCGTTCAAGATCACCCAGCCCGCCGTGGGATTTTCCTCTGCAAGTTTCCGCAGCTTGTTTTCCCCAATGCGGAAATATTTTGACGCTTCCTCAATGGTAAGCGTGTACTTTTCCCAAATAGGCACATCAGCATTGTTCATTCTATAAATCCCCCTTTCAAAAATGGGTAAATGGTTAATGGTGAAAAAGGGGCTGTGATCGGACGGTTAATAGCGTAACCTCACGGGAGTTTCACCCCTG
>CAJTOO010000020.1 GCA_910577735.1 uncultured Lachnospiraceae bacterium
TTATTTGCTATGCCCTTCATTTCTTGGCTGTCTTTTACTTATTTGTTTCAAACTTTTATCCTCCATTTTCTGCTCATATCTGTACCTGCGCTATATTTTCTGGTTTCCGGTAGACCAAACATGGCTCTCTTTCGCAGAATCCCGCGTATTTTGCGCCATAACGCCCACCAAATTATGCGGAGCATAAAGTTCCTCCAAATAGAAAAGCTCCTCTGCTGACAATTCCAGCTCTGTTGCTTTTACTGCTCCTTCGATATGATGGAGCTTCGTTGCTCCGACTACCGGAGAAGTAACCTTCGTCAAAAGCCATGCGAGAGAAACCTCCGTCATGGAAACGCCTTTTTGTGCCGCCAGTTCCGCCACCCTGTCAATAATCACTCCATCCTGCCCTGCAGTAGAATCGTATTTCATCCTTGCATAACTATCCTCCTGCAAACGTTTAGAACTTTCACCGGGAAGCCTTGCAAGCCTGCCTCCTGCCAGTGCGCTGTATGGTGTCATGGCGATATTGTCCTCCCTGCAAAGCTTTGCCATTTCCCGCTCTTCTTCCCTGAAAATCAGATTATAGTGCCCCTGCACGGATACAAACTTTGCAAATCCTTCTTTTTCCGCCAGTGCGTTTGCCTTTGCGAGCTGATAGGCAAAGCAGTTGGAAATACCAATATAGCGGGCTTTACCGGCTATTGCAGAAGCCGCCGTTGTTCCAACAATTTTATCGCAATCTCCGCCAATCACTAATGTAGGGCATGCCTAAAGCATGCCTAAAACATCTGCTTTTGCAATACCAAGAACATTCATAGCTTCTGCATGGTCTTTTGCCATTTCCCTTGTAGTACAGCCCTCTTGCAAATGATTTTTCCGACTGAAAACATACACGGTAAATTCTTTAGCATATATCCTGTACATTATGGCAAAAACAAGAGCCATTCCCTTTACTGTAGACAGTCCGTCTCCCAGTCCGGGCAGCATAATAAGATTTCTATTTCCATTTCCAAAAGATATGTAATCCATTTCAGAATTGCCAACACGGACACTCCCATTATGGACATGATATTTCAAAAACATATATAAACATTCCTCCACGGCTTCCGAGTCCCCCGTTGGTACGGTTTCAGGTAAATAAGCAGCCAGAAAAGAGTTGACACCTTTACACGCCTATTCTCTTAGAAGGCTTTTGACAGCATGATATTGTATGCTTCTTTCACTCTTTGGCAGCTCGGACACGATGGCTTGTATCTTTTTCGATACCTGTTCTATATTCTTTTGAATAAGCGCTTCTCCAAGTGATGCAGACGCTGTTTCACGAGGATCCTTACCCCACACACCGATTGGTGTGTCATGAGAAGACAGTCTATCCATATCCGTCAGCTCTGGCCGCAGTGCCATAACCAGGGAGGTCTCATTCTCTGCAGCATGGTCAGTCTGAATCCCCTCATCTTCTATGAATCCAAGTTCCCACAAGTTGAAGGCTATCAGTCCATAATTCTGCTCGAATATCTGCTTCCTTTTTTCAAATGCTGTGGTTGACGGTCCGTGACCATGACCGATCACCACCTTGAAACCAGCGCGGGCAAGATTGTGCATAATCGTATCCAATATCCCACGAAACAGCTCGTCATCAATATAATAGGCGCTTCCCTCCAGCTGCTGCGGGCTGGCTTCATCAAAGCTGTAATAATCCATCCCGTAGAATACATCATTGTCCTTATGGACGGAACAATCAGGCCCAAGGAATAACATGGGCAAAACAATGCCGCCAATCTCACCGGCAAGCCGCTTAAACACCCCCATTGACTGTATGCCATCTGCTCCAAGCGGTAAATGCATGCCATGCCATTCCAGGGTGCCTAGCGGAAGATACGCGACTGGAAAATGATTGATGCGCTCTATAAATTCCTCTGGGCGCAGTTCTTCATATAAAACTTTCTTAGCATTCATTCTGTCACCTCGTTTTTTGATATATAACACCTTTCGTTTTGCATGTGTCCTTCCCATATTTCTAACCATAATATATACAGATTCTAAAAAATAAGCAACCCGTTTTCAGCTCTTGGAATTTTATGCTTCATCCTTCATCATCGCCAGCCAATCCTGCTTCTCACTTTTCATTACCTGGCTTTTTGTGCCAATTAGAAATCAAAAGATAAAGCAGAAACCAAATAATAGCATGTGTCATAAGTATCAACATATCTTTTGCAATCACTGACATATCGCTGTCAGCCAGCTTCATAATCCCTTCAAAGGCCGCACTGGACGGTACCAAATAGCAAAGTACTGAAAGCAGACCGTCCGCTGCCAATAAATAGGATACTAATGGCACTGCCATAAATATGATCATAACAATCTTAATATAGACAACACCTGCCATAAGGCTTTCGGAAAATTTACCGATAAGCAATCCGATCAGCGCAGCATTCAAAGCAGAAAGCATAATCAGAACCAGCATCCAAACTGCGCTCCCCCATGGCAGCCGGAAATAGCTAAGGGCAGTCAAAACGGCAGACAGACATCCTCCTATAAAGCCTACAAATATTTTTTGCATCACATAGCCGCTTCGTGTCATGGGCAAAACCTGATTGACCAAATCAACACCATTTTCCTTCTCAGATATCATGTTCATGGCATTAAAAGTACATCCCATAAACATAGCCACAAGTAACGTGGCGGCAATAAATATATTCTGAAAGCCTGCCAGCATATCAGGACGCTCTAAAATATTGACACATATCTGCCCTGTCCTTTCTCTCCCTGCATATAGTGCCGGAAGCGTATCCGCCGTCTGCCGGAATAAATCCAGCTCATCACCGGATACCATTGTCTGGATGCTGTCGCCGTCAGATATTACTCCAATCATGTATGTAGAAGGTTCATTGATGGCAGCGGTTAATTCTTCCTGTGTCTCATATGCGGTCACAGAACCATACCTCTCTAACCATGAAATTGTCCGGACAGACAGGTCCCTTTCCAACACGCCAAAATGAAATTGTACCACAGAAGAAAGGTCAATCCCACCCATAAAATGCAAAGCAAAAGCCACGATGATCGGCAGGAGAAATGACATAATACAAAATTTATCTTTCCATACACTTTTGAGCTGATAAAATAACCCTCTCACAATCAGCCCTCCTTTCCCATTTCCCTGCGAAATGCTGTTTGCACAAGCAAAAACAGAATGACAATTCCACAAACACAGCAAATATAGTAAACCGGATTGGTGACAGGCGTCCCAAAACAGGCATTTTTAAGTCCCATATATACATGATAGAAAGGATGCCGGTCTATCCACGCCATTTTTACAGAAGTATTTGCTGATAAAAATACGGGTGCCGAAGCAAAAATGACGATGATCAAATAAGCTAAGGAAAACTGCCTGAAATCTTTTAACATCATAATGCATCCAAATCCCGTAAGCGCCATAATCAATGATAAAATGGCAGTCTGCACCAATACTGCCGGTAAAATAGCAACGGCATCGGGAAATCCTATATTTAATGCCGTCAGCAATACCGCAAAGATCAAATCAGCCAGCAGGAAAACCGTCAATTTTGCCATGATAAACAAGCCCTTGTTGAATGGCATAACTGCATGCACACGAATTACCCCCATTTGCTTTTCTTTGAATAATACTGAGGCAATCCCCAAAAAGCCGACGGCAACGATTTCTATGAACAATAACTCACAGCACATTTCTTTCCGCTGTTTTGACTCCCGTGTATTTATCCCTGCTATTTGAGCACTGTACTCATTTTCCTGGTGAAGAAGTGACAAGGCATAGTCAGCCCTGTGGTTATCACTCTTTTCACTTCCAAAATAGAAAACGATACTTGGCGTACCGGAACTGGCATCTATCCCTACGCCATTTGTATCTAAGGAGAGAGCTGTGTATAATTCTTCTAACGAAGCCACCGGATGAATCTCTGCGGACACTTCCTGCTGTGTTCCCCGCGGGTCATACAGGTATACATTGTAGAGTTGGGCATTCATATACTGAATGTACCCCAAATTAATAAACAAGGTATAAAGAATCAGCGAACCAACAGCCAAAAGGAAAAACTTTCCGGCCGCTAACATGCGGCAGTCTTTTCTGCATAAAAACAGAAATCTTTTCCAGCCAGTCTGCGTCTTACTGGTGTTACCCGGCAAGCAGCGATTGATACAGGCATGATTGCCGCTTGCCCTATTATGCTTCCACATCATGACAGCCCCCTTCCTGTATATTGAATAAACATATCCTCTAAAGTTGGCTCCTCTGTATGGATACTGATGATTTCATCATAGGGGAAAGGAATGCCGCTATCTAATGCCGGGATTTCTATTGTTTCTTCCTCACGTCTGTTCTGATACCAGTACTCTATCCGTACACGATGGTTGCTGTTTTGCTCCTTCAATCTTTTCGGCGTGTCCAATGCAGCGATATTTCCGTTTGTAATGAACGCTACCCTGTCGCATAATAAATCTGCATCCAGCATATTATGTGTGGTTAAAAATACCGTTGTGCCTTTCCTGCGCTCTTCTTCTATGATTTTGCGAAACACAACAGCGCCGGCAGGATCAAGTCCGCTGGTTGGCTCATCCAGAAATAATAGTTTCGGACTGCTGATCAATGCCCTTGCCATACTGACCCGCTGCCGCATACCTTTTGAGTATGATGCAACAGGCTTTTTCATAAAATCAGTCTTAAACTCCAGCTTTTCTAAAATCTCCCCGATGTCTCTGCGCTGCTTTGCAGGATAAAAGGAGGAGAAGTATTTCAGATTATCAACCGCGCTTAAATTTGCATACAGATAGGGGAATTCAAACAACACACCTATCCTCTCAAAAAAGTCCTGTGTATGCACTGTGGAAATATCCTGTCCGAACAATGCCACATAACCGCCATGCCCTTTCAATATTCCCGTGAGGATTTTTTGTGTTGTTGATTTTCCGGAACCATTCGGCCCCAGAAATCCAAAAATTTCTCCATCCCCTACAGAAAAATTTAAGCCCTGTAAAGCCGGCTTATCCTTTCCGTATGAAAAGTTCAGGTTCTTCACTTCAATCATGCATCATCACCCCACTTCCCCAGCCTACTGTCTTTCTTCTCCTGCTGACGCTTATTCCACCATTTCATAAATCTTATCTTGAAAGGGATAGAAATTGCCGCCGCTGCTGCAATCATCAACCACCAATACCACTGGATTCCTAAAAACATAAACCACACCTCCTGCTCCGTTTTTACTGTTAATATAAAAAAATGAAGTGAGATCGAGGTGTGGTCTTTGTGAAATTGAGGTGAATAATCCATTACACAAAAACGGCTCTTCCTTTTACTTCTGAAGGAGCAGCCGCTTATAACATGAATCTTATTTTATGACAGGAACGGAGAAGAAAAACCGTACGCCATCTGATACATTTTCTGCCCCGTATTCTAAATCCTGCATGGATAAAATCTGTGCAGCAATGGCAAGCCCTAACCCTGAACCATTGTATTTCGCATTTTTATCACGGTAAAACTTTTCCCAGATTCTAGGCAGCTTTTCCGGCGGTATAAAACTCCCTTGATTATAAATGGAAAAATGGAGCATATTATCCTGTTCCACTAATGATAAGCTTAAAATACCTTTGGGAGATACATTCTTTTTCGCATTGATAATAAAATTATTCAAGACCTGTTCCATACGCTGTTTGTCCGTGTAAACAAAAACTTTATGCGCCGGCAGTTCATACTCTAATGCAAAATCGGTTTCCGGCATATCTAACAATAACCGCCCTGCTATCGTTTCTACAAATTCCACGAAGTCAAACCGTTCCGGCATCAATGATACAGCCCCGTTTTCCAACGCGGACAAATCTAACAGGGTCTCAATCAGCATGCCCATTCTTTCTGTTTCAGATATGATGATTTCAGAATATTTCTGCCTTTTGCCCTCATCCGTTTCGTCCAGTATTCCCTCCGCATAAGCCCGGATAACTCCTATGGGCGTTTTCATTTCATGGGAAAGGCGGTCTGTTAATTCCTTTCTTTCCCCCAACAGTTTTCTTTCCTGCTGCACGTCTTTTTCAAGCCTTCTATTTGCTTTTTCCAGTTCAGCAAGTGTATCCTGCAGGTTTTCGGACATTTTATTAAGATTATCTGCAAGCTCTCCAAATTCATCCTTTGATGTTACCTTGCAGGGCTTCGAAAAATCTAACCTTGCTGCCCTGTGCGCCATTTCACAAATTTTGCTGATTGGGTCCGAAATAAACCGCCCCAATAAATAATCTATCAGAATGGTCAGTAAAATAACAAAGATTACCCATAGCAAAAAGGAAACATCCTCTTCCATGGGTAACCGTATGGAAATAAAGTAAGAAATCATCAAAACAAAACCGGCAAGCTTTGAAATCATGAATATTTTTTTGCGTACCGTGCGCAGTGAGAATTGTTCTTTCATTTTGCCACCTCAAATTTATATCCGGAACGGATAAGCGTCACAATGGATTTTCCCTCACTGCCCAATTTTTGCCGCAATGTTTTGATATGTGTATCCACCGTTCGTGTATTCCCCGCAAAGTCATATCCCCAAATACGGTTGAGCAGTTGTTCCCGGGAAAAAATCTGTTCTGGATTAGACAGGAAGAAATACAGCAGTTCATATTCTTTATGGGTCAGCGTAAGTTCCGTACCGTCTACGAACACTTTATGCGCGGCAGGGCTTATCATGATCTTTCCTGCGCTCAGTGTATTGCCCAATGTGTCGCTGACCGTATTGGTAAAATCAACAGAAGTACGGCGCAGCAGGGCATTTGCCTTTGCAAGCAGTATTTTCGGGCTAAACGGTTTTGTCATATAATCATCAGCGCCATAGGCATAGCCTTTCAATTTATCTTCCTCATCACTTTTAGCCGTCAGCAGGATAATTGGCAGGCTGCTCATTTCCCTTGCCATTTTACAGACAGAGAAGCCATCAAGATGGGGCATCATAATATCTAACACCATCAAATCCATAGGATTATTTTTCAATAACAGCAGGGCATCTACACCATCATCGGCAGTAAAACAGGTATGCCCTCCCCTGCGCATATATTCGCAGATGATGTCCTGCATATTCTTTTCATCTTCTACAATTAAAATGTTGGCCATGAAATCATCCTTTTGCAGATTCGTTTACCAAATCCTCTATTTGCAAATTAACTTTTATGCTTATGATTGTACGTATGTACGGCATAAAAGTCAATTTGCAAATCTGCTTAGATAATCAATCAGACATCTTACGGGATGGAATGTGTTAATCTTCGCCCGCTCCTCTATATTCTGTGTCATCGCACCGCACAAGGTTCCATAGGGGATATTGACACAGGTATAGCCTAATACCAGAATACAGTAGGTAACCGCCATGTATATAACTTAATCTCTCCGAAAAAGTGCCTACTCGGCAATGCGTATCACCGCTTTTACAATATCTGCCTTATTGTTCACACTGTAGTCCATAGCCTTCTGTGCCTCATCAAGGCCAAAGATATCCGTCACGATGCCTTTTAAGTTTACTTTGCCTGCTGCAACAGCCTCGATTGCCATAGGATAGATATGGCGGTAGCGGAATACGGTCTTGAAGGTCAGTTCTTTATCTAATGCAAGGCTCATGGGCAGTGTCATCTCCCCGCTCTTGCTGTAACCCACCAGCACGATTGCGGCGCCCTTCTTTGTCATATGTATGGTCTGTACCGTAGTTGCCTGTGTGCCTGCGGTCTCCACTGCCAGATCACATCCTCTGCCATCCGTCAGCTTCCTCACCGCTTCCACTGCGTCTGTCTGTGCTCCATTGATGACACCGTCTGCGCCCAGTTCCAGCGCTTTCTGAAGTCGTTTTTCCATGATATCGACCACGTAAACTTTGGATACGCCCATTGCCTTTAAGGCCATCATCGTCACCAGACCGATACAGCCTGCCCCCATGACCACTGCAGTCTGTCCGGCCCTTGCGCCTCCCTGCATGGCGGCATGAAAGCCCACTGCCAAAGGCTCGATCAAGGCGCCCTCCATAGTGCTTACGTTATCGGGCAGCTTAAAGCACAGATCTGCTTCATGAGCCACATACTCCTGAAATACACCGTCCACCGGCGGCGTTGCGAAAAAGACCACATCCGGACAGAGATTGTACCTGCCTGTCTTACAGAACTCGCAGTGTCCACAGGTCTTGCCGGGTTCCAGCGCAACCCTGTCACCGACTTTCAGATGCTTTACATCCTTTCCCACTTCCACAACGGTTCCGCCCGGCTCATGCCCAAGTACAAAGGGCGGTTTCACCACGTAATCGCCAATGGCGCCCGTCTCATAATAATGCAGGTCACTGCCGCAGATGCCCACATACTCTAATTTGACCAGTACCTCGTTGTCCTTCGCCTGCGGGATATCCCTCTCCTCGATTTCCATCTTGCCAATCCCCAACATAACCGCCGTTTTCATTTTTCCTTCCATGATGTTCTCTCCCTTTTATATTGTTATTCTATTTACCTTCTATCTCATCAGAAAATTCTTGTCATCTCCTTTTACCATTTTCTTTTTTTATCGCCATTTCCTCATTTTCACACGATAAACAAGCTTCTTTATTTATTACTTTATTAAATAGTTTTATTATGTATCTTATTTTATGGACAGGGATGGGTTTTGTCAATGGATTTTTATCAAAAACTGCCCCAAAACTGCGCTTTCATCATTTCCACCAAAACTTCATCCGGACTTTCATTCAAAATGCACACAAAAAAAGAAGTCTCATTTCTGAAACCTCTTTGTATCACCATTCTGCGCTGGCACAGGGTGTATGTTATATCTGTTATATCTGACTGACAAAATCTTCGATCACTTTCAATGCTGCTCCCAGTGCAGCCGCTGCCACCTTGTAATTGCAGGCTTTCACAAAGGGATCCTTTTCCCCGAAAGTGTTCCGCCCGGCCACTTTATTCCATAGCGCCTGCAGGTGCGTGCCCATATAGTTTCCCACATAGCCACCCAAAACGATATCACAGTCCAGAACCATATGGATATTGTTCACTGCAATTGCCAGATAATCCGTGTACGAGTCCCATATCTTTACCGCCTCTGCCTCCCCCTGATCCAGCATGCTGAAAAACTGTTCCAGCTTTCCATCTGCCGCATCGGATAAGTGCCAGGCCGCACAATAGACATCCAGGCATCCTCTTTTACCACAATAGCAGCTTTCTCCATCTATGACAACAGTCATATGCCCCACTTCGCCGCAACGGAAATTCTTCCCCTGAATCAGCTCATTTCCATTATAGATCGCGCCGCCCACGGTATTGCTTAAAGAAAGATAGAAAAAATGTTCTGCCCCCTCCCGGTGAAAGCCCTCCGCATATGCCCCTGCATTGGCATCATTGATAAAGAAGCACGGATAAGAAAAGAAGGCGCTCACTGCGGCAAGCGGTACCGCTTCTACCCACAATATATGGGAATAAGTTATCATCTCTTTATCCAGATCAATAATCCCCGGAAAGGAGATACCCACACCCAGAATCTTATCCTTGTCAGCGCCGCTTTCCTTTAAAAAAATCTCCAGTCTTTCACTGACCTTCCGGTAATACTCTTCTCCGGAAAGATAGGGTTGATAGATGCGCTCATATTTGAGGATTTCACCCACAATATTGGTGAGCACCAGTGTCATGTGATTTTTGGTAATATCCAATCCCACCGCCAGTCTGGCATTGACAACCGCCGATATAGCCTTCGCCCTTCTTCCCCCGGTGGACTGGAATTCCCCTTTCTCCTCCAGCAGCCCCTCCGCTATCAGCTCTTTCGTAATCTGCGTTGCTGTGGGCAGACTGATTTTCATATTATAGGAGATTTCAGGATTTGACACCGTTTCCTGTTTACAGATATAGCGAAAAACCTCGTTCCTGTTTTTTTTCTTTACTTCTATATTAGTTATCTTCTTTTTATCCACGCCCATCACCTGCACTTTATTAAAGTATTTTCTAAAGTATAGCACCGGGCTTGTCAAAAAGCAACTTTACGCTACTGTCTGCCTGACAAGTTTATCAATTCCACAATCTTATCCACTGCTGTCTTGTTGGACACGATGGATACTTCCGGGAACTGCTTATAATTTGGCAGCATTTCCAGAATCACATAATCATCATATCCTATTTTGTGCAAAGCATGTGCAACCTCATGAAAGTCCACATCCCCTGCAAACAGATCTACGAATGCCCCAAGTCCCGCCTGTGAAGTGCGGTAATCGGACAAATGGATTTTTTTAATATGGTCACCCAAAATTTCTATCCAATCACCAGGATAGCCGAGATACATAATATTTCCCACGTCGAAATAGACGCCGACGTTAGGAGAACCCACTTCTTCAAGCAGCCGCTTCACTTCCAAAGGTGATAGTAAGAATCGGTTCCATACGTTTTCTATTCCGATATTTACCTTGGCCTTTTCTGCTTCTTTGGACAAAATCTCCAAAGCACGCCGGCATCTGTCATATGCCAGATCATATCTTACCCGCTCAGGCTTTGATGCAAAGTCGCATCCTACATACCCCGGAACGACTAAGATTGTATCCGCCCCCAGCAGATGAGCCGCTTCTATTTGCTTTTTTACGATATCCAGAGCTCTCTTCGCGATTCCGGCATCATTGGAAACCAGATTATTTTCCCAGAGGGCCCATACTCCCACACTCGGTATTTCCAGTCCGTGGCTGTCTGCCAGATTTTTTATTTCTTTGATTTGTGCCGCGGTTGTACAGGGATTCAGATATCCGTTTTCACTCATAACAGGCTCTGCCCCGTCATATCCCGCTGCTCTTATTTTTCCAAAAATATCATCTAAATCCGCGTCTTCCGTAAACGAAAATAAACTGACTCCTGTCTTCATCCTGCCCTCCCTGATTCCGTTTTGCTGTGACTCAAATCTATGCGGAGAATAATTTCTTGGCGTCCCGTCCTATGGTGGGACGTCTTTGGAAACTCTTCTCACCCTATGCATAAGAAACCTTCACCTTTGCCCCTGTCTCCAAGGATGTCCGTATTGCCTCTATGGTACAGAGCACATTCCTGACATCCTCCATACAGATGATTTCAGATTCCTTATCCTGTTCCACACAGCTTAAGAAATGAAGCAGCTCTGTCTCATAAGCATCTGTTTCATCCAGCGGGAGCACCGTTGTGTTGCCATCCTCGTAGACTCTGGTCTCTCTTCTTGCGCTTCCCACATCCTCTAAGTTGGATCCGGCCTTCATTATGTAATCATAGACCTTTTTCTCGCCAACCAGCCGAAGCTGCATGGTAAAAGGATACCCCTTTGCCATTTCGATGATGCCCTCTACGGATGCGCTGATTCCACTCGGAAAGCTCAGAACACTCATCACATGATTCCAGCAGCCGTACTCATTCTTTTGTCCTACTGCGTATACGTATTCTGCTTTCCCCAGCAGGTGGCATATATAATCCACATCATGCAGATGCAGATCCAGTAAACCGCCGCCGCTGTTTTCCACTTTCCTATACCATTCACTCCACGCCGGATGCTCCGACAGCCTCGCCGCGTAAACTGCTTTTAAATCCCCAAGCTCGCCGCTTTCATACTTCCTTTTCGCTGTCACGTATTCCGGCCAGAAACGCACTACCTGTCCCACAAACATTCTCTTGCCGCTTTGTTCCACGGCGCGTATCATCCCATCCAACTGCCTGACTGAGAATGTGACCGGCTTTTCACAAAATACATATTTCTTATGTTTGGCCGCTGTCATAACATACTCTTCATGTAAAAAGGTCGGCACACAGATATCCATAACATCTACATCACACTGCTTTAGCAGATCTTCTATCTCGTCAAAGTAGGCACATTGAAATTCCTCCGCAAAGGTTTCTCCAAGTTCTCTGTTTTTATCACATAATCCAACTACCTTAGCGTTTTGTGCTTTTACATAAATCTGGGCATGGGTTCTGCCCATAAATCCGGCTCCTATAATTGCTATTTTAATCACGTCATGCCCTCCTGTTATTTGTTTTTCTTCATATTATTTACATTACTGAGCACTACCGCACATACGATAATCGCTCCGGTAACAATCGTCTGGATGTATGTTTCCACCTGTAAAATATTCATGGCATTGCTGATGACACCCATTAGAATACATCCTAAGAAGGCACCGGAAATCGTTCCTTTGCCGCCGTCAAAAGTTACCCCGCCAATAATCGCCGCAGTCAGGGCATTTGTCTCATAACCGGTTCCGGCATTGGCTGTGATCGAATCTATTCTTGCCGAAAAAATAATCGCTGCCACCGCACAGAAGAATCCGGCAATTCCGTAAATGATCACTTTGTATTTTACCACATGAATACCTGACAGAAAGGCATTCTTTTCATTGCCTCCAAGGGCCACGATGCGGCGTCCGAATTTGGTCCTGTTCATAATCACATAGGATACCAAAACCATGGCCATGAGGACGAACAGCATGACGGGAAACACATTAAAAAGTTTGGTCTTGCCAATGACGTTAAAAGCGCCTCCAAAACTCATGATCCTGCCGCCGGAGATGGTAAGCGCAAGACCGTAGAACATCTGGCTGGTTCCCAGTGTAATAATGAGCGGAATACATTTGCTTTTGGCTATGACTACACCGTTTAAAATGCCGCACAAAGCAGCGGTTATCATACCTGCCAGCACTGCCAGCGCCACATTGCCATTCACACTGATGATCTGTGCCATCACCACGCCTGACAGTACCATAATATTACCGATAGACAGGTCAATGCCGCCGCTGATCAAGAGCATGCTCATGGCCATTGTCAGAATACCAATGACAGATATCTGCTGAAAAATGGTGATCAAATTTTTCACTGCTATGAATCTTGGATTGATCATCGCCACAATAGCGACAATGGCAACAATCACAAGGCTGAGTAAGATTCTCTGGTCTTTTAAAAAAGTTATTTTAGTTTTCATATTTTTTCACTCCCAACGCCTGTTTTATAATATTTTGTTCCGTGATGGCTTCTCCCGCCAATTCTCCGTCAATGCCGCCGTCTCTGATGACCAGTACCCTGTCACTCATGGAAATCAATTCCGGCATATCAGAACTTATCATGATGATACATTTGCCCTGCTTCGTAAGTTTTGACATCTGTTTATAAAATTCTGCTTTGGCATTGATGTCGATTCCCCGTGTCGGTTCGTCAAAAATATAGATTTCCTGCTCAATAAAGAGCCATTTTGCCAAAACCACTTTCTGCTGGTTTCCGCCGGACAAATATACTGCTTCCGTCCAAAGGGAAGGCGTTTTGACGCGTAAGTCAGAGATTAACGTTTCCACATAGGGAGGAAATTTTTTAATCTGGACAAAGAATCCCTTTATCTTATCCCGCAGCCCAATGATCGTCACATTCTCAAGCACGGAATTATGAAGCATCAATCCCAGTTTCTGTCTGTCTTCCGTAATGTGGGCAAACCCTTCCCTGATGCTGTCCCGCGGATTTTTGATTTCTACCTTCTTACCGTGTATCCTGATTTCCCCGCCATATTTACTGTCCGCTCCGGTTAATGCGCGTACAATCTCCGTTCGTCCTGCGCCCACCATTCCTGCAAACCCTACAATTTCACCTTTTCTTACCTGAAAACTGATTTTAGGACTGTCCTTCTTTAACTGTAGATCTTTTACCTCCAGAAGCACTTCTCCAATCGGCTGCTTTTCCTTTTGATAAAAGGTATCCACTGGCCGTCCGACCATGTCTGTGGTGATTGTCGCTATTGCAATATCCCGGTTTTTGTTTTGATAAGTATTGACAACCGCCCCATCACGTATTACCGTTACTCTGTCCGCTATTTGTTGTATTTCATTCAGGAAATGGGAAATATATATGATGCTGATTCCCTTTTCCGATATTGTCTTCGTTAGTTTTAATACTTTTGCCGCGTCCTCCACATTAAACATGGAGGTTGGCTCATCCATGATCAGAACCTTTGGTTCTACCGACAATGCCTTTAATATTTTGACAAACTGCTGGTCAGAAACAGAAAGGTTTTCTATCTTGGTCAGCGGATTGATCTGTATATCCAGTTCTTGTATCTGTCTTTGTGTTTCTTCCAACATATCTTTAAATTTAACAAACCCAAAACGATTTGCCTTTTCATTTCCAACATAAATGTTCTCTACCACATTCATGCTTGCAACCAGGTCATTTTCCTGATAAACAATGTTGATTCCCAATTCTTTTGATAAGTTGGGGGTTAATGTGTCATATGATTTTCCTTCCACCTCTATGCTGCCTGCGGTAGGCCGGTATGCGCCGCTTAAGACTTTCATCAGCGTAGACTTTCCGGCGCCGTTTTCGCCCACCAGACAATGTATTTCTCCCCGATACAAGTCAAAGGTAATGCCGGACAATGCATAGACTCCCGAAAATTCTTTCTGAATTTCATTCATTCTTAAAATAGGATTGTTATTGTAATCAATATCCACTATTCTGCCTCCCAGAAATCACCGTTTAAGAACGATGACTCATTACACTGTTGCCATTTCCTGTATAGCAAAACTGCCCCAAAGCCGACTGGCTTTGAGACAGCTTTGTTCTGTAATCCTTTATTTTCCTGCTACAAATGCATAGGCTGCTTCATAATCATCCCAGGCAATAAACTCGTCTAACTTATCAGCAGATACCGGGATAATCGGCAGTGAGATAAACTGCTCCGGTGTTTTGCCGTCCACCACCACATCATATAAATTCTGGAATGTACGAACACCCTGAATGGAAACCGGTGCTGTCATATTGGCAGCTTCAATACCGTCCTGCAGCATCTTGTAGTCATCCGGTGATCCGCCTGTAGACACAATCGGAATATTCTCCATGCCTGCATCCTGTAATGCCTGATAGCATCCCTGTGCCATCATACCATTGTTTGCGAAGATATAATCAAACTCTTCACCTGATGCGATCAGATCCGTTGTTACGTTATATGCCTTATCTGTTAACCAATCACCGTGCAGTGTTGCTACGATTTCAACCTTATCGCCAAACTCTTCTATTGCACGGTCCACACCTTCCTGGTATTTCTCATACACGCCTGCACCCTGCTGACCTGCACAGAAAAATACTTTTGCATTGGGATGTACTTCTGAAATATACTTAATCGCTTCATATCCGATCTGGTCATATTCACAGGCAACACTGGCGATATAATCTCCCGGATCCTCCACATCCATCTTGAAGTTTTCTACGGTAACCGGAATTCCTGCTTCATTTGCCATTTTTACAAGCTGTGCCCCCTGCTCTGTAGAAATGGGGAAGATAGAAATTCCGTCAACGCCCTGCTGGATTAAGGATTCCATTGCCGTCACAGATTCTTCCAGGCTGTTTTTAGAATCTAACACAACTGTCTCTACTTCTACATCTGCCTGTGTCGCTGCATATTCAAATGCTCTTGCGGAATACTCATTCCAGATATCTGTCATATCATAAGCGATATAACCGAATGTGTAACTGTCTTTTGCTTCTGTTGGTGTCTCTTCTGCCTCTGCTGCCGGCGCCTCCTCTTCACTTGCTTCCGGAGCTTCTGTCTGCGCAGCGGGTGTTTCCTCTGCCGCTGCCGGCGTTTCTGCGGGTGCTGCCGGTTCATTTGAGCCTCCGCATGCCATCAGTGAACATGCCATTGCCGCACTGAGTAATACTGCTGTCATCTTTTTCATTTTTTGTCCTCCTGTAATCTTCTTTCTTTTCCTTTATCAAAAACACTTTCGTGTCTTTTGATCCCTTTGGGGAACCTCTTAGATATCAAATCCTTTTTCTCTCAAATACTGATAAGAATCCAAAACTGCCTGATTCACCTCCGCGATATCTTTGGGCCCTTCTTTCGTAAATTCAATCTCTATGCTGAAAGGGCATGCATTCTTATTGTTTTCCAGATTTTCAAAAATCTTCGGGAAATTTACCGTTCCTTTGCCAAGCGCCGGGAAATCCCACTCCTGCTGCCCGCCTCTTTTATCTTTCAAATGCATATAGGCGATTTCATCTTTACAGTTCTGCATATCCTCTTCCGGCTTTACCCCGCCATAGAAAATGGCGTTTGCCGTATCATAATTGATACGCACATAGTCAGACGCAATCAAATCCACAATTTCCTTCAGGATTTTCCCATTGCAATGTGCTCCGTGGATTTCCAATACAAGAGTCATGTCCGCATCTTCCAGCAGCGGAATCACCGATTTAATATTTGCTGCCAGTATGTCGTTGCCTGCCGTCTCTTTATCTTCCAGATGGGCTTCCCCCACGGAAGAAACGATATATTGACACCCAAAGAATCTGGCCAGCTCTATATTCTCCGCGAAATCCTTCATTCTTTCCCGGTCCATCAGATTACAATGTCCGCTTAGCGCAAAAGGGATAATGGAAAGTTCCTGCATTTTCTTTTTTAAACCCAGCAGATAGGAAAACGTCTGTGTTGGAAAAACATGCTCGGTCCATCCCTTCGTGGCCGTAAGTTCCACATAATGAAAACCTGCTTTATGTATCCCTTCCAGTGCTTCTTCTATGGAATAACCATGATAACAGTTTGAATTCACGCCGATAATTCGTTTCATTAGCATTTCCTCCTTTGCCTGCTCTTTCTAATAAAGGAATAATTTGTCTGTCATATCTTCCAAAAACTTATAGTGCATGTCCATATAGTACTTTGCTGCGCCCTGTAAAAGAGCTTCTTCTTTCAATCGAGTGAAGCGGATATCCACCTTGGATACAAATTGTTGAAAGCCTGTTGCTTTCACATTCTTTTGCAGCTCCTGCAAGAAAATATCACCCAGCTTTCTTCCCATGCCTCCGATGACAACGCTTTCCGGATTAAACATGGCAATCAGATTGCCCAGCGCATAACTTAAATCTGCTGCCAACACCTCTATCATTTTCAGGGCCTCCTGCTTCCCTTCTGCCGCAAGATTCCCCACATCCTTAAAGAGAATCGTGGCAAGATCCTGAAAGGCTTCTTGTGCATGACACTCCCTGGCTATTTTCGCCAGCGCAAGTTCACCGATGCGGTTTTCCAAACATCCCCTGTTTCCGCAGACACATTTTTCACCATTCTTATCCACTGAAAAATGTCCGAACTGCGTTCCCATGCCAGTGGCGCCTTTTAGAATATTTCCTTCATAAACCAGCGCCGCACCAACACCTTCATTCATATTCAGATATACATAGTTCCTTCCTTTCATGTCACCAAATGCATTTTCTGCATAAGCAAGACATGCGGTATCATTAAATACTGCCAGAGGATATTCCCGGATTCTTGTCCGCAGTTCCTGGATAACCTTCTCCTTTTCATCCAGCGTAAGCACCATGGAAATAATCTCTTCCTGTTCGCTGTCTATCATACCCGGAATCACCAGGCAGATTCCCAGTATTTTTTTGCTGTCACACCGATGTTCGATACATTCTTTAATCTGCTGTTCAATCTGTGCCGCATAATTCTCGCCAATCTTTACTTCCGTCTCATTTACGTACTCCACCTCAAAGGACGAGGTCACGATTGCCGTTTCTAAAATTCTTTTTCTCCAGTTGATTACGATAAAGCAGTTTCCCTCACTGTTTACGACCAGACTGTTTGGCTTTCTGCCCTGTCTGTTGCTTTCGACACTGCCTTCATCTGTGACATAACCTTCCTGAATCAACTCGTCAACCAGAGCCGATACCGTGGTTTTACTCAAATTAGTGACATTGGCCAATTGAATCCTGGAAATCCCCGGATCCGCATTGATCAGCATATAAATATTCTTCTTATTTATGGCTTTAATTGTCTGCTGACTGTATACACCCATAGTTTTCCTCCAAATCGCCCGAAAAATGAATTCTGGATAAATGATTTTCGGACAGCTTCCCCTTTATTCCTTTTATCTTTGTCTTTTAGTTTGTTCAGTGACCTTACTAATTAATTAGAGACTAACATATATGTAGCATAAATGCAACATCTTTTTCATTTTTTTGTTATGATCTTTGTGGATTTTTCCAGATTAAGGTTTGCGTGGTAAAGTGTCCCGCAATTCTGTTCCTGTGAATCCCTCTGTGCACATCCCAGTTTTGCCGTCCCCTTTTCATATCTTCCGAGCACCTCTTTCCCCCTGATCAATCCCGTGCGCAGAAACCAGAAAGACACTGATACTACTTTTCAAATATTATTTATTCGGACACCGTTTCACCCGGCCAGTCATTGATGCCGCCAAACTCCACAATATTGGTATACCCCAAAGCTGCGAGCTTCCCGGCAGCCTTTTTGCTGCGGTTTCCGCTGCGGCAATATACCAGAATCAGCTGCTCTTTGTCGGGCAGTTCCGGGATTTCTTCCGTATCAATGGTCTCATTAGGAACATTGATGGCATCCGGAATATGCTCGTCTTGATATTCCTGTGTGGTTCGGACATCCAGAATCACATAATTGCTTTCTTCTTCCATCATGGCCACGGCCTCATCCATGCCAATCTGACGATAGCCTGACTCCTTGGCAGGCGCTGCACACCCTGTCAGAAGGAAAACCAGTAGCAATGCGGGTATAAATATTTTCATCATAGCACCTCCAACTTTTCTACTTCCGCCTCATAAGCTGACTCCGTCCCGGCATCAAATAATACCCATTCTACAAGGTCAAAGCTGTTCTCATTTTCCTGTAAAAAACCATGTACTGTAGTAACCGCAATCCTGGCAGCCAACTCTACCGGAAATCTGTATACCCCTGTTGCTATGGATGGAAACGCTATGGTACGAATCCCGTGAGCAAGCGCTGTCTGCATAGCATGATAATAGCAGCCTGCCAGTAATTCCTCTTCCCTATTGCCGCCCCCATTCCATATCGGTCCTACCGTATGTATGACATAATCGCAGGGCAGATTGTATGCTTTCGTAAGCTTTGCCTGTCCTGTTTCACAACCGTGAAGTGTCCTGCACTCCGTCAAAAGACCAGGCCCTGCTGCCCGGTGAATGGCACCATCTACCCCGCCGCCACCTAAAAGTGAGTTATTCGCAGCGTTAACGATTGCCTGTACGTTTGTGATCTTTGTGATATCGCCTCGTGTGGTTTTGATTGTGTACATGTTCTGCATCCTTTCTTTTCATACTCCCTGCCACTCCCAGACCTCATACCCCTGATTCCAGGCAGAATCGTACACCGGCCTCATATTTTTCTCCAAAATCCTCAAAAACTCCGCTTTAGAATTTCCCTTCCGATACAATTCCTGATTCGCCCAGATGGAGTGCAGGTTATCCCGATAACACGCCTCATACAGTTTCCTGATTCCCTCTGCCTCATGTACCATCTCGTACATAATATACTGATTTGTGGCAAAAGGCTTGAAAAACCTGTCCCAATGCGGCAGTCTGTTACTCTTGGAAGAATTTAAAGACGAATCCATGGGCATCAAATTCCAGAGCTCATCGTTCATCACAAATGACCATGGAATAAAGTGGTCTACATCATATTGCTGCCTGTCAATCACCTTATCCGTAAATACATCCGTCACGCTTCTTCTTTCCAGAATCCCATCCCACAATTTCCGCACATGGGAAAGTTTTCTCATTTTGTCTTCAAGCTGCTCAATCTTATAGATCAGTCCTGGTACTTCTGGATTGTTATTCTGTAACCATTTCACTTTTTCACACTGAATCCACCTCAAAATTATCACTGCGTTATCTTTGATCATCGGAATCCAATCCGCACCGAATAGCAGCTTTCTATGCAGTCCATTTCCGGTTCCAAAAGTATACGGCAGCAGAATATCCGTCTCATTCAGTTTATTATAATAGGCCATCATCCTGCCCGCACTGCTGTCTAAGCTGATTTTCTCTCCGACTTTATTCGCAAACCCGGATAATGCTTTATATGGCACATTAAGTGTCAAAGCCTGTTTTTCTGCATGTAACTGTTTATTAAATTGCTTGATGGAGTTCACTATTTCTACCTTGGAAGCATTCGCTGGCAGTTCACTCAGTTTATGCAGTTTTATTACGGCTTTTTCCAGATTATCCTTGACTCCCGCATCACCCCAAATACCGCTTAAATGGATATGGTACTCAACAACTGAATACCATGCATTAGCAATCATCTCATCTATGATTTCATCATACGTGACTTCCGTCCTGCCCACTAATATAAGCTGTACAATCGCTTCCAGCCAGTAGAATTTGTAACAGTAGGACGGATCTTTCATCATTTTCTCAAAGCCTTTTATATCCAGTTTATTGTAATAACGTCTATTAACCGTTAACTCCATCATTCATTCCCAATCCAAAATATCCTTTGTGCAAAACCGCCGCGTTTTTCTCTCTTTTCATCTCTCACCACCATCAGTTCTTCCACAGAATGCCCCCGCGCTTCACAGATTGCAAAAAGCACTTCCAACACATCTGCCATCTCTTCAAGAGACTTGTCAGACTGATACTCTGCAACTTCTTCATCCAATTTCCTATCAAGTTCTTGCAGGTATTCTTCCTGCTCTAAAGTCCTGGTGATGGGCTTCTTTCCATCTGCGGTAATAAGCTGCGGAATGTTATCGCGAACCAGTTTTCCCTGCCCCATTCATTTTCACCGTCCCGTTCCGTCTTTATTATCCTAAATTTATCATATATAACAGTTGAATACAATCTTTTTACCTAATAACAGGTTATGTTGCAAAAACAAATCGGCTTGCTTTTTCATTTAATATTTGCCCGTCAAAGGGCGGTCACATGACCGCCCTGCAGGAAACAATTCAGATATCCGCTTTTCAGGTATTTTCTCATCTTACACTGGCAGCCACCAGCATAATCTCTTCCTCCCCGGCCACAATCTTATAAGCGCCGGCTTTCGCCGGCACAATCGCCGTCTCCGCATAATGTATCTCAAATGGCTGAAAACTGCCATCCACACTTTCAATCCATGCATGGCTTCCCTCCACCAGATTCATCATATGAACCGAGTCCTTCATGGTGACAGTCAGACAGTCCCTGACCGTATACCGGAAAGTATCCAGAAATTCCCGTTCATGCAGTCCGGTTCTCTCAATCCTGTATCCTTCCCCCTGCGCAACAATCTCCTGCTGCCCCACCACATTGTCATAGATCCAATCCGTATCTCTGTCCCACTGGATATTCTTAAGGCCGTGTTCTATATGGATTGGTCTTGGGATACCATCCAGTCCCACTCTGCCCCAGTCCCAGAGCTTGAAGGTGAAGATATAGGGTGTTGCACTGATTTCCAGCACCATGGTATCCTGTCCGGAACAGTGAATGGTTCCTGCCGGTATCAGCACATGGTCATGCTTCTTCACCGGAATCTGATTCACATATTTTTCTGCCGGGAAGGGGATTTCTCCTGTCTCAGCTGCTTTCAGATCCTGTGCCATAGCTTCCCGGTCCACATCTTTTTGCAGTCCCAGATACACATAGGTCTCCTTGCTGTCATCTGTATCCAGCAGATAGTAGCTTTCATCCTGGGTATAGTGCATGCCGAAGGTATCCTGAATGTATTCTGTTAAAGGATGCACCTGCAGAGAGAGATTGCCTCCGCCCATGGTATCCAAAAGGTCAAAGCGAATGGGAAACTCAGCCCCAAACCGCCCGTGCACCCGTTCTCCCAGCAGCTCATGGGGACGATAAAGTACCAGATCAACAGCCGGCACTTTCACCGTAATCTCTCCGAAACCAAACAGCAGACAGTTTTCTTCCGGGACACCGTCAAAACTCCAGGCAAAATTTTCCTGTTCCGGATCCAGCCCGAAGTTCTCCTGCATCCAATGACCGCCCCACACGCCAGGATCAAAGTAGGGTTCCATGCGAAACGGCTCACGGCTGGTTCGGTCCAAGGCCGCGCGAAAGGCATCTCCCGTAATCAGTTTCGGCTTGCCCTGCCGTTCTGTATCCAGCATAAAATCAAAGCGTTCATATCGCTCCCTCTTATGCCGGTCAGCTAACCGCCATTCCACAAAGAAACCTTTCTTATATTTAGAAAGAATGGGTGCATCTGTATTGGTACAGTGCCAGTTTGGCATGCCAGCCCGATAACGGAGCTGAATTTCCCAGCGGGTCAGATTGCAATAGATATAAAGATCTCCCTCCGACAGGATGCCTGCGCCCATCCCCATTATGACCACACAACCCTGAGCGGTTGCTTTCAGTTCCGCTCTCGCCTGTTCTAATTTTTCGGCTTCAAAAAGGGAATCTATCTTTTTATGGCACATCACACCGAAGACTCTGTCATTGGTGATAAAATCCGCAAACATCTGATTGATGTCATCTTCTGTCCTGGCATAGTCCTCCATATCCCATATCTGTACCGGACGCAATGTCTCCGCCAGGCACAGAATCTCCTCTTTTCTCACGCCCGGATACATATCAAAACATACCACAGCCTTATTCTTCTGCTGCAAAATGCCGCTCACACGTTCCTGCAGTATCTTTCCGATGGCTCCCGCGCCTTCCCATGCCTGCTTATCAAAGCCTTCCATCCGTTTCACCGGATGAAGCTCATAATTATGATATTTACCTGAATTCCTCATGTTCTTCCTTTCCCTCGCACACTTCACAAACTTCTATAAACCGGGGCGAATAGATCATGGCCAATTCCTGGTTCGCCGCCATGCTGCATGCATTGGCATTATAACTTACCAGAAGCCGTCCCGGTTCTGATAAATGGGGATGGGCCTTGGCGTTATACGTATAGATGCTGTAGCCGAGTTCCGGCTCCGGACAATGATACAGTCTGATGCTATCCGAGAACGGCCCCACCGGGGAATCGGCAATACGGCATGCCACAATGGGGGAATTCGTAAATTCTGTAAATACCATGATATACTTTCCCTCGTACAGCTTCCCGAAGTACGGGGAAAAGCTCATCTCACAGGATATGTTTCTGCACAGGCAGGCCGCCTTTTCAATCTCAGGGCGCCATGTCTTCCCGTCATAATATTCCACCTTATCCCACTGCGGGAAATCCTCCGCCTTTATGCGGGCCGCATACAGATTCTTCTCAATGTATTCCGGCTTGTATCCATAGATATAAAGATAGCCGTCCGGATCCGGCGCTTTTGCCTCCACAGTATTCTGGAAAACAGCAGCTCCAAACACCAGTTCTGTTCCATCTGTATCACGATAAAAAAGCGGACATCTGCTCTGCTCCATCTTGTCCCACAGCACTTCTCCGTTCTCCACTGGTGCCGATAAGAAAGCCGGTCCCTCTACCGCGAACTGATACCCTTCAACACCTTCCGGATCCTCTCTGACAATAAGCGGAAACGCATAATACCGGCCATGTAAAATCATAGAATCCTGTCCCCAGAAAAAGGGCTCCCTGTTCTCTATGCCCAGGGCCTTTTGATCCGGAAGAATCAGGCTCTTGGGTGTTCCATCTTCCTGCTTTCTATAAAGAAATTCTGCCTGATCCACATCCGGCGTGCCCTCTTTGAGAATACAGCCGCTGTTGTTGATCATGATGGTATCAGCAGAACGCTTGTCTGTGCCAGGTATTCTGCTGCCGATAAAGGTATCACCAAACATCAGCAGGGTACGGGTGTGATTCGGTTCATTATCCACGCCGTTAAAAGGTGTACTGTAAACCCCGTCAGCGCCGGCCCAGCCGTCACGCCTCTCTAAAAGCCCGGTCCAGGCAGAGGCCGGACGTGTATACAGTCCGGTGCCGCAGTACAGGCGCAGCTTTGCCAGCCCGAAGGATCGGTCAAACAGATTCTCACTGTCGTAATTATAAACACCCGGCTGTCCTTTCCAGGCAAGACGTATGTACCGGGCTGTGACGCCGCCAAAGTCAATCACGCCCCCACCCTCCAGGTTGGTAGGCTGCATATCGTTCTTACCTGTTGCCTTTTGCAGACAATACGGATACCCCTTTCCCTGCAGTTCCACCCATTGTTTTCCGTCAATGGAATGATAGATCTCTATGCTGCGCAGACCACAGAGCGTATAATCCGTGCCGTCTTCCGCTATTCTATTGTAATTCCACACCAGAAGCTTCCCCAGAGGCGCCGTCTCTTCCAGTTGAAAGGAAACACTTCCTCCCGCCGGCGACTTTTGCAGCCACATGGTAAACCCATTGGTACTGAGCATACACCCGTCCGCAGACTCCATGCCAAAATCGTTCACCAGATTTGCCGCACAACACGCAAGCCCCTGATAGTTTTCCCCAAATGGCAATAAAGTCAACTTCTCTCCACTTTTGTTCATCTTTATAACCATGCTCCTTTCCCAAACTTCCTCCACATCACCTTGTCACAAATCCTTTTTGCATACCTCTTGTAAGCGAATAAACCTGGGTCTGCAGATATCCCCATGAGCCATATGCATCTGCCAGGAAATGGTATTCACATTGTAACTTACCAGATATTCCCCTGCCGGTGAAAGGTGGGGATGCGCCTTGGCATTATAGGTATAAATACCGCACCCTTTACAGACATCTTCTGTAAAATAAACTTCATGCGCCTCTGAGAAAGGGCCCCAGGGCGCAGGCGCCGTGCGGTATGCAATGATGGGGGAATTTACTTCCTGCTGATAGACCAGCAGATATTCTCCTGCATGCAGTTTCCCGGTAATCTTAGAAAGGCTCAGTTCACAGGAGACGTCCTTTGCAAGGGGTGCAGAACGCGCAATATCATCTGTCCATCCCTCTCCGTCATAGAATCTCCATGCAAAACCATCCTCAATCTGCGGCTCCAAAGTACGGGCAATACACAACTGGGCAGCGAGTCCCTCATGAATGGTTCCCAGCAGATAGATATAACCGTCCGGGTTTTCCATCCCGGCTGCTTTCGTATTGGGGAACACACAGCCTCCATAGTAGATACTTTTGCCTGTCGTCTCATAATACAGGTTCGTCTTATGATGCACCGCCTTTTCCCACCGGATGCGGCCATCCTCAACGGGTGATATGACCATGGCAACGCCGTCAACGGTAAACTGAAATCCCTCTGGTCCCTCCGGCCAGTCATGAATGGTCAGCGGATACGTGTAGCATTTGCCTTCCACGAGCACACTGTCCTGAGGCCAGTAATAACCAGGCGAAGAAGCATCATTGAAAACACTTGTGGGCGGATTTAACAGACTGGTATCCGATCCGTCCTCCTGTCTGCCCCAGCAAAAATCCATCCGGGACAGATCAGGCATCGACCCCGGCACAAAGGCACAGGAATTGTGCAGCATATGCATCTTATCACTGCGATGGAAATCCACCGGATCCACATGATCAATCAGGGTGTCTCCAAAGGTGATGGCGGTATCACATCCGCTTCCATATACCTCTCTGCCATCCATGGGAATGGTGAAAACACCATCGCTTCCCGTCCAGCCGTCATTGTTCTGCATGATGGCAGACCAGTTCTCATCCCTGACTACGGCAAAGCCTTCTCCCATGGTAAAACGCACCTTGGAAAGCCCGTAAGAATCCCCCAGAACATTTTCTTCATCGTAATTGCCCACTCCCGGCCTGGCAGGAACCGTCAGCTTTACATAGCGGGCAGTCTGTCCCGCAAAGCAAAAGGGCTTTCCATCTGCCATATTGGTCGCCGGCATATGATCCTTTCCCCCGGCCTTTTGCAGTGTCACATATCCCTCATGGGCTTTATGCCAGTCTGCCCCGTTTAAGGAATAGGTTATTTTCACGTTCCGGATACCGGCAAGGGTATAATCCTTCTCTGCCGGCTTGCGGTTATAATTCCATATATAAAGATTCCCCAGAGGATAAAATCCCTGGAAATCAAATATGATTTCAAAATCTTCCGTTCGCCCGGACAACATCCACATGTCACTTCCCTGCGGATGGTTATCGTGTGTTGCATCCCCTGTTTCTCCCTGTTCTTTCATGCCGTAATCATTCACAAGATTCGCTGCCCGGTAAGGCGCTGCCGCAAGAAGCGGCGCTGTAACATGTGCCTGTAATTCGTCGCCATATTGAAATCCCATCTCTCTCTCCATTCCGGAGCGGTTCCTCCACCAGAAACCGCTCCCTTATAAAAGTAAACCTCTCACTGATATGCCCCCAAAGCCGCCGCTCCCACAATGCCGGCATCGTTCTTAAGCATTGCCGCACGGATTTCAGGCATGGCCAGGTGTCCGCAGTAAATCTGTGCTTCCACCTTTTTACGTATCGGTGCCAAAAGGCGTTCTCCCTCACCGCTTAATCCCCCGCCGATCACAAATATCTGCGGATTGAAAATATTGATCAGGCTCCCGATCCCGCTGGCAAGATCACTCGTATATGTGTCAAACACTTGCAGGGCACAGGCATCCTCCTGGTTGATTGCCTGGAAAATCTTCACACCGTCAAGCCTGCCGTTTCCTTCTTTCAGACGGGCCAGTACAGAATCCGGACATCGGCCTGCCGCTTCCTCTGCCTCTCTGATAAGGGCGGTTGTGGAAGCATACACCTCGAAACATCCCTTTCTTCCGCAATTACATGGTATGCCATCCTTCTTGATGACCATGTGCCCCAGGATGCCTGCCGCACCATTGGTACCGTGATAGAGTCTGTTATGCAGTATCAGCCCGCCGCCTATGCCGGTGCCGATAGTTATCATCACCATGGAATCAGCTTCTCTCCCGGCGCCTGCAACGAACTCTCCCAGAGTTGCACATATGGCATCATTATCCACATATACCCTGCACGCAAAGCGCCTGCCTAGCAGCTCCCCTAACCGGACATGGTGCCAGTCTATATTGTTGGAATATACCACCTCTCCGTTTGTCCGGTCTATCAGGCCCGCACATCCCACCCCGATATGTGTCAGATCCCCTGTCTCTATCCTGGCTTCTTCCAACAGGGACTGCACCGCATCACCGATGCGGCCGATCACTGTCTCAGGCGCCTGATAGGATCTGGTCTCTATTTTGTTTTTTAATATAATCCGGTCCTGTTCATCCACCAGACCCGCCGCCACATTAGTACCTCCGATATCAATTCCAATCTTCATCTCATCATACCCCTCAGCCCTTGACCGCTCCTTCTGTGACGCCTTCTATGATCCGATTTGAGAAAATAATAAACAATATCAGAATCGGGATTGTTGACAGGACGGACACCGCCATGGACATGTCAACATTGCGCAGCAGATTGTTGGTATACTTAGTCACTAAAAGCGGCACTGTTTTATTGTTATCGCTCTTTAAGAAAATAAGCGGCAGGAAGAACTGGTTCCAGATGCCAACCGATGTGGTGATGCACACCGACATGACCACCGGCGATGCAATGGGAAACATGATACGGAAAAAGGTCGTCCATTGTCCGGCACCATCCATAATCGCCGACTCGTATATCTCCTTTGGCAGTTTTTCAAAGAAATTGGTTAACATAAATACCGGCAGCGAAATGCCCGCAGAAGAAATCAATATCACCGAGAGCGGATTGTCCACAAGCTTGATATTGTTCATCACAAGAAACAGCGGCACCACACTAAGCTGTACGGGAAACATCATACCGATCAGGAAAAACACCCTTACCAGTCTTTTCAGAGGAAACTGGAAACGCGCTATCCCATAGGCTGTGATGGATGATATCAGAATTAGAAGCACAAGGCTTGCCGCCAGGATTATCACACTGTTACAAAAGTATCTGAAAAAATGGTCCTGTGTGATAAGCCTGCCATAGCTTTGTAATCCCAGTGACGCAGGCTTGCCAAAGGTATTGCTCAAAAAATCTGTCCGCGGGCGGAGCGAATTATAGACAAGATACAGCAGCATGGCAAACGTGGCTATGGAATAAACCCACATAAAAAGCTTCACAACACCTGCCGTAATTCCCTGTTTTTTGCGCATCACTCAGTCCTCCTTTTTCGTTCGGAACATTAAAATAATCTGGATAATCGCCACCACAAAGACCATCAGGAAAAGCACACATGCAATGGTGGTCCCCATGCCCATGGCATTCACACTCACCTTGCCTCCAAGGGGACTGTTCTCTCCAAAGGCGGTCCGGTAGAACATAAGCGCAAGGGTATCCACACTGCCGGAAATCCCGCCGCCGGAACCGCCAAGTATATAATTGAAATCAAAGACTGTCATGGAAATGATATAAGAGGTCAGCACAATGTTAAAAATCGTCCCCTTAATCTGCGGAAGCACAATATACCACAACCGTTTCCAAAATCCTGCACCGTCAACATAGGCGCTCTCCAGAATCTCATGAGAAATCATCTTCATGGCACCGATGAAATACACCATGCCGACCCCCATGCCGGCCCACGTCATCATGAACCAGACCACATAAATCCCGTATTCGGGGATCCCCATCCAGGGCCTTGCCAGATTCCCCAGCCCCGTCTCCCTGAGAATCTTATTGACAATACCAAAGGAACCGTCAAACAAAAGCGTAAAGATGAATACGATGACGGGTGTGGATATGAACTGCGGCGAAAACACCGCCACCTGAAAGAACCCGCTCCCCCTTGATTTGGCATGAATAATATAGGCCATGATGATCTGTATGGGCATCATAATAATGACCGACAATAAAAATATGGTCAGGCAGTTTTTCAGGGCGTTGCCAAGCTGACTCATCATGTTCACATTGGTAAACAGTTCCCTGTAATTTTGCAGGCCCACAAATTCCTTGGGCCCGTAACCATTCCACCTGAAAAAGCTGATATATCCTGCCGAGAGAATCGGATATACTACGAAAACAGAATACACGATGATACCCGGCAGCAAAAACATCAGATATGGTCTTTTCGCTAAAAATTTTTTCATCAATGAACAGCCTCCTGAACGTGTCGGGGCAAAGTATGCCTATTTCTCAAGTTCTTTCTGAAACAGTTCCAGCGCCTGATCCACGGTATATTCTCCCGTCATCAGCTTAGGAAGAACATCATTGGTAAACAGATCCGCCGGCTGGCTGTTTTCATTGCCTGCAAAGGAGAGCACACCAAACAGATTCTGGCCTATCACATCATATTCAGCAGCTGCTGCAATCACCGGATCCGTTATTGCAATTCCATCCACAATCGGAATGCTGGGCACATGGTCAAACATGATCTGTTCCGCTTCCTCACTGCTTAAGAAAGCAAGATATTTGCCAACTGCTTCCGGATGCGCGGTCTTAGCAGATGCAGAGTAAGTAAGACTCTGGCTGGGACCTGACTGGGAATAACCTTTGCCATCCTTGCCAGGAATCGGGAAGCATCCAATATTCATCGATTCATACAGCCCCTTATTCCATGTTCCATCTACAATCATAGCGCCCTGACCATTAGTAAAAGAAAGCTGTGCACTTGCCATATCCGTAGCCGCATAATCTGTTCCTGCGTATCCTGCATCCAAAAAGGCACGATAATCTGCAAAGCATTCTTTCACCTTCGCATAATCACTGATCTCGCCGCCTTCGTTCCAGGTAACCATCTCACTTTCCATGTACGCAGGCGCCATGGCACCGAACAGCCAGTAACGATCCAGCCAGCCATTGCCGCCGTATGCCATGGGCAGTTCCCCGTTATCCTGTAATGTCTTACATACAGCAAGGAATTCATCCCATGTTTTGGGCGCTTCCAGTTCATATTTTGCAAAGATGTCAGCATTATAAAATACAACGGCATAATCAAAGAATGCCGGCAAAGAGCTGTACAGTACATCATCTACCGTTGCATAAGCCAAGGCATCTTCCGGGAACCGTGAAGTGTCGGTAATATATTCATCCAACGGAAGCAGATAACCATTGGCAGCCATCTCCGACAAGGATGTGTTCTTATTTCCTTGTGTGTAAAATACATCCGGCAGTGAGTCTGTCTGAACTGCCACAGTCAATGAATCGAAACTGCCTGACCATTGATAATCAATCTTGATGTCCGGATTCGCTTTCTCAAAGGCAGCATTGATTTCTGCAAAAGCATCTCCATACAAGGCCTGCTGTTCTCCCTCTCCCCAGACTGTAATCGTTACCTCTTTTCCATCTGTATTGCTATCCTGACTATCCTTCTGGTTACTGTCCTGGCTGCTCTCCTGTGCGGAAGAATCTGTATCTGTACCAGAGGCAGCCCCATGGTTTCCGGATTTAGAACCACAGGCTGTCAGAACTACTGCCATCGTCATTGTCAGTGCCATCATCTTCAAATTTTTCATTTTCATTTAAGATTCTCCTTTCAAAATGAAATTTCTTTACATTTCTACTATTTAATACGAAATCATTAAAAAGAGTTTCAGAAACCTGTGCTATCCTCCTTTCTTATCATTTCCAATCCTCCAAAATTTATCATATCACTTATGTAATTAGGCATATTTGTTATATTTAATTGATTTATAACAATCTGTTTATGCAATATTACATATGTTGATGTAGCCAGTATACTATAGCATTATATAGAAAGTCAATATCTTTTTAAATATTTCTTACAAAGTGGTGTAAACTTCCAGAAGCAAACATCAAAAAAAGAATCCGGCGCCGTTTCTTGCTGCACCAGATTCTTTGCTTTTTATAAAATATTTAAGTTATGTCAACTATTTTCCCAATCGATTTTCCATAATCAGAGCAGATGTGCCGATAAAAGAGGCATCGCTCATGAACGAAGATCCCTCCACCTCAATCCGGCGCCGATAGCTCCACTTTAAGTTCTCACTCTGCAGGTTTTCCCGCACCCTGGATACGATATAGTCCTTCGCACCATACAATTCTCCGCCGATAATAACCCCCTGCATATCAAAGGCTGCCTGAAAATTGGAAATCGCCACATAGAGGTATTCTGCCATCCTGTTTATCACATTTTGCGATAAGGGATTGCCCTCCAAAATGCCGCCCGCCAGTTTCATCCATGTTATGGTGTCATCCCCGCTCTGTTCTCTGGCCCATTTCACAATCGCCGTAAGACTGCTGTATTGCTCCAGGCAGCCGCGCTGGCCGCACGTACAGGGCAATCCATCCATCTGTACAATAGAGTGACCGATAATACCCGCCAGGCCGGATGTGCCTGTAAAGAGCTTTCGATCCAGTATAATACCGCCGCCAATACCTGCAGATATTCCAATATACAGAAAGTTCTTCATGGAACTGTGTTTTCCATAATAGGCCTCTGCCAGAGCTGCCAGACACATGTCGTTTTGCAGGTAACACGGAAGATCATATCTCTCCTTTAACAGCCTGACAATGGGCAGATTATGAATGCTGCCAAAGTCAGGGGGATTGAGGATTTCCCCTTCCTCAATGGAAAGCGGTCCCACACAGGAAACGCCGATTCCCCAGAAATTCCTGCTCAGGGGATCTCGCATCATCATATCGCATAAATAAAACAGATTGTCCGTCAGGATCTGATTGCTGTCTACCTGCCTGAAGGGAATATGTTCGGAACGTAAAATCGTCCCTCTTGCATTCACGATGCCCACCAGAAGCATTTCCCGGTCAATCGATACCGACAGTGTAAGGAGCCCATTCGGATCCAGTTCCAGAAGCTTTGGTTTACGTCCGCCGCTGGAACTAAGTTCCCCGCATTCCCGCAACACACCCTGTTCCATATACTCATTCGCAATGGCCGTAACAGCCATTTTACTCAAGCCCGACAGCATGCTCAGTTCGTTGCGCGGCATGGCGCCCTGTGTGGCAAGAGCCTTTAAAATGACATATTTATTTTTGGTATTCATGTCACGGTGGTTTACACCTGTCATTAATCGAATTCCTCCTGTACCTTTTTAGGCATCTCTTACATGTTTCATTATAGATACATTCCCTTCATGCGTCAATTAGCATTCCCTTCCTTTTCCAGGGCCTCATCCAGCCATTCCACCAGTCTTAAATCCACTTTCCCCTTCTTTGCCATATCCTTTAGTATCTCAATGGCCTTCTGTCTTGCAATCGGTTTCTTATAAGGCCGGTCTGTTGCCACCAGCGCATCATATATATCTACCACCGTGAGAAGTCTTGTTTCCAGGTCAAGTTCCTCCCCTTTCAGACTGTTGGGATAACCGCTGCCGTCCAGATATTCATGATGGGCGCCCACCCACTTTGGCACCCTGGAAAAGCCTTTATAAAACTGCACTTTTTCCAGAATCTTAGAGGTCATGACCACATGATTCTCCATCTCCTTACGTTCCTGTACCGTCAGAGTCCCGCTGCGGATGCTCAGACATTCTTCTTCTCTCTTTGTCAGATAGGAAATGGCAGACCCCTCTTCGCTGACATGCTGTTTCTCTGACAGCTTTTTGATATGTTCACAAGCCTCATCACTTACGTAACTGACCACATCCATCTCATGGATAAAAGCAAGTTCCGACTCTAAATCCGCAATGGCTGCCTCATATTCCTCCTGCGTAATCCTTCCCCGCAGCATATCCACCTCATACAGTGCCTTCAGCAGGGCAAACCGGTCATCTACCTTCTCAATCTCCCGATCCAGCCTGGTGGCCTTATTCATAATGCTTAAAGGCACCACCATCTTTCCGATATCATGAATGAGTGCAGCCAGCATCAGCTGTTCTTTCCCTGCAGGATCAAATATCTTCTCACATCTGCCTTCCTTTTGCATTTCCACAATATAATCAGCCAGAAGGCTGGCGTAATTTTGTACATTTCTTGTATGCAGCGCATTGTATGGCGTTCTCTCCTCCAAGGCTGTTGTGAGGGCCTCCACAAAGGAATAAATCTGTGTCTTAAGGGCCTCCACATAGGAAAGGTTCGTCAGTTCAATGGCCGCTATGGATCCCAAGGCCCGGATGATAATCTCATACTCCTCATTAAAAGCAATGACATTGCCTTCTTCATCCATGGCATTGATCAGCTGCAATACCCCGAGCAGTTCGTTTTCATTATTTGCCAGAGGCACCACCAGCTGAGACTGGGTGCGGTATCCGGTCAGACTATCGTACTGTCTTGGGCCTGAGAAGTCAAACCGGCTGCTGGCGTACACATCCGGTATATTCACGATTTCACAGTGAATCGCCGCATAGGAGCACACATTCTCCTCCTTCATGGGCACAGGCGGCAGATCTATATCCTCCCCATCCAGTCCCCTGCTTATACCTTTGGAAACCGTCTTCATAAATTTAAACCGCAGTCCGTCATTCTCATACAGATACAGCGTACTTGCATCACAGTTGGTAATCTCCATCCCTTTCTCTAAAATGGTCATAAGCAGACGATTCCGGTCCCTTTCCGTGGAAAGGCGGATTCCAATATCCATTATCTTTTCAAAATCTTCGTACTGTAACTGCATCTTATTCTCCATTCTCCTTTTCCATCGGATAGATCCCATGGTGCTTCATGTACAAAAGTGATTCCCTCTGTGCCTCATAACCTCTCACTTCCACCAGAACAGGCGCCTCCACACGATACTGCCTGATCAACCGGTCAAATTCCTGCCAGTCCAGCTTCCCGGCTCCCACAGCCAGGTGCAGATCATTTGCCGTATCATTGTCATTGATGTGTATATGACGGATATAGGGCGCCAGCGTCTCTATCCACTCCTGCCCCGAACACCTGGTGAGCCGGGCATGAGCATAATCCAGACAAATGCCAAAATTCGGGACATCCTGCATCTTCTCCGCCAAACCTGCCAGAATATCCGGCGCTTCATCAAACATGTTCTCCATATAAATCTGCTGTTTTGGGTATTGCCGTGCGATTTCCGTAAAAAACGCTGCGTTTCTGTCACGCCAGTTTCTCAGATAATCCGGCGCGCGGAATCCGGCAAGACGCCCTGTGTGGAATACCACGCCTTTCAGTCCCATGTGCTTTGCAATCTCCATGGACTGACGGACACGCAGCATGGAAACATCCCTGATCATAGGATCATCGCTGTGAATCGTCACATCCAGAAAGGCGCCGTGCATCGTGTCCATGGAGAATACATTTTCACAACCTGTATTCTCCGATAAGACTTTTGGCGACAAGTCTTTCTCCCCACAGACTTGTCTGCATTTTCCATAGTCTGCCATGATCTCTGCCTGTTTCTGGGGATCGTCCATTACCTTTGCAATATAGAAATCATTATATTCAAATGCGCATCCGTATTCTGCCGCCAGAGCGCACATTCGTTCCATATCTTTCCTGTCAGGAACCAAATACAGCTTACTCATCTTTCCTCCATACCAATCTGCTTTTTGACATCATCCACCTGATATACAAAGACACCCTTGTTCTTGCCTTTTAAGGGAATCTCCCCAATGGGCGTCACTGTCACTCTATCTTTTACCGCCTCATAAACCTCGCTGCTGATCAGAATCTGCCCTGGCTTCGCGTTGCTCTCTAACCTGGCGGCTGTATTGACCGTATCGCCGATAGCTGTATAATCCATCCGGAAATCACAGCCGATATTCCCCACAACGGCGTTACCGCAGTTGACCCCGATTCCAAAAGATACGCTCTTACCATATCTTTCGCGGAATTTCTCGGCAATCCTGTCTGCTCCTGCCTGCATATCCCATGCAGTAGAGACGGCACGGAAAATATAGTCATCCAGATCAAACGGCGCATTGAAGACCGCCATGGTCGCATCTCCCACAAACTTATCCAGTGTGCCGCCGTTATCGAAAATCGCCTGTGTGGTGAGCCCCAAATATTCATTCAGGATTTCCACCACTTCCTCCGGCTGTAAACTCTCCGACATTGTGGTAAATCCCCGGATATCCACAAACAGCACCGCAATATGACGGTTCTCCCCGCCGATTACCAGCTCGAAATCCTTATCTTTGCTGATCTTGTCCACTACCTGGGGCGCCACATACTGCTTGAACACATTGAGCACCCGCCGTCTGCGCATGATTTCCGCCAGATACTTGCGCACCATCTGTGCCAGATAAATAATCAGCAGACAGACCGGCCAGAGGATGACAGGCACAATCCAGCCTTTGCCATACATCACTTTGACAAAGATAACATCAAGAGCAAGCAGCACCGCCATCAATACCGTAACATACAGCATTCTGATTTTGTCACTGCATATATAGAAGGCGCCGCACAGAAATGCCGTCAGGAATGCATAGCCCAGAGGTGATACCGGAAGCTGTGTTTTTCCTTCCAACAGGGCCTCTATAATATTGGCATGAATCTCCACCCCATACATCTGACTGTTATGGGCGATGGCCGGCATATAGGAATCCTGCATACCCACGGCATAGGCCCCAACCAGCACCACTGCATCCCGGAAAATTGCCGGATCCACAGTGCCGTCCAGTACATCTGCCATAGAGATAACGCTGTAACCTCCCGCTTTACCGGAATAGGTAAAGTAGAACCGGTTATTTCTTCCATAAACAGCCGGAAATACCGCTTCTTCTCCTCTGCTTTCCTGATAAATCTTATACACCTGAGAGGAAAGACTGTACTCCCTTACCCCCTCATGATCCAGATACGCCATAGCCTGCCGCACATATCCATCTGTATCCACAAAGGTATTGGCGAAACCGCAGATAACTTCTTTCTTTAAGCTGTCATAAGGTGCAATCACATAATCCACATGATAGGGATTATAAAGGATTCTGCCATCTTCTCCCTTTTCAGGCTGTTCTTTAAACGAAAAACTCATGGCAGCAACAACGTTCCCCGCCTCTTTGCAAGCCCTGGCAAATGAATCGTCTGCCTCCTGATCTGCCTCTTCGCTATAGATCACATCAAATCCGATAACAGCGGGACGTCCGCCGTCCGCACCATTTAACAGGGATACCAGCTTCGCCGGAATCTCCCTGCTCCAGGTATTGACAGGGCCATACTGTTCCAACGTCTTATCGTCAATGCCGATAATGTAGATTTTCTTGTTCGTGACACTCTCCCGCTGGTTTAACCTGTCGGATATGCCCATATCCCAAAATCCCGTCGTACCAGCATACAGAAATGCGAAAGATACCAGAATAACGGCGGCAGTAACCGCCGCCGTTTTCATTTTACTCAGATATTTCATGGTTGTAATCTAATGTCCTTCTCACATCGAATGATTAAATAATACTCTTCCAGGCTACTGTTGTATTCGCCTCGATTTTCGTTTCAAAATCAAAATCCCACTCACCTTCTTCATCCGGAAGAAGAACAGGTTCGCTAGCCTTTGCTCCCTTCACCACTTTCTGTGTGGCAAAGGTTTTACCCTGATAGGTAAAGGTTACCGTATAAGTCACTGGTCCGGAAGGTCTGTCATGATTCGGTTTCTCTTTATCCGGTTTATCCCGATCCGATTTCTCATCCTCCTTCTCATCATTGTCCGATGACCCATTGTCTGCCGCATCACTTTCGGTATTCTCTTCCTCGCCGCCTGCATTGTTATTCCAGGCATTGTCGGTGATTACCGGCTCTGCTGCCTTTACCGGTGCATTGGGCAGTACAGCATCCGGAACCTGTGTCTGCTGACCAGGCTGATTGGTCTGTGCGGGTGCGACGGCAGGATTCTGCACGCCTTTAGCAGCCTTTCCATTCCCACTCTTTACCGCCTCTGTGTTGGCAGCTATCTTAGCATCGGTTTCCTTTGCCGCATCACTTTGGGAAACTTCTTCCACCGTCTCAGCGGATTCTTTCTTCTCAGGTTCATTCTCTTTCGCTTTGCCGTCATCCTTTGTCACATCAGACAACTGCATCAAATCTTCCAGGGATATTCCCGTCAGGGACTGTCCGCTCTCTGACAGACTAATCAGGTTTTCGACTGCCTGACTGGGAAGTTCGTCATATGCAATTTCCTTCATGTCATCCACTGTTCCGTCTTCATATATGGTCAGTTCACTGCCAGCAGGAACCAGTACTTTTTCCCCGTAAGTTCCGTCCGGCAGAATGGGTTTCGTACCGACTTTTCCCTGGAAACAGCACAACTTTGTATTCTGTTCCCCCTGCTCATCCACATACAATTCCACACGATAAATGGTGCCGCGGACTGCCATCACCGAGTTCGGCGTAGATGTCTCATACTGGGATCCCTCACTCAAAGGATGCTGAATCTCATTGGTAATGGCACCCTGTTCCAGACATATCTTCGTTCTGGAATCTGCATCCGTTCCTTGTGCTTCCACGGAAAAGACGGTATCAGCTTCCGCCATCACATATTTATCATCATCCAGCTTCATACGCATACTGGAATCTGCCGCTACGCTGACCCGGTCTCCGGATTCCAGATACAGATTCTCCGCCGCATCCATGGAACCCACTGTCTCCCGTTCAATCACCGCATTGCCTTCCACATCATAGACCAGTATAGAGCGGAATGTTTCTTCTTTATTTGATAAAAGTACGATTACCGCCACAGCAATCACAGCCACCGCGGCACCAATACAAATCATGATTTTCCGATACGATATCTGCTCTAGCATCATTCACCACGCCCCTCTTTCGGCTCATTACTTTCCTTGTTCCTAATATCTTATAAGCATGTAATCCTTGTCGGTTTTTACATAAAAATCACTGCCGCCCGCATAAACGGTATTGTCACTGCCTGTTTTCCATCTTCCCTCTGCCAGGTGATAAGAAATACCCTTTTTCAATGCATAAATTCCGCTGCCGGAAATAACATTTCCATCCTGTGCCGGGTCTTTACCGGATATGCTAAAACTGCGGACCGTTTGATTTCCTGCTTTGTCCTTTGCCTTGATCACGCAGGACGTACCGTTGGCAACAACCTGATAGCTTCCGTCTGCCGAAAGAACAACGGGCTTTTCATTGATGGTGACGCTCTCTAAATTGGCATCCTCTATCTGGAAGACCGTCCCTTCCGGATAAGCCTTGCCCTCCTCCACACCAATGACTTTAGGCGCCTGGGTATCTCCCACGATTCCGCAGGAACGAACATAAGTAATCTGCCCATCCTCTCCCTCTGCTTTTACATACAGAACGTACGTTCCGTCATTTAACAGAGGAATTGTATTCCCGGAAGTGATAGATGCCCATGCCGTTAATTTTTCCAGGTCCTCTGTTTCCTTGGCCTCATCATCCATGTCACTCACTTTATCCAGATAATAAGAAAGCTGGACAGCATTACCGCCCTGACTTGCAGACACCTCAAAAGAAAATACTTTCACATTATAATTTATGTACTCATACGAAATCTTACCGCCCGGACTGCTGGTCAGATTTCTTCCCTGCCATGTAATGGAAATTTCAGGCGCACCTATGCTCGCCGCAGCTTCTGTTCCCGGTGCCTTCTGCTGTATTGCCGACAGTTTGCTTTGCGGTATACTCTCATCAGTGCCATTGGGACTGTTACCAGCGTCTGTCTCATCCCCGGCGTTGCCGCTTTCCCCATTTACTTCATCCTGGATATCCCCGCCGTCTGAGATGTTTACATCACCCGACAGATTCTCATCGCCTGCATTATTTTCATCGTCCGAGATGTTTGCATCCCCTGAAGGATTCTCCTTGTCTGCGCTGCTTCCGTCTTCTGAAGGATTTCCTTGGTCCGCACCGCCTCCATCTTCTGAATTATTCCCTTTGTCTGCGCTGCCTTCATCCCCTGAAGGATTCCCGCCGTCTGTGATACCTTCCTTGTCCGAAGTGTCCGCATCCTCTTTCAGCTCATCCGCTAAAGAATTTTCCCCGGTTCCCTGAACAGTTTCCGTCTTGTCCTCTGCCGCCAGCATCGTACCCATCGGCAGTGTACATCCCAGCAATACCGCCAGACCCAGTGCAGATACTTTCTTCCAGTTCCTGTACATCATTATCGCCTCCAGTTCTCCCACTTGAAACTTTCATTGTTCCTATTTTACACATTAGACCGCTGATGTATTATATATCGCCTCTTCTACTCTAATATTTTACACGTAATCCATAATTTGGTCAATAATTTACTATTCAGGTTTCCGCAGTTTTGTCCACAGTTTACAGTTCCAGACTATTCTCTTGCAGAAGAAAATCATAGATACTCATCGTTGTTATCCCAGCCTCGTCTCTGGTGACATTCACCACATCTTTCACAACAATAATCTTTTTAAAAGAATCATTTACACGCATCAGAGACGCCTTTTCCTGCAACTGCTTTTCTTCTGTCTGCATACTAAATGCAGATTGTATATAATAGCGTTTACTTCCCAGATCGGCCACAAAATCTATCTCCAGCTGACTCCTTTGTGATCTGCCCTCTTTATCGATTCCTCTTTTTTCTACAACCCCTACATCTACAGAGTATCCTCTGCTGCGCAATTCGTTATAAATGATATTCTCCATAATATGCGTTTCTTCAATCTGTCTGAATCTCAATCTTGCGTTTCTAAGTCCTATGTCCTCGAAGTAATATTTAACAGGTGAACCAATATACTTTCTTCCCTTTACATTATAACGATCAGCCCTGTTTATGATAAAGGCATCCTCTAAATATTCTATATACTGTCTGAGCGTATTGATACTGATATTTGACTGTATCACACTTCTAAAGGTCGCCTCAATCTTCGGTACATTTGTCAGTGAACCAATTGCTGAGGCCAGGACATTAACCAGATCCCCCAGCTCCTGCTGCTTTTCTATATGATGCCTCTCAATAATATCCTTTAAATAGGTTTCCTCAAACAATTTCTCTAAATAACGAATCTTCTGCTCTTCCGATTTCATCGTTACCGTAAGCGGCAGACCGCCATAAACAGTGTATTCTGCCCAACCGTGATACACATCCCCCTCATAAACCTGCATAAATTCTTTAAAAGTCAGGGGATAGATATGAATATCATCACCTCTTCCCCTGAATTCAGTGATAACATCTTTTGATAAGAATTTGGAATTACTGCCAGTCACATAAATGTCCACATTCGTGATATGCAGTAAAGAATTCAGTACTTCTTCAAACTCCTCTAACATCTGCACTTCATCTAACAGGATGTAATACGGTTCCTGATCTGTAATACTGTCCTCTATAAAATCCAACAGTGTGTCCGGATTCCGGTATTTCCTGTCCTTTCTTTGATCCAGCTCAACTGTAATAATATGAGATTCCAAAACCCCCTGTCCAATCAAATAGTTCTTAAATATATTAAAAATCAAATAGGATTTGCCGCATCTTCTGATGCCAGTCACCACTTTAATCATTCCGTTATGCATTCTATTGATTAAATCATTTAAATATTTATCTCTTTTAATCATCCTAAACCGCTCCTATATTGATTAATTTTGACATTTATGCCATAAATATTCAATTCGAGTTTAACATGTTTTCATGAAGGCTTCAAATACTTCTTCCAGAATCAACAAGTGAATGTATATAAAAAGCGGCCTCCCGCCTGATAAATTCTCATTATCAAGCACAGGAGACCGCCTGTTTTACTTTCCTTCCACCACAAACAGCCTGGCCATAACCGGCTTCTCAAAGGTCACTGTCAAAACATCTTTTTCAACAACAAAGCTGACGGGCTCCTTCTCCGGATACATACAGGAAACCTGCATCCCGTCTTTGGCAAAAGGCAGACTGCAAAGCGGTATGGACAGCGAAATATCTGAGCACACTGTGCCTGCACGCTTTCGCCTGTCATTGTTCTTCCCTTCCATCTGCCGTTTCCACACAGCCAGATAAGCCTTATTCTCTGACTTCAGGCCGCCACAGGCCCACAAATCCTCATTATCCGTCACATCCAAAGGCAAAAAAGGCACCGACTCTTTGATCTTTGCACGTATCTTTTTATAGCATGCGATACCTTCTTTGACCAGTTGCGTGCGCTCCGCGGAAAGCTCTGCCAGATGCCCGCTCTGATGAATCCTGCCCAGCATGGAATTTACCATGTTATAGATGACTTCCTCCTTGTCACCCTGGCGCATGGGATAAGACCAGACTGCCGCCTGCTCCGGCGTCACGCCTGCCCCGGCATTGGCCGAGATAGTGGCATAATTACGGTAATCTTCCTGATCGGAAGTGGACTGGAGACTATAGCGGGAAAGCAGCGCATAGTCCATCCGCAGACCGCCGCTGGAACAGTTCTCAATCACCAGATCCGGATATCTTGCAAACACGTCATCCAGCCACGCAAGATAAGCCCGCTCATGTTCCAGCATACCCTGGCCTGCACTCTCCGCATTGATTTCCGTACCGATGCCCGGTTCGATATTATAATCCATCTTGATATAACCCACGCCATACTCATTCACCACCCGGTCAATAACTTCATTCGCATGTGCAATCACCGCTGGATTACGGAAATCAAGCTGGTATCTGCTTCTGTCAAACACTCTCTTGCCATGGCGCACGAAGAACCAGTCATCTGGCGCCTTCTTCGCCTTTTCACAGTTGATTCCCATCACTTCAAGTTCCAGCCAGACGCCGGGAATCATGCCCTTACTGCGAATGTAATCCGTCACTTCCTTAATGCCATTGGGAAATCTCTCCCTGCATTCCTGCCATTCGCCAACACTGTCCCACCACTCTCCCGGCGCATACCATCCTGCATCAACGACGAAGTATTCACAGCCACATTCTGCTGCCGCATCAATCAGCGGAAGTTCTTTCTCGGTAGTGGGATCTCCAAACAGACAGTTCATATAATCATTGAAGATAACCGGCAGGTTTTCATTGTCCTGATTGGGTCTGCGGATCAGGCGGCGGTACTTGGTAAGTTCGCCCACTGCCTGCTCGAAGCTGTCCTTCGCCACACCCACTGCCACCGGCACTGACTCAAAACTCTCTCCCGGTGTTAAGTTCTTAAACCAATGAGACTGCAATTCTGTGGGTCCGCTGACACAGACATAAAAGTGCGCATTCTGGTCACCAATCTCATAATGCCATGATCCATTGTGCTCTATCTGCCAGAACAGACTGGTATGTACCTGGGTATTTTCAACATAGCCAAGAGGCAGATATTTCTTAGTAGACCAGTTACCGGTATTGGTCACCTCAAACACCTGAGATGTACGCTGATACACGCCCGGCTGGGTCTGGGCAAGTCCCACCTCCCCAAACGTATACTCCTGCATACTCATTTCCTTCTGCCAGCCGTTATAAGGGATCCGTATTCTCATCTTTGCATCAGAATTCTCACTGCCTTCCTTCTCAATCCCTGTATAGCAGAAAGAGGACAGATATTCCAGACACTGCGTCTCCTCTCCCATATTCGTCACCTTATTGAACATGCGGACTACAGACGTACCATTATAGAACTGCATCACTGTCTCCACACGGACATGGGTAACTTCCTTGTCCTCCTGGATGATGGTGATCCTGCGTCCGGTTTCATTCACACTGTCCTCCATACCGGCATAGGTGAGCAGATAGCCAGGCGCCGTCACAATGTGCTTATTGCCGTGTTTCTCATAGGGACGGTCATAGCCAGACAGACTTATCTGTACCAGTTGAAATGCCTCCTCCAAGAACTGTTCCTTCCTCGCCCGATCCTCGGCCTTACACTCCGGCCCCACTTTACACAGATCGTTCTCATCAAACCCATTCTTTGAAAAGTGAAGAAGTTTTATCTGCTTCTTTTTAGTAATACCAAATACAATGTTGATTCCGTTTTCCTGCACTTTGATGTATTCCATTATTTTCCTCATTTCTGGCCGGATTGCTTTTTCTTTGTAAAAACAATACCGCCTGACGTTTTATTTAAGATAGCTTCTTTTCATTATATCAAAAGTTCCCTGCATGGCAATCTTTTCATGAAAAGGTATCCCCATTTCCAGCAAAAACGGCATAGCCCAAAGGCTACACCGTCCGAGTCAAAAACGAAAATCCCATAACCACAATCCCCAACACCACCAGCACAACTCCTGTCGCCTGGTTCAGCGTCTTCGGTTCTGCCTTATTGGCAAAGACTGCCGCAATCCTGGCCCAGATAAATGTGAACACCACACACAGCACCCACACCGGCCAGTCCGGCATCCCGCCTATGGCAAAATGAGACACCGCTCCTGTTAATGCTGTAAACGCCATGATAAATACGCTGGTTCCCACGGCGGTCTTCAATTCATAATGCAGGACGGACGTCAGAATCAGGAGCATCATCATCCCGCCGCCTGCACCGATGAAACCGCAGATAAATCCAATCAGCACGCCCGCTATGAGAGACTGTACAGCTCGTCTCTTCACCGATACTGCGCCCATCGCTTCCTTGGTGGTCATGACAGGCTTCACGATAAATTTAATCCCCAGCAAAAAGGTCATAAACACGGAAAAGCCGCCCATAGTCGCCGACGGAATCAGACTCGCCACATAACTGCCCACCACCGTAAAGGCAAGCACACTTCCCATCATGATCAGGCCGTTTCTGATATCCAGATTTTTGTTCTTCCCATAGGTGTACGCTGACACCGCGCTGGCCAGCACATCGGAAGATAAAGCGATTCCCACCGCCATATAGGCATCCATGCCAAGGAACGTAATCAACATGGGACTGATCACTGCCGCAGCGCTCAAGCCGGCAAACCCTGTCCCTAGGCCCGCCCCCATTCCTGCAAAAAAAGTCACCACTACCATCCATAACCAATTCATCCTATTTTTGTCCCTCCTGTATATCCTTCAGATTGGATTCCAGCATATGCAGCACCCGAAAAAAGTCCGTTCGCAGCTGTTCGTCCACATCTTTAAACAACTCCTCCGTAAAATCATTCTGCAGCTGCCTGCCCCGCTCTACAATCGGCCAGGCTTTCTCCGTACACACAAGGCGTATCTTTCTCCTGTCATCCAGGCTTTTCTCTCTTTTCAAATATCCTTCCCTCACAAGACACTCCACATTTACGGAGACCAGATTTGCCTTGATATACCTGCTCTCAACCACATCTCTGGCAGTATCAAATTCAGGATTATTGGCCAAAAACATCAGGATATCAAAGGCTGTCTGCGGCATCCCGATTTCCTGACACAGTGGTCTGCACTTTGCACCGTATACCTGCAAAAGATTTCGTGAAATCCTAATACATGTTTTCATGTAACGCCTCCCCTTTTACTTCATATTTGAACATTTCAATTGTGAAATATTTTAGTGCAAAAAAAGTCACTTGTCAAGAAACAAGTGACTCTGCCATGCTTTACTTCCATGCTTTACTTCCATGATTCCGTTTATCCAAAACTCAATGCCGCAGGATTCTCATATCCCGATGGTCTCCACCACCGACATCCGGCGGATTCTTCGTATCGGCTCAGCCATGGCCGCCAGTGCCGAGACAAGCATCACTGCCACAATAACCATACATTCCAGAACCGGCAGACTCCATGTATCCCCCCACCTTACCGTAATACTCTGCCTGTACAAATAATAATGGAGCGGCAATCCTAACAGGAGTCCCTCCAGCAGTCCTCCCACAAGATAAGTTATCGTCTCTGCCGCAATCATCCTCTGCAGCTGCCGGATACTGATCCCTATTGCTCTCATGGCGCCATACTGACGCATCCGGGCTGATACACTCATACCGATACTGTTGATGATATGAAAGGATGCAATCAAGGCAACCACTGCTAGGAAACCATATACAAACAGAGCAAAGGAAAAATAAACTGTCCGCGTTTCTCTGTTGCTGGCACGGCTGTCAGAGAACTTATAAGCCTCACCCGCCACACTGCAGATTGCCTCCACCACATCATCCGAACGGTCCTGCAGCTGTATATCCAAAATGGTATATCCCGTCTCTCCCGTCAGTTCCCGAAACAGCTTTTCGGAACAGATGAGCGTACCCACATTTTCACCAGCGTCAAAGGGCACATAGTTGAGAATTCCAACCACCTTTACTTTCTGTGTCCCCCTGTCAGTTTCCAGTTCTATTTCGCTGCCTGTCTCTGCCGCAAATCCCGGTTTAGCCGCCAGAAGAATTCCCTCTCCCTTTCTGGCACTTTCCATGTTTCCCTGCTGCAGATCACTCTGCGCCCAGTCAAACTGAAATGTCTCATAGGAAACCAACATGACTGTTTTCTGCTCTCCCTGTAAATCCGCCGTCAGATCATAGGCAAAGCTTCTTCCAAAAATACGCTTGATATTGGCTTCTTCTTGTAACTGCATATAGAGAGAGTCCGGGATGCTGCAAGTGTTATCCGAACTGACAATGGACACGTCCGGCGTATAAGGCCGCAGTGTGGTAATCGCATGTTTCATAAAGTCAACGCCTATGCCAAATCCCAGAAATAAAATGATGCTAAAGGCAAAAGAAGAAGTGAGTAAAATCAGGTTCTTTCTGCTGCCCGCCGCATGGTGCAATCCCAGCGCCGTCTCCACATGCATCCATCTGGTATGCGCCGCCCGCCTGGCAGCAACCACCGTATCTGCATTCCCTGAAACCGCAGTCAGCGGTGACACCTCCGACGCTTTGCGGGCAGGAGCCCTGCTTGCCATCAGCACTGTGATGATACCGATGCAGAGTCCGGCAGTCATACCCGGCCAGCTGAGCCCTAAATCCGGCATTCCGCCAAACCAGGTAGGCATGATCATCTTCAACATCCTGCACAAGCCCCATATTAGCAGCACACTGCCAGACAGTCCCAGCCAAACTGCCTTAAGACACCAGAAAAGAGCCTCTGCCCGCACGTAACGCCGCACCTGCCTTGGCGTCGCACCCAGGCACCGCATCATACCGAAGAACTCCGTTCTTCGCGCCACACTGCTGTTCATGCTGCCCAGAATCATCATCATGCCGGAAATCGCCACCAGTACTGCTAGAATCAAAGCAATCAGATAAAGCGTCATAATATATCTGTTACTGCTTTGCAGCATGCTGCCCATTAACTTGGCATTTTCACTGACCATATCCTCCGAAATCTGCAGCTTGTCACAGATATCCTGAACCGCTTTCTGTATCCTGCAATGGGGTACAAACTCCACATAATATACAAAGTCCTCCTGCAAAGTCACATCCTTGAAACAGGACAGATAGGTCTCCGTATTCATGAAGACACCATACGCATCACTTTGAAGCATCCTGGAAGTGTCTTCCACAAAGCCACTGATTCTAAAGAACAGGGGACCATCCGGCGTTGTTATCTCTACCTGGTCACCCACACCAAATCCCTGTCTGTCACGCATGCTTTCAGATACAAGAGCTTCCATGTCATTCTTCGGGAAAGTTCCTTCCAGCAGATAAACCCCTGGAAATATTTCAAAAAAGGTTTCATCAAATCCACACAAAACTGTCTGGACGCCATCTATTTCATAACCCATATCCAGCCTGTAGTTTGTGGCCGCATAGCGGACCACAGTCTTCACCTCCGGCCTGGCAGCAAGTAGTGCCCTCTGTTCCTCGTCCAGTTCCCGGAACATCACGTGCCATGCACCATCTGTCATAATCCCCAGATTTTTCTGGCTCTGCAGAAACATATCCGCCATACCGAAGATTGCAGCGATCAAAAAGACTGAAATCATAATACACCATCTTGTCATCCGGGTCTGTCTGCGGTGTATCTTAGCTGATACGGGAATCAAATCAAGATAATGTTTCATTGACGTTCCCTCCTAAATCGGTCAGAATCCCGTCCGATACCCGCATGACCCGGTCTAGAGAAGTAATCAGATTGGGATTGTGTGTGATCATCAAAATGGTCTGCTGATAATGCCTTGACGCCTTCCTTAACAGTTCCATCACGTCCTGGCTGTTCTTTCTGTCAAGGTTTCCCGTCGGCTCATCCGCCAGAATCAATTTCGGCTTTGTGATCAGTGCCCTGCCGATTGCCACACGCTGCTGCTGTCCTCCGGAAAGCTGCCCCGGCAGATGCTTCCTGCGTTCCTGTAATCCCAACACTTCCAGGATTTCATTTACCCGGCACACATCCGGCTTTTTATAATCCAATAACAATGGAAACACAATATTCTGCTCCACATTCAGTTCCGGTATCAGATGAAAAGACTGAAAGATAAAGCCGATATTGCGGCGTCTGAAAATAGTACGTTCCTCTTCTTTCATGGCAAACAGGTTCTGTCCATCTAACAGAATCTTTCCTCCGGTGGGCTCATCCAATGCGCCGATACAATTTAAAAGGGTGCTTTTGCCGGAGCCGGATTCCCCGACTACCGCCGCAAACTCCCCTTTTTCCAATGTAAAAGAGACATGCTTTAGGGCTTCCACTTTCGCTTCGCCCATGCCGTAAGTTTTACACAGATCTTCTACTTTCATGATTTCCATGGTATCACTCCCTCTCCTTCCCAGAGCAGCTATGTGTGCTCTAAGCCTTTACCCAAAGGATAACAGGAATACCTTACAATTCCATGAATGTAAGCTTACATATTCGTAAGAAAGGAAATGGTAAACACCGCTCCCTCCCCAGGTGTACTGTTAACAGAAAGCATGCCGCCCTGTCCTTCCACAATGGATTTCGCAAGGGACAGCCCCAGACCGATTCCCTGCCTTGCGCCATCCTTTTTACTCCGATAAAAGCGCTTAAACACATGATGAATATCCTCCTCGGCAATGCCGCAGCCATCATCTGCCACCGACAGACAAAACATAGCCGGAGAACTGTCCCAGGAAATGGTAACCACACCGCCGGCCTCGGTATGATCCAACGCATTTTTAATCAGATTGGCCACAGCCTCCCTGGTCCATGCCCGGTCACATAAAATCACATCCTCAACATCTCCTTTTACCAGCAGCTGCTTGCCCTCTTTAAGGGCCCTTACAGATAAATCTTCCATGGCCCAGACAACAAGGCTTGACGCCTTCATCTCTTCTTTCTGAAAGATAATATTTCCCGCATCGATTCGGCTTACCTTAAGAAGCGCCTGTACCAGCTGTTCAATCCGCTCCAGAGACTGCATGGTTTTATTAGAAAACCGTTCCACCGTCTCCACCTTATCTGGTTCATCGGCTATGATCTCCGTATACATATGCAGTGCTGCCAACGGTGTTTTCAGCTGATGGGAAATATCCGAGATGGTGTCCTTTAAAAAGGTCCTCATATGCTGTTCCTTTTCACTCTGGGCCTGTAAGACCACTGCCAGTTCTTCCACCGCCGCAAACAGATGATATATGCTCCCCTTCTCATTCTGGGGCAGGTGATTCTGGAAATTCCCCACAGAAAATTGGGTGATGATGCCCTCGGCCTTCCGATATAACTTTTCCCGCAGCACCAAAAACCGAACGGTCATACCAACCAGAATCAGCGCCAGAAGCAAAGCCAGGCCAACTGCAGTCTGCGCAAACAAATGCACCGACTGATCAATGGATGGAAAAAGCCTGACAGAAGCAGCCCCGGTGTGTCCCAGCTGCTGCAGAAGTTCCATTCCCTCCCTGGTGGGCACAGATGTTTTGACTGCCTTCGCAATCGAAGTCCGGGCAACCCCCTGCTCCATAAGAGAAGAAATCATGGTCTGCTCTCTTTCAAAAAGAATGCGCTGCGATTCTTTTCCGTGAAGCCAAGAGAGAAACAGCGTCAAGAGTATGAATGAGCCCATCATATATGTCAGAAAGATAAAATAAATTTTATTGTCCTTATCCTGTAAAATGTCCATGCCATCCCTCTTTCCGGATTACATCCCTGCGTGAACTGTACACACGGCAGTCTTTTTAATTAAACAAGCAGTTTGTCAACATTCTACGCCCGCCAAGTATAGCCAAACCCCCGCACCGTCAGCAAATGTCTGGGATTGGACGGATCATCCTCCATCTTCTCCCGCAGCCTGCGAATATAGACAGATAACGTGTTGTCGTCCACAAAATTACCGTTTCCGTCCCACAGCAGATCCAGAATCGTGCTCCGCAGAACAGTCTGCCCGGCATTGCGGACCAGCAGACACAAGAGGCGGTACTCCGCGCTGGTCAGCTCCAAAGGCTGGTTATTGAAAACTGCCCTGCCGCCTAAAAGATCAATGGACAGCGTTCCGGAAGAAAGCAGCTTCATCCCACGCTCTTCGCAAAAACCGCTTCGCCGAAGCAGCGCTCTGATTCTGGAACACAGTTCTCCCAGCTTAAAGGGCTTTGTGATATAGTCGTCCGCACCGCTGTCCAGTCCCCGGATGACATTGACCTCCTCATCCATGGCCGTCAGGAAGATAATAGGCACCTGATTCCCCTGTTTGCGCACAAAGCTGCACACATCCATGCCATTTCCGTCAGGCAGGGTCATATCCAGCAGCAGCAGACTGTAAGTCTCTTTATGCAAAGATTCATATGCCTGTCTGACTGTCTGCGCCACATCTACAGAATAGCCGTTCTTGTCCAGAGAATAGACAAGGCCGTCGATCAGACTGATATCATCTTCCAGTAACAGTATTTTGTGTTCCATCTTACGTTACTCCTCATTGTTCTAAAGTCTTATCTTATTTTGTGCAAAAAATGGGGATTCGTCAATAGATTATAGAATATCGTCCTCATATTAATAAAACACTCCGGATTTCCAGCCAAATGACCGCATCTCCGGAATGTTTTTATTTTCTTCTTTAAATCTTCTTCTCCATACGTCTGTTCTCTGCCAGATTCCTGACAGATTCAACTAACACCTTTATAAGCCCTATGATCCAGAACCCTTTTAGCTCCATCACGATGCCATCCACCATTCCCATACTTACCATGCCATTTGTCATTTTGGCCAGGGCATGGAGCGGCATGTTATAGAGAAAGAGCAGGTTCAAATCCGGCTTTCCCTTCTTCAGACTGTTTTTCATAAGCCATGTCAGAATACAACATACCAGCCAGCCCAGAGGACTCCTTCCATATTTCATTTCCCCGAACGTAATATGTCTGTCGATTACTCTTTGCGATTTATGAATTTCATGTCCAAAAAGTGCAGCAAATTCCTGATCCGGCACATTCTGGATATCTCCCGTCTGGTAATGGGACAGCATCCTTGTCTCACTTGCGTCTGCTTCGCCCGTCCCTTCTATAGAAATCTCCTCTAAGAGCTCTACTTTTTCACTGGAAGAGCCAATCTGAATCAGATAATCACCTGCCGCAGCCTCCCATCTTCCGGATGTGTTATTCCAATACCGAAAAGCCTTGTCATCAAGCCAGATCACTGCCCGTCTGCTCTCACCTGGTTCCAGTTCCATGCCCGTAAATCCTTTCAGTTCTTTCACTGCCCTGAAGATACTGCCATGCCTGTCTTTTGGTGCAACATAAAGCTGTGCAATCTCGATACCTGGTCTGTCTCCGATATTTGTCACCGTAAATTCTGCCCGGTCTTTTTCCACACGCAGATCACTATATGCAAACTGCGTATAACTTAAACCAAACCCGAAGGGAAATGCCGCTTTTATCTGCCGCTTCTGGTAATATCGATATCCCACATAGATGCTTTCCCGGTATTCCACATCCCGGCCCTCTGACGCAAAATAATTCTTAGCCGGTGTATCTTCATAATGTTCCGGCCAAGTCTCTGCCAGCTTGCCGCAGGGATTCATCTTACCAGTCACTGCATCCATGACTGCCAAAGCGCCCATCTCTCCTCCAAGCCCCGCATAGAGCAGCGCTTTACAGTCTGCCCGCCACTTTGTCTCCACAACACTGCCTGAAAACAGGATGACAATGACATTGCTGTTCACTGCTGCAACTGCCTTCAATAAATCAATCTGGTTCTGGGAAATCCTCATATGCCGGCGGTCAATCCCTTCACTCTCCTGCACCTCGTCCAAGCCAAGACACAAGATCACTGCCTCCGAATGACCTGCCAACTCCACCGCTTCTCTCTGCAGCGTACCATCCGGCCTTCCCAGTCTGTCAAAGCCTTTCGCATATCCCACCAGAACAAGGCCGCTGTCCTGCATACATTCCAGCATACTCTTTGGATGAAGCACATTGACCTGACTAGATCCTGCCCCCTGATAACGGGGCGTCCTGGCAAAGTCCCCAATCAATGCTACTTTCGTGCCTTTTGCAAGAGGAAGAATTCCCCCTTCATTTTTAAGCAGGGTAATGCTCTTTGCCGCGGCACGGTACGCCAATGAACGATGCTTCTCCCAAAGAACCACTTCTGATTCTTCCTGCCGTATTTTATCTGATCCGTCCTGTCTCTCTTCCGCCCCATTACCTTTGGTAAAATCAATCAGCGCAAGAAGTTCCGACACTCTGTTATCTATCTCGTCTTCCGACACCTTGCCGCTTTGTACTGCTGCGAGCAATTCCCGCACGGAATCCCATCCGGGACAGGGCATTTCCAGCGTGGAACCATGCTTTACACCCGAAAGCAGCAATATCAAAGTTTTCATTATTCTCCTGCGCATACCGTTCCAGATAACCTTGCAGCTTTGCCATTGCTGTCTGATTGTCCTCTACAATCGCGATTTTAAACATAATTGAACTCCTTTCTCTTTTCATTTATCAAACTTCCATAAAGTTCTATGGCCCTATCATCGGAATTTCCAGCTCCCCCTTTTCAATGGTGTTGGATAAATACCGAAATGACCCGTCAGCAAAAGGCTGTATGAGAATCCTGTTGGTAAACGCACAGTCAGAATCATAATCCGGCCACACACCGTCCACAAAAAGGGTGATCGTCCCGTCTGGATTTTCCACAAAGTCCACCACTTCACCAAATGGCGGGTATTGTCTGGCAAAAATCATTTCATAAGGATAACTGTCCGTGTCTGCATGATAACCGCAGATTTCCCTGACCTGCTGTATCGTCACCGGAAAGTAAGCGGTCATGATCCTTTCATAAATATCCGCAGGTACTTCTCCATGCACAGGCTGCAGTGCTTCTCCCATGGCAATCCGATAGATATCCGCGAACATACAGGGCATCAGAATATCCTCTACGTTGTCGCTGTTCCAATCTGTCACAAGAAGATTGTAGTTTACATAACTTATTCCCTGCACGTATTTCTCCGTCATCTCCCTGCACTCATCTGATAGCGGAGCAACCCGCCAATACTGACGCAGGCTGGCATGATAGGGCGTATCTTCATAAGCATAAATGAAGTATCCTTTGGGCGTCAGCTTCATCTGTTTCACGTCGCTGACGGCAACAGAAGTAATTTCCGGTATGCCGCCCTTTTGCCATGCAATCTGGAGATAATAAGTCTGTATTTTCCCCGCCCGATACACAAATGTGCAGGCCCCGATCACACCGTTTGGATGAATCTCATATACCGTGACCATGGCATCCTGCTTTTCCTGGTAAGCATCATAGAAATCCTGGATCAGATCAGGGTTTTCCATATTGGCGCCGTCCGTAACACTGACACATCCTGCCTTTCCCAGAAGTGAAACCACGCGGTTTCTCCGCTCTCTGGAAAAGTCTTTCACCACATGGCCATAAATCAAATCCTCTTCAACCACTGCATCTTTATATACCTCTCCCGCTTTCCCTGCCGCCGCCAGAGCCTCTTCACCCAATGTCTCCTTTTCAGCCTCAGAGAGCAGACTTCCCGCCTCATAGCCATACGTTTCCTGCCACTGTTCCTTTGTCATGCGCTTTGCATACCACCACGAATCATACCCCTCTTCCGGGTAAATCATCTGATTGGACACATATTGAAAACTGCCGTCTGCCAGAGGGCGAATCACTGTCTTATGGGCAAATGCTCTGGATGTGTTTTCTTTCGGGTACACCGCATTTACCAGAAGGGTTATGGTGCCGTCACTGTTCTTCTCATAACTTATCACCTCCGGATAGGGAATATCTTCATAACCGCTCTCATAGAATCCTCTCGGTCTGTACTCATAGGTTTCCGTTTCCGGAACGTAGCTTGTCTTTTGCCGCAGGCTTTCTTCCTCTATCTTATAATAACTGCCGATCACTGTCTCAAAGGTGTCTGCCGGTATCTGGTAAACCGCCCCCACATTTAAATTATCATCCGCCACATAAGGATTGGACCGTCTGTAGATTCTGGGATAGAACTGGTCGAACTGATCATAGAAGTCCAGCTCACCATAATCTGTCTCGGTCCAGTCCACAAGGAACAGATTGTTCTGACCATAGCCCACCGGCAGCAGATACTGCCTGTTCAATGCCCTGCACGCTTCCTTAAGCGGCTCCACCCTGATGGCCGCATACTCCGACACATCACTGGATAACAGCACCTGATAGCTTTCGGAATAATAAGTCCCGGAAAACACGAGATACCCTTCTTCCGTATACTGCCAGGTATCTGCCGTATAGCTGGCAGTGCTGCTGCTTTTCAGACTGCCGTTTATAACCTGCTCATATTCCCTGTCTATCTCCACCCTTCCATCTGTTGTGCGCAAATCATATTTCAGAAACCCACCGGAGTAATCTAATACAATGAGGGTCAGCTCTGCCGGCTGCTTTTGGTCCACTGCTTCACAAAAGAGCCTGACCTGTTCCGGATTGATCATATCCATCTGGTTCTCTTCATCCACAACGGCATACCCCTCTTCGCCAAGCCGTTGTGCACAGTCTCTCATCACTTCCAGGTCACCCAGTGTACCCGCTTCCTGTGCTTTCTCATAGAGGTCACCATAAAAAGAAAAGATGCGTTCTGCCGCAAAGTGCCCGTTCTCTTCTTTCTCTGCCATCAACCCAAGCGCCTCTGACACCTCTATTTCTGGATTTCCAGAATCTGCCTCTCCACACCCACTCAATAAAAATACCATAATCATACTGATTACTGCTGCTTTTGGTTTAGTTATTCTCATGCCTTTTCACGCCGTTCCCATCTTTTTAGCAATGACTTCTATCCTGGATAGGTCACTTCGCCATCCAAAGCTGCTATTATCTGTGACAATATCCCAGTCTGCGTCCATTTTATCATTTCTCCCTATTGACTTCTACAAATTTTTCAGATATTATTATTAATGACCATTGGTCAATAACCATCCTACAGATATCCATAAACGCAAATATATAGCATACTTTCTCACTAACAGTACGCCACCACCCCCCTCATGAAAGGAGCACCACCATGGCAAGACCTGTCAAAAAGACCCCTGAACAATGGAAGCAGGATTTCTCCATGCAGCCCAGCCGCTCTTTATTTACCCCCAATTTCATACTGTTGATTCTGGGACAGCTTACGTCCTTGTTCGGAAATTTTATCTTGAAACTGGCCCTGTCCATGTACGTGCTGGAGGTAACCGGTTCTGCCGCTGCCTTTGCCGGGATATTGTCCCTTGCCACCGTTCCCACGATTCTCCTCACCCCTTTTGGCGGTATTCTGGCTGACCGGGCCAACCGCCGCAATATTATGGTAGCATTAGATACCCTGACCGGCATCTGTGTGTTAAGCGCAGCGCTTTTCATATCCGGAGAAAACGACCTGGCTGTAATCAGTATGCTGCTTATCATCCTTTCTGTCTTTGGCGCCTTCGAGACGCCTACCGTCCAGGCCTGTATTCCCACCATGCTTACCGGCGACAATATCATGAAAGGAAATGCTGTGGTGAATCAGACTGCCTCTTTGTCTTATCTGACAGCTCCCCTGCTCGGCGGTATATTCTATACGGCGTTTGGGTTGCAACCTGTGATGTTTGCCAGCGTCTTATGTTTCTTTATCACCGCTTTGTTTGAATGCTTCATCCGCTTACCCTATCAGCGTCCTGCCGACAGACAAAACGTTCTGACAATCATCCGGCAGGATTTCACCGAAAGTATGCACTATATTGTAAAAGAGCAGACATCTGTGGCTAAGATGCTGCTCCTGACTGCTGTTTCCAGATTCTTTGTGATGGGAATCCTCATGGTGGGCTTCCCCTTTATGGTACGCTCTGTCCTACAATTAAACGCCAGATACTATGGCGCCGCAGAAAGTGCCCTGGCAATCGCCACAATCCTGGGAAGTGCTGCGGCAGGACTTCTGACTGCTACATTAAAAAAGACACATAATACCTCTGCCCTGCTTGCCTCACTGGGCGTTTGCATGATGCCCGCCGGCATTATCTTTCTTCTCCCGGTTAACCCTCTGGTGAAATATGGCGTCACCCTGTTATCCTTTTGTGGCATGCAGATTGCCATCAGCATTTTTTCCATCTATATCGTGTCTTTGATACAGCAGAAAACACCCAATCACCTGATCGGTAAAGTAATGGCTTATACATCAGCCATCACCTTATGTGTACAGCCTCTCGGTCAGATTGTCTATGGATTTCTTTTTGACAGGTTCCAGGATACGGTTTCTCTTGTCCTGCTTCCTACCGGTATCCTGGTATGTATACTGGGATTATGGCAAAGGAAACGCTAAAGGTTGTGCCTAACCACACACCTTAAAGCTGTATTCGCTCCGGAAAAGCTTCCCTGCGCATGATGCCCCACATTTTATCTATATATGCCAGGGTATAGAAATTTTCATAATAATGATAATAGAAGGCGCCTTTCAACGTCATGCGGTAGACCCCCTCTTTGCAGGTTACGAAGCCTAATGCCTGCGCGATCTTAAGCGCAGCCCCAAACATCCTTTCTAAAGGGACGCCAAAGAACTTCTCAAACTCTGCCGCTTCGACCTTCGTACTATAAGCTGTCCAAAACAGATAATAGACCATCCTCTGACGCCTTGTAAAGCGAAGGGTGAGGGATGTGGGCAGCTTACCGCTACGGATTCTTTGACAATAAGCTTCCACGGAAAAAGTATTGATCTTAAACTGCTCCTGCAAAAGTGTGGTTGCAGAACAGCCAAATCCCAGAAAGTTATCCCTGGTCATGGAGGAATATCCTGCACTCTCTTTACTGGCAAAGGTCCAGATGGAACTGCGGACATAGCCTCTGGCCAGACAATAGTTTGTAATGTCATCGAGCAATTTTCTCTTTCTGCTCTTAGGCAGAGACCGGACAGAACTTTCTGTAAAGGTAAAGTCAATAAAGGGATAGACAGCGATGTGATTCGCGCCGCTGGCAAAGGCCATGTCAATATCCGTCCGCAAATCCGCAAAGGTCTGTCCCGGAAGAGCAAAGATAAAGTCCATGGATACCGTCTCAAAGGAGATTTCCTGTAAAGCCGCCGTCATATGTGCCAGATCCACCGTTTTCCGCCCCAGGATCTGCTGGAACTTTTCCTGAAAAGACTGAATCCCGATACTGATCTTCGTAACGCCTGCTTCTTTCAGCCTCTGTTGGATAGTTGGAATAGGTGACTTAGAAAATATCCATTATTCAAGGGTTTCCAGTGCCCCTATGAATTTGTAATGGATAGTAAGTCGTTGAATTTTCTGCCCGTCAACTTCTACGGGTTCAGAAACAAGAATTTTTTCTATAAGTTGATTGATTATCTTAAAATTGAGTTCTGTTATTCCTGCATAACCGCTTATCTGCTCCGCAAACTGCTCAATGGAAGATAACTGCTCCCTGTCCGCTATGGCACTTTTTTCAAGTATCTTGGCGGTCAGTTCTTCCTGCTCGCTGTCAAATCGTGCCGACAACATTTGGAAACGCTTTTCGGTCAGCAGTTCCCTTGTCAAGTCCTCGTACAGTTTGGCATACAGGTTTTCAATCTCCGACACACGCTGTTTACATTGCCTTAGTTCCTTTTTCTGCTGTTCCCTGTCCGCTGACATTTGGAGATTAAGACGCTCGGCAATATCCGTTACCATTGCTTTCCTGTCCGTCAATGCCTGTCCTGCGTGTTTCTGAATGTCTGCAAGCACAACTTCGTGAACCGTCCTCGCCTCAATGGTGTGTGATGAACAACCCTCTTTCCCAAACTTGCGGTACTTGGTACAGCAGTAGAAAGTCTTGTCCAGTACATTGTTCCGCTTTCTTTTCTGCTCGACTTTGGCAAGCATGGCACTCCCACAATCAGCACATTTAATTATCCCTCGGAAAATGTTGTCATATCCGCTTGAACTTTCCCCGATAACAGGCGGTCTGCCGTCCAAAATCTTCTGTACGGTGTTCCAACGGTTCTGTTCAATGATTGGCTCATGTGTTCCATAGATGACTTCACGCTCCGCATACGGGATATACTGTCTTTTCTTGGAACGCATGGTCTTTGTCGGTCTTTCCGCTACGGTGAGGTTTCCTGCATAGACGGGGTTGCGTAAAATCTTACTGACATAGGCAGTATCCCAGTCATACATTTTTTTCTCGTCAGTGTACCGCTCAAACATTTCCTTTTTGTAGAAACTCGGCTTTATGACCTTTGCCTTACGCAAGCGGTTACAGATAGTGTGAAGCCCCACGCCCTCCTCGGCGATTGAGAAAATCAGTTCCACAACGGGAGCGGTCACTTCATCAATGACAAGGTGGTTATGGTCTTTCTCGTCTTTCTGATAACCGAATGGGGCGGTGGTAGCTATATACTTGCCCTGCATTCTCCTTGCGTGGAGTGCGCTCTTGATTTTCCTTGACGTGTCCTTTGCGTACATTTCATTGATGATGTTGCGGAATGGTGTAATATCCATTTGTGCGTTGTCTATGGAGTCCACCCCGTCATTGATTGCAATGTACCGCACGTTATGGTTGGGGAAAAATACCTCGATATAAGTACCTGTTTCAAGATAATTCCTCCCCAAACGTGACAGGTCTTTTGTGATGAGCGTTGACACTTCCCCGTCCTGTATGTCCTCGATAAGCTGTCGGAAAGCGGGGCGGTCGTAGTTCGTACCGCTGTAACCGTCATCAACGTAGAACTGGCAGTTCAGAAAACCGTTGCGCTTTGCGTAATCTTTCAGCATGGTTTTCTGTGTGCTGATACTCATGCTCTCGTTGTTCGTGCCGTCATCTTTGGAAAGCCTGCAATATAAAGCAGTGATTTTGTCGTTATTCAGTTTTGCCCTTTTCATTTCGTCCTCCTTGATGAAAAGGGACTTCCTCTTAACTCCTATTATACTATATTCCCTTTTCTGTTTCCAGTGCTAATTTGCGTTGTTTTCCGCTATCTCCTTAACCTTTTTTGTTATCTGTTCCTCGGCTATCCGTTTGAATACCGTTTCCATTTTTTCAGTGCCTACATAGTGCCTTTCCACGATTATTTTTGTGGGTGGGTGCTGTCGGGTGGCTCTATGTTGTGTGTTGCTGTCTTTGCCCATAAATCTGCTCCTTTACAATAAAATAGAGCGCATAGATTTGTTTTCTATACGCTCTGACGCTGTGTAATTATTCTGTTAATGATTGTATAACAATTTTGAAGTTGAAAAACACTATATCGAAATCCAGTACCTTTGAATAATGCCACTTTTACTTAATCCTACTGTATCGACAACTTCATTTTCTAACAATCCGCCATTTTTAATTATCGTTCTTCTCGAAGCTATATTTTCTTTATCACAAGTTAATAAAACCTTACTTTCTCCAAATTCATAACAGATAGGTAAAATCAACTTGAGCATTTCAGACGCATAACCTTTTCGCCTTTCTGACGGACGAATACTATACCCAATATTACCTCCAAAACTTTTAAGAAAATCCGATAGTGGATGTCGAAAATCTATTATACCAACAACAAAATTATCATTTTCCCTTACTGCTAAAAATACTTCTGACGGAACATATCCTGCACCATATTTATTTCTTAGTCTTTTTTCAAAATCTATCCATTCATCAAATGAATGAACATCTTCAAGACCTGCACAACCGTCAAAGCTATCTCCGTTCTGAAACATTTCTTCTTTGTAGGACATAACTTGTTTTTCATATATTTTTGTTGGTCTAATCAACATCAATTCACACATAAAATTAACCTCGCAATCAATTTGTACTGCTAATAGAATACCACAATCACACTCGCATTTCTATAAATTCTCATTAAATTTCTTCCTCCCTCCGCTTAGCTTTGATTTGCTGTTTATTATGCTGTCGGCTCTCGTTCTGAAGCTCCCTCTCAAGGTTCTTTTTGTTGTAGCTGATTACCTCGGCATACGCTAATTCTGTGGCGGTCTTGGTCTGCTCTTTGCCGATACTGTCATATTCAGACTGCAACGACTGTATCTCCGCTTTCCACTGTTTCGGCGTTATCTTCTCGCCATTCTGTAAAAGGCTCTGCATACGCTCCTTTAATTCGGGATACTTCGATAAGCTTTCCTTATGCTCCTTATCATACCGCATTTTTGCAAGTCCTTTTAGTGACTGGCTCTCCTTATAGGTGGCTTGGATTGGCGCATAGAGGGCATACATTTTTGACAGTTCCTTTAATCGGTTTAGTTTCTGCCCCTTGGAAAGATGTACCGTTTCCAACTGCTGATATTTCTGCTCCCTGTCCTCTGTAAATTTCGCAAGGCACTCAAAGCTGTCTATCTTCCTTGTGGTGATAAACTTCTCCGCATTGTCGGCTGACTGCAAGGCGGTTCGGTCGGATATTTTTCTTAGGTGCTTTCCGCTGACAATCGGCAAGTCAAGCCTGCCTTTCCGTTTCGCCACTTTTGCAATCATTTCAAGGACTTCATTCTTCACGCTGACCACCGCATTTCTAATCTTGGTATACTGTATGCTTTGTACTTCCTGCTTGGCAAGTTCAAGCATTGCCTTTGCCTGCTCCAACATCATGTTTCGCTTGATGATTTCCCGATTGATGTTTCCCCTCTCGGTCTGTATGCCCTTGCGCTCTAAAGCATTGGCAACTGCCCCGATATGGATAGTTGGCTCTCGGTCAATTCCCTGTTCCTTAAAAGAACGGTGTTCCCAATGTACCGCAATCCCTAACTGCTCATTGGTGGCATTGATTGTGTCGGCTAAATCCTTGCGCCACATTTTAGCGTTTTCCTTACTGTTCCAGTCGGTGCTGTCGGCGGTGTGGCATTTCCACTGTTTCCTGTTCCGCTTGTCAACTTTCTGCTGACCTGTCTTTTTGTCAATCACTGGTATCTTTTCGCCGTTCTCGTCAAGGTCATAGACTTTCTTCTGTTTTGCTCCCCATTCCCCGTTTTCAGTAAGGGGGCGCATAGTGAGTAAAACATGGATATGGAGATTGCGCTGTCCTTTGTCGTTCTCGCTGTCATGGATTGCCCAATCCGCACACATTCCTTTGTCAACAAAATTCCTCTGCACATAATCCCTCACGACTTCCTCCGCAAGTTCATAACTCCAATCGTTGGGAAGTGACGCTTTCAGCATTCTTGCAAGCTGTGATTTCTGACCTTTCTCTGACAGTTCAACAGCGTTCCATAAAGTGGCTCGGTCTGCATATTTTTTGGGTGCATTGGGTGGGAGTGAAATTTCACTGTGGACTAAATCTTCATGGTATTTGGGTCGGTAGGTCTGCCCGTCATACTCACTCATAAGAACACTCCTGCTGATATAGGACGCTTTCTCAACTGCCGACTGCCCCTTGCTCCGCCTGACTATGGAAAAACGTGTGCTTGCCTGTTTCGTGACATTACCCATACACAACACCTACATTTTGCCGATAGGGTAGTGGGGCGCATGGATAGACTTTGTGGGCAGATAAAAGCCGTACTTTGGCTTTTGTCTGAACGCAAAGTTCACTAAAGGGTAGCAAGCGCAGCTTGCGAAGGGGAATTGTCGTTTCCCCTTTTGGCTGTCGCAAGACAGACAACGCCCTCCGCAGGAGTCCATGCAAGTGAAACTTGCCCCTCGGAGAGCGCACATACCACCTCTGGTGGTATATCTGTGCGCACCCCGTAAACGGGGTGAATATGTTACCTCGGCTTTCCAGTGTCCTTGCCTTTGTCATTCCGTACCGCCCTCGCTTTCATTTTCGGCATTGGGGAGAGTGGATTGTGGGGGAGTGGTTTCTCGGCTTTCCGCTTTGATTTTAGAGATAATCTGCTGACACTCCCTTGTCTGCAATGCAACCGACAAGATACGGTTTAACTCGCCCTCGTCATAGCGGTAGCAGTCGGGGAAATACTTCACAATGATACCGCCCATGATGTACTTGTGGTGGTTCTCGGCTTTGCGTTTTTTCTCGTTCTGCTTTTTCTTCTCATTGGCTACACGCTGTTTCGCCTGTTCCAATGCCTGCAATGCTTTTTCTAAATTTCTGCTTGCGTCATTTTTGCTCTCAATCATCTTGATACCTCATTCTTTCTGTACTGTGTTGATTAGTTTTGGAAATAAAAAAGGTAGCTGATTGTCTGTTAAGATAATCGCTACCTAAAGGTAAACAATATTTAGTTTTCATATCATTTTTCTGTCTTGATTTTTCCCGACAAACTGGAATTTATTGAAATGTAATTCTCAAAAGACAAAAATCAAATCCTTGCCGTATGCTTTGCACAATTTCTACATAGACAGGTTTTTCAAAAACAATCTCAAATAATTTTTTGTTATATCCAGCAGTGCAGTGACACCATGTTAATGAATTTGAATTTTTTGCTTTTTCTAACATAGGACATTCACAAGTAAACATTTTTGTATACAGTTGATTATCTTTAATAAACCAACCGGCACCATTTTCGTTCAGAGCATTGACAAATCTATGCAAATCCTTATCCAAAGAGAGATAGAGTTGTTTCAAGTTATTTGCTGTATCTTCTAACCTACCATTTTCATTACAATAGCACTCTTGGCGAATGTTTTTTACCGTTTTTTTATCAAATCTATTTTCAAGAATAGCAGATAGCTTTTCTACCCACTCGGCTCGAATGTCTGGTGTTGAATTTATAGATAATGGAATTTCCTTTATTATGCTTTCTGCAACTTCCCTTGATACATTCTTTTCCAAACTATGTTTCAACCTCATTAACTCATCTATTTCTAATGTCGGAGAAACTTGCTCTGGCATAGAAAAATTTTTCATATTCTTTCTCCTTAAATTTCGATTTGTTAAATTGTTCAATGTCATTATCTTACCACAAACGCATACACAATTCCATTAAATTTTCTTTAATTTCCCTTTGCCTTGTTATTTGCAATCATCATCTGCCTTGCCCGTTCCCTCTGCTCTGTACTGAACGCCCTCGGCTTGCGGTAGCAGACGTATGACTTTGGAAAAGAATAGGTCTTAGATACCTCGTCCTGCCCTGTCAGCTTGTATGTGTCGGGGAAGTCGGCAACAAGCGTGTCAAGTTTCCGCATAACCGCTTTATCCCTTGTATAGAGGGTGGCGGTCTTTTCTCCTGCATTATAATTGACAATCGTTTCCTGTTCGTATCGGGAAAGTTTCATAGTGCCATATCCCCCTTTCCTTTGCTGTGGGTTCTGTGCTTTTTTCCCTCGGAAACTGTCGGCTGTTTTGCCTGTTCCTTTGCTCTGGCTAACCTTGTCCTTATGGAGTGGTCACGCTCGGTCAGTTTCCGTCTTTTGGTGGTGGCGGTCAGTTCCGCACACGTTTCTTCTGACAGGGAATTTAATTTCTTTAAGGTGCTACTTACTATCTGCTTTGTGTTATCGTCTTTTATCTGCGGAAGAATAGCAGACAGACTGGCGCACGTTTCCGCTTTTCCCTGTTCTCCAAACTGGTAAATCAGATTGATTTCATCAGCGTTAAAAGGTATCTGAAAA
>CAJTOO010000021.1 GCA_910577735.1 uncultured Lachnospiraceae bacterium
CATAGGTAACTTCTATTGAAGAAACAAAGGGTAGAATTTACTTTTGCAATTTAGGATATAAAATTTGTCAGAAAGAAACTATTGATTTTTATTTTCTGAATTGTTATACTATGCTCAATGACAGAAAATGATGGGAGAAAGAATAGCCCGTCACGAACCAGATGAATATTTGAGGGAAGATCAATATAAGTCTATCGGGCTTATATGTTCTTTCCTTTTGTTATTTTTAGGGATAAGATAAATGCGACTTTTTTTTAATCGGATGAAAACGGTAATTTATACGATGACGGCGGTACTGATTGTGCTGGGTGTGCTGGCCGTTCTTGACAAAAACAATGATTTTTCCCTTACACAGAGGGAAAGCGCGCACAAATTCGGGGCAACCTATATGACCATGAATAACCCTTTCTTTGAGGTGATCAATGAAACGATACGCGCTACCGTGGAATCAAACGGGGATATGCTGCTCACAAGAGATCCGGCTCTTGATGCAGTCAGACAGACGCAGCAGATTTATGATTTGATAGATGAGGGCGTGGAAGCTATATTTATTGCACCTGTTGATTTTGAGAAGATTATTCCCGCTATCGAGTATGGACGGGAGAAGGGTATAAAAATAATATTTGTGGACACCGAGATTTATAATGAAAGTCTGGCAGATTGTATCGTTGTCTCGGATAACTATTATGCGGGAGTTCTTTGCGCCGAATATCTTTTACAAAGAAAAGAAGAGGGAAGGGTTCTGCTCTTTGAACATCCGACAACCAAATCTTCAAATGACCGTGTGGAGGGGTTTGTAGACACGATAAAGATGAATGGAAGATTTGATATTGTGGACAGGCTGGATTATGCAGGACAGCTTGAGATTGCCATGCCGCTAATGATTGACGAATTGAAAAAGGGTACGGATTTTGATGCTGTTTTTTGTATCAACGATGTGGGCGCTCTTGGTGTGATGGCAGCGCTGAAGGATTACGGGAGATTGGATGACATATCTGTTCTTGGGGTGGATGGCGCGCCGGAGGCGAAGTCCATGATAAAAGAAAAAATCATGCTTGCAACATCGGCTCAATATCCGTCTGAGATTGGGCAGAATGCAGTAGATCAGCTTTACAATATGATAGAAGGAAGGCCTGTGGAAAAGAAAATAAAAGTTTCAGTTAATTTAATCAGTGAGGAAAATATAAATGAATTTAGTACAAAGGGCTGGCAGTAGCAAATGGATACATCGGCATTAAAGAATTCCGTATTAAGTTTTATGAAAAGCTTCAATTTCATAACAGTGTTGTATATTTCCGTTGTTTCCGCGGTGACCATCATTAAAATAGGAAACTCCGGGGGAGCACTCATGTTTCTGAACTCAGTAAACACGCTGCCTCCGGTTCCGGGGAAAATGTTTTTAATTTCCTTAAGTTTTTTTGTGCTTTTGATGGTTCTGATGTACATGCATGACAATTATGAGATAAAACATCAGTGGTGTATTATTGTTATGGAATTTATATGTACGGTTTTTGTGATTGTCGCACTGCAAGTAAACTATAACGGCCTCATCCTTCTCTTTGTGGCGCATATCATGAAATACTTTGAGGGAAGCAGCAAAAAACTGCTCCCCCTTATATTGGGCAGTACATTTTTTCTTATTTTTGATTTCAATGCCTGCTCTTATTTTTTTAAAATTACTTCTTTTGAGACCTATATGGAGTATTACATCGGAACAGTGGCGGCAATCTTAATTCTGATTAAAAATCTTTTTACGACGTTAAACATCATTCTTTTTATTGTATATACCATTTTGCACCTGCGGGAACAGATGGATGAAAAGGATGAGATAAATTCCCTGAATGAGCGGCTTCAGGCTGCAAACAGGGAACTTGAAAATTATGCTGCCGAGTCGGAAAAACTGGCGCAGACGAGGGAGAGAAACAGGCTGGCCAGAGAAATACATGACACGCTGGGACACACCCTTACCGGCATTATCGCAGGGATTGATGCGGCATCGGCCGTTGCCGATGTTTCACCCGAAACGTTAAAGCGGTATCTTTCACTGGTCTCGGATGTGGCAAGGCAGGGGATGACAGATGTAAGACGCTCCGTCAATGAACTGCGGCCCGATGCACTGGAACAAAGAGACTTGCTGTCGGCAATCCATAAAATGATTTCGCAGATGAACGCTGCTTCTAAGGTGAATATCACATTGGATAACAGCGCAGGCAGGTTGTCCTTTGGCGAGGATGAGGAGGAGGTGATCTACCGGATTATTCAGGAAAGCATCACCAATTCTATCAGGCACGGAAAGGCGGACACGGTAAGAATCCGGATGACGCGGGAATACAATATTGTGACGATAACAATAAAGGATAATGGTGTCGGCGCTTCGAATATCGAGCCGGGATTTGGCCTTACACACATGAAAGAACGATTGGATATGCTCGGCGGGAAGATGCATGTTGACGGAAGAGACGGTTTTTGCGTGGTGGCGGAAATTCCAATAAGATGGGGAACGGAAAATGATTAAAATATTAATTGCAGACGATCAGGAACTGATAAGAGACAGCCTGCGCATTGTGCTTTCCGGTAATACGGATTTTTCTGTAAATACTGCGGCAAACGGTATTGAGGTGGTCAGGGCTGTCAGGAGGGATAAGCCGGATGTCATTTTAATGGATATCAGAATGCCGGAAATGGATGGCGTGCAGTGTACCCAGATCATCAAAGAAAACTATCCTGAAATAAAGATTATTATTCTGACAACCTTTGATGATGATGAATATATTTTCAGCGCTTTAAAGCATGGGGCCAGCGGCTATCTTTTGAAAGGTATTTCCGCGGACCGGCTGATTGAGGCGATACATAAAGTCTATCATGGGAATGCTATGATCAATGAGGATATAGCCGGGAAGGTTTTGAAAATGTTTTCGCAGATGGCAAGGGAAAATGCGGCGGTCATTACGGTGGATGAAGATTATATAAGGGAAATTACGGAGTCGGAGTGGAAGGTGATAGGACTTGTGTCAAAAGGGCTGTCCAATAAGGAGATAGCGGCGGAACTTTTCCTCACGGAAGGTTCTGTGAGAAACTATTTAAGCTCTGTCTTAAAGAAGCTTGATTTGCGTGACAGAACACAATTAGCTATCTGGGCTGTACAGTGGAGGAAAAGTTGACTTTGAGGAAAAAGAAGATTATGGGCAAAAGATTTTCCGCAGGAGTTTTTCTGACGGCAGCCCTGGTGACGGCAGCAGCTTCTCTGTATTTTTTTCAGCATAAAAGGACAATAACGCTGGGGTTTTTTACAGGCAGTCCATGGGATGTTCCGGATGCTTACACCTATCAGCTTATTGATGATGCGGTGGAGAAATTTGAGAGCGGTCATCCAGGGGTGACGGTGAAGTTTGTGAGCGGAATTCAGAAAGATGACTATTCGGAATACATTGCGTCTGCGCTGATAAAGGGAAACGCACCGGATGTTTTCTTTGTACTGCCGGAAGATTTTTCCGCATTTGCCGGTACAGATGCTCTGATGAAACTGGATGAGTATATTGACAGGGATGCTGATTATGATAAATCCAGATATTATAATGCATCTTTTGAATTTGGTAACATTTCCGGCAGTCAGTATGGGATTCCTTTCGAGAGTGTGCCAAGTATGATGTTTGTAAATAAAACGCTGCTGAAAAATGAAGGGATCAATGAAATACCGGAAGATTGGACATGGGAAGAGTTTTATGAGATCTGCAGCAGGGTTACCAAAGATACTGACGGCAATGGAATAGAAGATCAGTTTGGTGTCTACGGTTATACATGGCAGCACGCTTTTATCACAAATGGCGTGGATATCTTTGATGCAAATGGTACGAGCTGCAATCTGCTCAGTCAAAATGCGATAGAGGCTGTGGATTTCATTAAGGAAATAAATGGACTTACAAAAGGAAATGTTGTCATGGCAGATGACTTCGATAAGGGGAATGTGGCGTTTATGCCTGCTCTTTTGTCGGATTACAGAACCTATAAGCCTTATCCGTGGAACATCAAAAAATATACGAATTTTGAGCTGGACTGTATCGCGCTGCCACGGGGAGAAAAGGGAGATAACAAATCAACCATGAGCACGCTTTTGATGGCCATGAATTCCAGAACAGACAATGAGGGACTTGCCTGGGAACTGATAAAAACTTTTTGTTACGATATAGAAATTCAAAGTGAAATATATACCTATAAAGAAGGCGCGTCTGTATTGAAAACGGTTACCGATTCCATGACGACCATGTTAAGCATAAATCAGGTGCTGTCCGAAGAGGGGGGAATGGATATAAACCTTATCACATCCATTATGGATCATGCCGAGCCGGATTATAATTTTAAGGATACCACATCGGTTGAGGAAATGATTGACGCCGGCATTGATGATATTATAGAAAACGAGACGGATTCGAAAATCGGACTGCAGATGATAGAAAAACGAGTCAGAAGTTTTCTGAATGAATAGATATTTTAAACGGTTTGTAAATGGCAGATATGTCCATGACATTTGTCATATACAAACCGTTTTTCTTATTTGACGAATGTCACTATAAAAGATATGACATCCGGCAATAGGCAGACCACGGCAATTTTTCTACAATAAAGACAGATAAGGTCATGAAAGCAAAATGAATATTACAGGGAAGGGAGGCATGGGTTAGATGAGTGACGGTTATATTTTGCAGATGAAAAATATCACCAAAAAATTTCCTGGGGTTAAGGCACTTTCTGATGTAACGTTAGAAGTTTCTGAGGCTTCCATACATGCAATATGCGGTGAAAACGGAGCGGGAAAATCCACTCTGATGAAGGTTTTGTCAGGCGTTTATCCATATGGCAGCTATGATGGCGAGATTTTTTTTCAGGGTAAAAAAATGACGTTCAAAAACATCAAGGACTCTGAACGCACGGGGATTGTTATCATTCACCAGGAGCTTACGATGATTCCCGAGCTGTCCGTTACGGAAAATATTTTCATGGGCAATGAAATTGTGGAAAAAGGACTCATAAATTGGGAAAAAGAACGAAGAAGAACAAGAGAGCTGTTGGAAAAAGTCGGACTGCATATTGACCCGAATACCATCATCAAAAATCTGGGCGTCGGGCAGCAGCAGCTTGTTGAAATCGCAAAGGCGTTGTCCAAAAATGTCAAAGTGCTTATTCTGGACGAACCGACATCATCGTTAAATGAAGCGGATTCAGAAAATTTGCTGCGTTTGATGCTTGAACTGAAAGAGCAGGGAATTACCTGTATTATGATATCCCACAAGTTAAATGAGATAGCGGCAGTTTCCGATTATGTGACGGTGATCAGGGATGGAAAAACTGTGGACGGTTATGCCGTGGAAGCGGGCAGGGTTGACGAGAACAAAATCATCAAGGCTATGGTGGGGCGTGAGATTGAAAACAGGTATCCTGAGCATACGCCAAAAATCGGAGAAGTTATTTTTGAGGTTTCGGACTGGCGTGTTGAGGATGCGAAAGTTCCCGGGAAAATGCTCTGCAAAGATTCCGCCTTTTATGTGAGGGCCGGAGAGATTGTCGGGTTTGCCGGTCTTATGGGGGCTGGCAGAACGGAATTGATGAGATCTTTGTTTGGAAAAAGCATGGGGACTTTCAGAGGCGGCAAAATGAAAATAGGAGGCAGGGAAGTCCGGATCAATTCTGTCAGAGAGGCTATTAAAAATAGGATTGCTTATGTGCCGGAGGACAGAAAGGGACTGGGATTAAATCTTCTTGACACGATCAGAAAAACAGTTGTTTCCGCAAATCTTGATGTGATTAAAACAAAAGGACTTCTGGATTTTGATAAAGAGAGGGCAGCCTCGGAAAAATATAGAAATTCCCTGAAAATCAAGTGCCGGGATGTGGGTGTTGGTGTGAATACGTTATCAGGCGGAAACCAACAGAAGGTCGTCCTTTCAAAGTGGATGTTTACGGAACCGGATATTCTCATTTTGGATGAGCCGACAAGGGGTATTGATGTGGGCGCAAAGTATGAGATTTATAAATTGATTCATCAGCTTGCGGATCAGGGAAAAGCGATTATTCTGGTGTCTTCCGAACTTCCGGAACTTCTCGGAATGGCAGATCGTATTTACACGATTTTTGAGGGAAAGATCACAGGTGAGATTTCCGCAAAAGAGGCAGATCAGGAAATGTTAATGAAGAAGATGACCACAACGGCTTAAGAGGAGACGATCATGAAATATATTAAAAAGGTGTTGGGCGAAGATCTTCGTCAATATACGATGGTAGTTGCCCTGGCAGCGCTCATTATAATTTTCAATATTGCATCGGGAGGTAAGATGATTACTTCCTCAAATTTTCAAAATTTAATATCGGGAAATGCTTATGTATTGGTTTTGGCTTTAGGAATGCTCATGGTAATTGTAATCGGACAGATCGATCTGTCGGTGGGCTCGGTGGCAGGATTTGCCTCCATGGTAATGGCGATAACCGCCCGTCAGTTTAATCTTCCATGGTATGTTGCGATTCTGGTTGCGCTGGCAATCGGTATGATAGCCGGAGCGTGGCAGGGCTTTTTCTTATCAAGGCTTGGCATTCCGGGATTCATCACAACGCTTGGCGGTATGATGATATTCAGAGGCGGTGTTATTTGGATATCAAACTCAATTTCAGTTCCTGTTCCCTCAGAGCTGAAATGGTTTGGTGCCGGTTATCTTCCGGAATGGGGACCTGCTTTTACCGGGATGAATAACTCAACTTTATTGCTTGGAATGATTGCGATAGTTGTGTACATCATTATCCAGATGAAGAAGTATACCCATTCGGGAGATGTTACCGGTGAGAAAGAGGTGTTCTGGCCCTTTGCAGTCCGCATCGGAATTGTGGCGGCTGTGATCGGATATGTGACATGGCTTTTCGGAAGCGGAAGACCGGGCACAAGTTTTCCGATTCCCGGACTGATTCTTGTGATACTGATCATCCTGTATTATCTGGTTACGGAAAGAACATCCTTCGGACGCCATGTCTATGCGGTAGGGGGAAATAAGTCGGCGGCAGAGCTTTCCGGTGTCAATGTAAGAAGAACATATTTTCTCACAATGCTTAACATGTCAGTTCTGGCAGCTGTGGCTGGCATATTGTTTGTGGGACGTTCCACAGCGGCGGGGCCGGCGGACGGAACCTCATGGGAGATGGATGCCATCGCATCTGTATTCATCGGCGGTGCGTCTGTATCAGGCGGTGTTGGAACTGTCATTGCAACGATGGTCGGCGGCCTGGTGATGGCGGTCTTGAACAACGGACTTATGCTTATGGGCGTTGGAGCAGACAAAACACAGGTTATTAAGGGCTTTGTGCTTTTAGCGGCTGTAGCCTTTGATGTATATAACAAGAAAAACAGAGGGTAAAACTCTGAAATAGAAAAGGAGGAAGGATTATGAAAGCAAAAAAAGCAGTATCACTTTTGATGGCGGCAGCTCTTGCGGCAACCATGCTGACAGGATGCGGCGGTGGCAGAGGAACGGAGGAGGCAGCAGCACCTGCAGAAACACCTGCAGACACACCTGCAGCGGTGGAGGAGACTGCCGAAGGCGAAAATACTGAGAATACAGAACCTGAAAAGGCAGCTGAGTCTTCGGCCGCAGGCGGCGGTATCGTGGGTGTGGCTCTGCCATGGCTTGGAACACAAAACTGGGCAGAGGCGGAAGTGATGTTTAAAGAACAACTTGAGGCAGCAGGTTACAAAGCGATTATTCAGGCAGCTGACCAGAAAGTTCCGCAGCAGCAGCAACAGATTGAGTCCATGATTGAGAACGGCGCACAGGTTATCGTTGTCGGTCCTGTTGACGGCTCACAGCTTGGCTCGGTGTTAGAGAAGGCAAAAGATGCGGGCGTATATGTAATCGGGTATGACAGACTGCTGGAAAATACAACAGGCGTTGACGGCGTAGTGCAGTTTGGCAGTGTGAAGACAGGTGAATTACAGGCACAGGCGCTTTTACAGGGGTTAAAAGAATTAAAGGGTGAGGCTCCTTACAACATTGAACTTTTTGGCGGCGGCCCGGCTGATCCGAATGCACCGAACTTTTTCACAGGCGCAATGTCAGTGCTCCAGCCGCTCATTGACGATGGGACTCTGGTTGTTGTATCAGGGCAGACAGATTTCACACAGTGTGCGACAGTTGACTGGGATAACTCGAAAGCGCAGTCACGTATGGATGCCATCCTTGCAGGTAACTATTCAGACATTGAGATTGACGGTGTTCTTTCACCGAACGACGGCATTGCCCGTGCGATCATTACATCCTGTGAGAACGCAGGACAGCCGATTCCTGTAGTATCAGGACTGGATGCGGAAAATGAATCTGTTGAGTGGGTATGGTCCGGCAGACAGTATTCCACAGTTGCAAAACCGACCGATGCACTTGTTGGACAGACAGTTTCCATTATTGACAGCCTGTTAAGCGGTAACGGGATGCCTGCAACCGATGTGACGGCAAACAATGGCGTAATTGATGTTCCGATTTACGAACTGCCGCCTGTCGTTGTGACAAAGGACAATGCAAAAGAAGTATTTGCGGATGATCCCGACAGAATGGCTCTGTTGAAAGACTAATATTTCTTCTAAGATTAATATTTCTTCTAAAAGAAGTGTGCAATTTCAGATTAGACGGTATAGCCCCGATTATAAGGGCTGTATCGTCTTTTCCTGTTTCCGTATAACCCTGCGTTTTGGCTGTGCGGCAGAACTTTCTTTGCATTTAGGCAGTGTTGTGACCAATGGAGGATATTCTGACTGGGCGACCACGGTTATTGAGGCTTCGGTAAAGTCCATGTGGTATCGTTTCAGCCGCCGGATACGGTATGCCACCATTTGTCATGTGAATGTACAGTTCACTTGCTTTCGTGCAAACAGGTATTTTGTTAAGATTTGTGTATCAAATCAAAAGGAGGAACACATATGGAGTTTGCAGAAAAATTGATAGCGCTACGCAAGGGCAGAGAATTGACACAGGAGCAATTAGCAGAACAGCTCAATGTTTCCAGGCAGTCCGTCTCTAAATGGGAAAGCGGGCAGGTCATACCGGAAGTGGAGAAGCTGCTTGAACTGAGTAAGGCTTTTGATGTCAGCATTGACTATTTACTGAAGCCGTCGGAATTAGATGAATTGTCGGTGAAGACACAGATGCTGGAACAGCAGCAGGAGAAGCTGTTGATCAGAGAACAGAAGCGTACCTGCATTTTAAAAAGCATTATGTATACAGTGGTAATCTATCTCATATTTTTAGCGGTATGTTTTGTGGAACACAGCCTGATATTTACGTTGGAATCAGAACTGGTATGGGGCCTATTGGGTAATCGTGTAATTTGGGCTGAATTTTTTATCGCAACCGCAATTGTGGTTCTGGTGTGGGCGAGGAATTTCAGGAATAAAGAATAAAGCAGTTGGGCGGTGTAGAATGCATTTTGCTTTACACCGCTCTATTTTATTATGGTAAAAATATGCTATACTGTTAGAAAATAGAATCTATGGCAGAGATGAGGCTGAATCAATTGAAAGATAGAGCATCAAAGAAACAGATTGAATATGTATGCGGCAATGCGCTTATAAGAAGCCTGCGAAAACGGATAGTGTTCTTTATGGTGTTCATAGTCTGCCTTTTCGGCGGCTGTGGTCAGGTACAGCGCGAGGTCCGGGGTGAAACCGGAATAAAAGAGGAACCTGGAAGCGAAGAGGAATCTATGACTGACAAGGAACCTGTAACCCAAGCCCTGCCAGACAACGACTCCATCAAGGAATCCATCTATGATTATTATGGAAAGGAAGACCATGAGGAAATCAATGAGGAAGAGATGGAAGCGGTAAAGGGAAAATTACCGGCATATTTTCTTACGGTACACAGTGGCGAAGAGTTCGCCCTGATGCGGGAATGGTATGATTGGGACAGTGTTCAAAGTCTCATAGTATACTTTTCCGGGGATTTAAAAGAATGGCAGGAGGAAGATCTGCTGGCGCTTAAGCAGTATCATGGCAGTGTGACTGTGGAGAGTGATGCAGGGACAGTTCCGGCGCGTGCCTTCACTTATCTGACAGGCGCGCAGGAAGTATATCTTTTTGCCAGCACAGATGTGTCCGATGTGACCGGAATTCTGCCGGAAGGAGCATGTTTTCCAACACAGATGAAAGCCGTGACACTGTTTGGATATCAGGAAGGAAAGTATGCAGAGCTGCTTCGGCTTTTACAGGATTCCCAGGTGGAAACGATGACGGTAAGACCGGATGCCAGGACAGAGGAGACGCAGAATTTCTGGTTGGACGATGTGTCCGGGATAGGCACTCTTAAGGTATTGACTTTACAGGATATAGCCATCCGGATACGTGACGAAGCGGCCATAGACGGCTCTGGGATTGAGCGGATAGAGGGCTTTATCGATCGGGATACGGATTTATGTTTTGTGGAGAGGCTTGCGCATTTAGAGGAAATTACCAGCCGGATTGTAGATGTTCGGGATTTGTCGCCTCTGATGGAAAGAAAAGAACTTGCGCTTTATCTGGAGTTTTATAAGAAAACAAAGGAGTTTTCGCAGGAAGATTACGGTGGCAGCAATTATACGGTATGTCCTGACTTTGAGAGAATGGTCTCCCTGCCGGGCGAAGCAGAAGGCAATAGATTCCTGGGTATTTATCAGCGCAGAGAAGACCAGGGGCGGGTGGCAGAGTGTTTTATAATCGATTGGTTTTCAGAGGCTTCCGATCAGGAAGGTGAGCTGAGAATGATGGATACGGAGCCCTGGATTCGGGTTACGGAGGGCTCTGCGGTCTATGAACTCAGACCGGAGGAAGGGTATGGATTTCTTGCTGGCATCAGAAACAGGATGACCTTTGAGGATATTAATTTTGACGGGGTAAAGGATATCGTATTGGAAGCCGGAAGCTATGGGACGCAGGCGCTTACTTATAAATATGGGTGGATTTGGGAGCAGACATCCGGCAGGTATGAGTTTTCCCCTGCCTTTGCCGGGATTGGCAATCCTGTGATTGATGCCGAACAGCAGCTGGTGCGCAGCTCCTGGCGCAATTGGGCAGCTTCTCATAGTTGGGCGATTTACCGATATGTGGACGGTCAGTTCGTGATGCAGGGCAAGTTGACGGAAGAGCCTTTGTTTGAAGAAGATATACCGCCGGAATTAGAAGTGCCGGAAGATGCCGAGGTATGGCGCTGGCAGGAAGAAATCATGGAAGACGGGGAAGTGGCGGAGGTGATAAACTCTTATGCCATAGAGGCCGAGGGAGAAGAGGCCATATACACGGATTCGGAAAGATATGAAAGTTATTATGCAAAGGATAGTTACTGGGGATGAAAAACCAGCCTCAATTATGTCTGTGCCGAGGCTGGTTTTCCGTGAAGGATGGTGAAACATCACCAGGTTTTGTATCTAAATCTTGTGCTTTGCATAAGAAGTAACGGTTAAAAAGGCAAACAGCGGAATCTCGATCACACAGGCGCCGATCATTACGTGAGGAAGCCATATGGCGATAGTCCCGATATTCCAGAAGTCAAAATCTGCGGCGGCATACAGAATACTGGTCTGCAGTCCTGTTGTGCATGCCGGAAGAATACTATAAATCCACTGGCCCAGGTCTTGCGGCAGAATCATATACACAAGGATTGGTAAAATACAAAACAAGAGCGCTGTGGAGAGACAGACTGTCATATTTTTTATTCTGGAGGACAGAAACAGGGTAAAGCTGATAACGGATAGTATGCCAAGGAATCCGGCTGCGGCGATAAAGCATTGCAGCTGACCGATATTCATGTTCGGCAGATTGATGGCAGAATACAGCATCTGCATGGAAGTTTTAGTACATTCCCATCCCCAGAGACTGTTAGAGATAAGAATATAAAGAACTGCACAGAGGGAGTATGTTGTGCCGCCGATCAGGAACAAAGACAGAATCTTTATCAGGGCAAATTTCCCTCTGCCGTATTTCGTACAGCGGAAGATGTCATCAGCGCCGGTCTGGTAATCGGAAGTGAAAACGGGTGCGGCGATGACGGTACAAAAAAGTACGATTAAAAAGGCAAGGAATATCTGATAATCCATGGCGTTTGTGCTGTACCCAGGGAAGAACCGGTAGGGTTTTTCTACCCTGCCATACAGGGTTATGGCTGCATTTTGTGCAGCAGGATGTTTTTTCTGTTCCTGCTTCATCAGGGACGCAATACGGTTTTCACATACCTTGTAGTAATCATCAATCCGATTCGGGTCAATCTCCATAATGGTGGGGGCGATTCCCGTATCCGGATTGGCAAAGACTTCTCTGATCCCATGTAAAAGAGGAGCATAGGGCTGGATTTCCGTTTCATAAACGCCTTCCGGCAGATCATAAGAAACTTCCACCCCATATTTTTGCAGACAGGCTTGATAATCTTCCACTGCCTTTTTTATGTTTTCAGAGGTAACCGGTCCGGCAATAGCGGCCTGCAGGTCTTTTTCATAGGCGATGGAAGGCAGGCCTTTCAGGACGACCTCTTTTCCGTCTGCATCCGTATAGCTGTTGAAGGAAAAGGTAATGGGCAGCCATGCCATGACAAAAGTGAGCAGGAAAGACATGAGCAACAGGATGATCGTTAATCGAGTTTTTAAGATTCGTTTCATTTCTAATTTCAGTAAGCGCATGGCGTTCACCTCCGGTCAATATTTTTTTGCGGAAACATCCATAAATACAGATCTTCCAGATGCGGGGATGCCGGTATGGAATCTTCAATATAAGGTTCGGCGGCAAGATAGCGGATAGAAATCTGCCCTGCATCTTCGTTGCGGACGTTTACAATCTGCAGTTTGCGCTCATACTCCGGCAGGCGGTTCATGGGAATCTGTGCAGTCCATATTTTGCCCTCAACCAGCCGTACCAATTCCTCTGTGGTTCCCCGGGCGATCAGTTTTCCGCCCTTCATAACTGCATTTTGTGTGGCGATATATTCCACATCGGAGACAATGTGTGTGGAGATCAGGACGATGCGGTCATGGGCAAACTCAGAGAGCAGGTTGCGGAAACGGACTCGTTCGCCCGGGTCAAGACCGCTGGTAGGCTCGTCTAAGATTAAAACCTCAGGCTCATTTAATAAGGCCTGTGCAATGCCAACCCGGCGTTTCATGCCGCCGGATAATTTTATGATTTTTTTGTTCCGAACATGGGATAAGGTCATCTGTTCCAGAAGCTCATGAATCCTGCGTTTACTGTCTTTTGGCGTAAGCCCTTTCAGGACAGCTACATATTCCAGATAGTCCTTTACGGTAAATTCCGGATAAAAGCCAAATTCCTGGGGCAGATAGCCAAACACATCACGATAGCTTTCTTTCAGTTCACGGATGGGGATTCCATCGTATAAAATCTCTCCGGAAGAAGGTGCCATAATGCCTGCGATTATCCGCATGAGAGTGGTTTTCCCGGCGCCGTTTGCGCCTAACAGCCCCCACACACCGGGGGTTATGTGTAAGGATACATCATCCACTGCCGTTACATCTTTAAATTGTTTAGAAACATGTTCCATACATAATTCCATAATAATCTCCATTCTGCCGTCAAGTCGGCGGCACAAATAATAATGAAAGTCAATTTTCTTTTATACGACAAGCTGTGATTCCGTGTAGCACGAATCCTTTAGGATATGCCAACATTGCTGCAAACAAAAGACAAGGAGCAGGGTGCATACCATAATCCAGGTGCGGGACAAAGACTGTTGGAACCAAAATGCATGCCGGCTTGGAAGGGCACAAAACATCAGGATTAAAAAGAAGCAGAATGCTAGGCTTCCCGTGAAAAAGTGTCTGGGTGTAAAATGTCCGAGCATATACAGGCATCCGCTGCCTGCCAGAAGGAAGGGAAAGCACAAGTATAACATGGCGCTGCCTGCCGGCAAGGTGGTCTTTATCATTGTGGAAAGGAAAATACTGCCTAATAGAAAGATATCCCCGATGCTGATGATCAGCAGTCTGGATAACAGCAGTTTTCCGCAGGAAAAACGGGATACCGCCTCAATTTCCTGCATTTGATAACGGACAGACCGGTAGAGTAACGGCAGAACAGACATAAAAACCAGAATTGACAGGCAAAACAACAGCTTTACCATAGTCTGCGGGGTGACATAATATTCGTAAAATCGGACAAGCATACCATGCAGGATGCATAGAAAAAATCCCTGTATGATCCAGATTTTCCAGCCTATGAAAGCAATCTGTCCGGATAGAAAGCCCATAAAGGAGATACGTTTCCTACGTTTTCTCAGACCGGCTTCTTTTCTGGCGAGTAAAATCGTGTTTTCCAGATGTTTCTCATGGATGCCGGCGGGGGCTTGCTGCAATGATTGTTTCAGGTTCTTTTCTAAAAGTTCATAGTTCACAATAACCATCCTTTCATCAATTTAATCGTTGTTTTTACCGGATTAAAGGTCCTGGGTCTTCCTGTCAGCGGGGATTTCTTCTGATGAGGCGATTTCTGTCTTTAGCACTTTCAGGGCGCGGCGCAGCCTGGTCTGCACGGTTCGCAGTGGCATTTGCAGTACCTGGGCGATTTCACGCAAGGTCAGTTCCTGTCCGAAACGCAGGAGTACAATTTCCTGCAGGTCTTCCGGCAGACAGCGAACCATCTGCCTGATTGCCATATCAGAATGGATGTCCTCAAAAGCCGGTTCTGCATAGCTGATGTCAAAAGCTGATTCTTCTAAAGATATATCAGTATACCGAGCCCTTCGCCTCATATCAACGCAGGTATTGGCGGCAACCTGATATAAAAAGGATTTAAACCGGCCTTTGTGTGTATAGCGGTCAAAGTAGCGTATGACTTTCAGAAACGTTTCCTGTGCCGCGTCCTCTGCCAGACTGCGGTTTGGAGCATGCCAGAGGCAATACCGCAGAATTTCAGGGTAGTACATGGCAATCAATTCATCTGTTGCATCGAGATCCCCTTGTGCTGTTTTCTGGATTAATTCATCTTCGCGCGTCAAAATTATTCCTCCTGAGGGTGTCCCCTCATAAGTATATAACGTAGCATCTGTCCAGAAATGATTTCGTTTTAGGAAATTTTATGTTTTTTTCGACATGAGAATGGCAGAAGCTGAAGAATGACAGACATGATTATAAAGAAAGGATTTATAAAAGGTCACTCCTTTTTAATACCAGGCAGATTCCACCGATAATGGCTGGCCAGCATACGGATTGCGACGACCAGAAAGGCGCCGAACAGCATCGCATAGTCCGAGTGGGTGAATTGCAGAAGAATGACGTACAGACAGGCGCCGGAAATAGATGCGCAGGCATAGACATGCTTTTTCAGGACAAAAGGAGTCTCCCCGGCCATGATATCCCGCAGGATGCCGCCGCCGATTCCCGTAATGACGCCAAGAAATATAATAAGGAAATGATATTCGCTATAACCGGCATTCACTCCGGTGTCCACGCCAATGACCGTGAAAGCACCGAGTCCCACAGCGTCCAGGATATTCATGATTTTTTCGTAATTGTCCATGTAGCGGCTTTCCAGTAAAAAGGGCCGGAAACGGAACAGTAAGAACATGATGAGCACCGTCAGGAAGGCAGTCAGCACATAAACCGGATCACGGAACATATTGGGAGGAATATTGCCTATCAGCAGATCTCTGATCATGCCACCGCCCACGGCCGTGATAACACCCAGCACAATAATACCGAATAAATCCAGTTTTTTACGGACGGCAACCATAGCGCCGGAAGAGGCAAAGGCTATGGTGCCGACGATTTCTATGGGAAAAAAGACAGTTGCATGCAATTCCATGGTAACTCCTTTCATATAACAAGTATAAATGCGCGATTTTATATCTTGCTGAATGTGAATGAAGAATAGAAACAATATAACACGCATGTTCTGACAGTACAAGAAAAAAATCATCTTTATCCCTTGCCAAACTTGACGGAGTATGGTATCATATCATTCGTTGGGGCTCCATGGTCAAGCGGTTAAGACATCGCCCTTTCACGGCGGTAACACGGGTTCGATTCCCGTTGGAGTCATTGGTTTTATGAGTTTGCGGACCTTTAGCTCAGTTGGTTAGAGCAACCGGCTCATAACCGGTCGGTCCTGGGTTCGAGTCCCCGAAGGTCCATCAAGAATCCACCAGGATTCACCAGAAGTTAAACAAATTCCCTCAAATCGGTTCCGTAAGGGAACAGAATGGAACAAATTCTCCAAGTCAGTTTTGCAGGGGAATAAGTGAGAACAAATTCCCCAAGTCAGTTTTGTAAGGGAATAAGTGAGAACAAATTCCCCAAGTCAGTTTTGTAAGGGAGCAGAATGGAACAAATTCCCAAGGGAATTTGTTCGGAGTTAATCTCGAAGAGATTTACTCCATCTCCATTGACAGGAAAAACTTCTGGATATATAATGTAGTAGCTGAAACAAAAAGGCCCGGTGGCTCAGTTGGTTAGAGCGCCGCCCTGTCACGGCGGAGGTCGTGGGTTCGAGTCCCATCCGGGTCGTTTCACAGTCAAACTCATAATCATATTGGTCATATGCCGGCGTGGCGGAACTGGCAGACGCACAGGACTTAAAATCCTGCGGGACTAACCTCCCGTACCGGTTCGATTCCGGTCGCCGGCACTATTTCAAAGCAAGGGAAACGTTGATGTTTACAGCGTTTCCTTTGTTTTTTGCTTGTGAGATAAACAGGCGTCTGCTATTATGTGGATATACGCGGGGAAAAACTATGAAACTATTTAAAAAACTATCCTTTCTGGGCAAAATCTTTACAGGAATGATGGTGGCATCGATTATACCAATGCTGGGTGGCTATCTTTTGCTGCTGCAGGTACTGAATCTGACTTACCAGAATCATTTAAACAGGGAAGCGGAGAGCACCCTTGCCATGGCAGAGGAGTCTTTGGAGGAAGCGTTCCTTAATATTTTCAGTGTATTAGGCAGGTTGAGCGAGGATGCATCAGTCGGCCTTTTTCTGGAACGGGGAGAGGAGAAATTCGCAGAAGACCTTTACAGGAAACTCTATGCGGCAGCAGGGGAATGTGGGAGCTACGCCAGTTTTTCCATCTATGACAGTGCAGGATACAGGAAGATGACTGTGACGGACAATAAATATATCAGCAAGAAATTGTCCCTGAACTGGAACATATTGTACCGGGCGGACAGGCATCCGGAAGAGTACGTGGTCTGTAATGCAAGACTCTATGAGGGGGAAAAGCGGGTGGAATATCTGCGTGTGGGCAAGCCTGTCCTGAATGAGGACGGCGATGTGCAAGGGTATGTGATCGCCACCATTGTCAAAGATAATTTTGATAATATGCTCAAAGGACTGGGGAAGGAGCAAGAGGGAGTCATCTATGTGATGGATGATTTCAGGGAGATTGTATACTTTTCCAGCGAAAGCTACTCGGAAGAAATCGTGAATGCAGGCAAAGCCCTGTTTAAGATGGAAGCGCCCTGTATGAGCATGGAGAAAGACAGTTTCTATTATTTGGATTATAATAAAGAATGTAACCTGTATATTATGTACCGCCAGCCCACGGCCTTTTTAAATCATATGAAAAGTTATGTGCTGTGCATTGCGGTGCTGACAGGAATCTTCAGTGTGTTGGTCTGTCTTTTCCTGTCCTATTATTTCAGCCGTCTGATCTATAAGCCGATTCAGCGGATGCAGCTTGCCATCGGAGAGATTAAGAAGGGAAACTATGAGACACATATTGAAGTGAGCGGTGACGATGAGCTGGGACAGCTGTCAGAAAGTTTTAATGCCATGTCAACGCATCTGCAAGATAACACGGAGCGGCTGATTCAGCGGGAGAGGGAATTAAGCGACAGCAACATTAAGATGATGCAGGCACAGTTAAATCCCCACTTTTTATACAATACACTGGATACCATGAAGTGGATGGCGAAGGAGAACGGGCTGCCGGAACTGGTGTCCATGTCTTCCAATCTGGCACAGATTCTCAGGATGAGCATTTCTGCCAGACCGATCATCCGGCTTTCTCAGGAAATCGCTCTGGTGGAGGCTTATACGGAGATTCAGAAGATCCGCTTCGAGGATAAGTTTGAACTGATTGTGGATATACCAGAAGACCTGGCAGAGTGTATGGTTCCTAAGCTGACCCTGCAGCCTATTGTGGAGAATGCCATCATTCACGGGCTGGCAGAGTGTGAGGCGGGTATGGTGCTGGTGCAGGCATCTGCGGTGAATGGCGGGGGTGATCTGTCGGGGATTGGCGCAGACAGCAGCGCTTTGGCACTGGAAGGAGAGACCCTGCAGATTCTGGTGCAGGATGATGGGGCCGGCATGACAGCGGAGGAAGTGAAGCAGCTCAATGAAACAGGTCAGACCGCGAAAGGGAAAACGTCCGGGCATGAAAGTATCGGTTATAACAATGTGGATGCTATCATCAGACTGCATTATGGAGAGCAGTACGGACTGTATACGGAGTCGGAAAAGGGCGCTGGCACCAAGGTGTATCTGCTGCTTCCCCTGATCCGGGATACGTAGATAATTATGTGATACAGAGAGCATAAACATGGAACCTTTAAGGGTTAGATGTTTATGATGAGGAGTTGTGCGAAAGAGGAAGCAGGCAGGGGAAATGCCTGAGAATGGAGAGGGTATGTACAAGGTAGTGGTAGTGGAGGATGAAAAGCGTGTGCGTCAGGGCATTATCATGGGAACGGACTGGACCAAGATCAACTGTATCGTGATGGGAGAAGCGGCTAACGGAGAGGAAGGGGTGGAGATCATCCGCAAATGCAGGCCGGATATTGTAGTCACGGATATCCGGATGCCGAAGATGATGGGGATTGAAATGATTGAGCGGATTCAGGAATATGGACTGGAACCCTATGTGATTTTCCTTACAGCCTATGACGATTTCACGTATGCACAGCAGGCCATTAAACTGGGTGTGGCGGATTACCTTTTGAAACCTTTTAAGGACGGGGAACTGGAAAGCACCATAGTTAAGATTATAGAAAGGAATAAGCGGGATTCGGAGCGCAAGGAACAGCAGAACCAGGAACTGCGTCTGGATGCGGGGGATAAGAGCAAATATATCATGGATGCCATCGCCTATGTAGATGCCAATTATGCCAATCCCAACATTTCCGTCAAGGCAGTGGCAGACAGCCTGGGAATCAGCGAGGGGCATTTGAGTCATCTGTTCCGCAAGGAGACGGATTCCACGTTGATAGCCTTTGTGACCAAGAAGCGCATGCGTGTAGCCATGAGTCTGCTGCAGGATTATCGGCATAAGGTATATGAGGTGGCAGAACAGGTCGGTTATCGCAACATTACTTACTTCAGCGCCACGTTTAAAAAATATGTGGGTGTTTCGCCCTCAGAATATCAGAATCGTTACAGCCCGGAGTGATTTCCGGGCTTTTTCTTTTGTGCGAAATGTGTCAGAATTGTGAAAGATATAAGCGTATTGTCCAGTAGACTGTTTTGTGCATTTTGTATATAATTTTAGTATGAAATAAATAAAAGTTGCATGTTTTCACATATTACATCTCAGAAAACGACAGAAAAAGAGAACGTGCAGCCAAAATGTGAAGGAGGAAAAAGTTATGAGAAAGAACGTCATGAAAAAAGTGACAGCGGCAATTCTGGCGGCGTCAATGATCTTTTCGTTGACAGCCTGCGGCGGTTCGGATGAACCGGCGTATACGCCCGGAATAGACACACCGGCAGCTGAAACGCCTGCGGCACAGGAGCCGGCAGCGGAAGCGCCCGCACAGACAGAAGAGTCCGCGGACCAGGAAGCGGCTTCCGGGACAGACGATCTGGTAGCGGCGGCTCAGGCGGAAGGATCCTTAGTGGTTTATGGATCTTGTGAGGAGGCATATCTGTCCGCAGCATGTCAGAAATTTGAAGAAATGTACGGCATCAAGGTGGATTACCAGAGACTTTCCACTGGCGAAGTGTATACGAAGATTGAGGAAGAAGCAGGCAATCCTTCCGGAGATGTATGGTTTGGCGGCACCACAGATCCCTACAATGAGGCAGTGGCAGCAGGTCTGTTAGAGCCCTATGCGGCCCAGAATGCTTCTCATTTACTGGGAGACATGTACAAGGATGCGGACGGCAACTGGTACGGCATCTATAAGGGAATCCTTGGTTTCATGGTAAATAAAGAAGAACTTGACCGTCTGGGGCTGGCTGTGCCGCAGGACTGGGACGACCTGTTAAAGCCTGAATATAAAGGGCTGATCGGTATGTCCAATCCTTCTACAGCAGGTACGGCGAAGTTGGTCATCAACACCATGGTACAGACCAAAGGACATGACGAGGCAATGAAGTATTTCCAGGAACTGGATAAGAACGTGTACCAGTATACAAAGAGCGGTTCCGGCCCGTCTAAGATGGTAGGCCCTGGCGAATGTGTCATCGGCATTGGTTTCTTACACGATGGTATTACACAGATTCTTTCCGGTTATGACAATATTGAGCTGGTGATTCCTGCATCAGGAACCAGTTTCGAGATTGGCGCAACGGCTATCTTTAAGGGCTGCAAGCATCCAAATGCATCCAAACTCTGGATTGAGTATGCATTGTCTCCGGACTGCGTCGACATTGCGAAGGATAATGAGTCCTATCAGTTCCTCGTGCTGGATAATGCAAAACAGCCGGAAGAGGCTGCGCAGTTTGGCTTAGATCCTGACAATGTAATTGATTATGATTTCGAGGATGCGAAACAGAATACAGCACAGTATGTAGAAGATTTCTTTACGGCTGTGACAAACGGTTCTGCGGATGCCGCAGACGGCAGCAGGTTCCTTACCGAATAACAGAGTGAAGGGGAGTTGCGTGGCAACTCCCCTTCACTCGAGAGAATGCCTGAAGGGCAGGCATTCTCCGTATTGAATAATAAAAGTAATATGGGGAGATGGTGTTTGTGCCATCTCCCATTCACTAAGAGAAGGAGGAAGTGGGGATGGCATCTAAAAGCAAGAGTGCGAGACTGGACCGGAAGAAGCTGCTCTCGGATCCGGTTATGGTGGGGATGATTGTTATTTTGCTTGTTTTTCTGGCCCTGTTCATCTGCTATCCGCTGTTTGTATTGTTGATAGACAGTGTGTATACAGAGGGTCAGGTCACACTGGATGTTTTCAAGCGGGTTTTGAGTATGCAGCGGTTTCGCAAAGCATTCAGTAATACGGTGGTGCTGGGATTACTGACGAGCGCACTGTCCACATTGGTCGGTTTATTGTTTGCCTATGTGGATGTATATGTGAAAGTTAAGAATAAGACGGTGGGGCGGCTTTTTAATATCGTATCGCTTCTGCCGGTGGTCTCACCGCCCTTTGTTTTGTCTTTGTCAACGATTATGCTGTTTGGGCGAAGCGGCATCATAACCCGGTCTTTGTTACATATTTATGATTCTAATGTGTATGGCTTGAAGGGAATCGTAGCAGTGCAGACGCTGACCTTTTTCCCTGTCTGCTATATGATGTTAAAGGGTTTGTTAAAGAACATCGATCCTTCCCTGGAAGAGGCGGCGCGGGATATCGGCGCTTCCCGGATGAAGGTATTTGGTACGGTGACGCTGCCTTTGCTTTTACCGGGTATCGGCAATGCGTTTCTGGTCACCTTTATTGAGTCGGTGGCAGATTTTGCCAATCCCATGCTGATTGGCGGTGATTATGACACACTGGCGACAACAATCTATCTGCAGGTAACGGGATCTTATGACTCCACAGGCGCGGCAGCTATGTCGGTTGTGCTTTTGTCATTGACGTTGATCCTGTTCTTTATCCAGAAATATTATCTTGAAAGAAAAACGGCGGCCACGCTGACCGGTAAGGCATCCCGGGCGAGGATGCTGATTGAGGACAAGAGCGTGACGATTCCCCTCACCATCATCTGTTCCCTGGTGGCGGTGTTTGTTATCGTCATGTATATCATGATTCCCTTCGGCGCGTTGTTCAAGCTGTGGGGACGTGATTATTCCCTTTCCCTGAAGTGGTTTGAATATCTGTTTAAATATAGCGGGTTTAAGGCATTTAAAGATTCCTTTATCCTTTCCATCATTGCCGCTCCGATTACGGCACTGCTGTCCATGGTCATTTCCTATCTGGTGGTGAAGAAGAAATTTAAATCCAAAGGATTTATCGAATTTGTATCCATGCTGGCCATGGCAGTGCCCGGAACGGTGCTTGGTATCGGTTATATCAGAGGGTATGCCAACGGTATTTTCCATACAGGCATTATGAGCGGGCTGTATGGTACAGGGTTGATTCTGATCATCGTATTTATCATACGAAGTCTTCCGGTGGGAACCAGAAGCGGTATTTCCGCCCTTCGTCAGATTGACAAGTCCATTGAGGAATCAGCCTATGACCTGGGGGCAGGCAGCGGCAAAGTATTTATGACGGTGACCCTGCCTTTAATCAAGGATTCTTTCTTCAGCGGTCTGGTGACCTCGTTTGTGAGAAGTATTACGGCAATCAGTGCGATTATTCTGCTGGTGACACCGCAGTTCTTATTGATCACCTGCCAGATTAACGAGTTCGCGGAGAAGGGATATTATGGTGTGGCCTGTGCCTATGCGACAATCCTGATTTTGATTGTTTATTTCTCGGTACTTTTGATGAATCTGTTTATCCGTTTCTTTGGAACGAGCAAGAAGATAAAGGAGGAAAATTAATATGTTGGAATCAAAAGGAATTCGTCTGGAACATATTTCTAAGATATATCAGGATCCCAAGACAGGGAAGGATTTTAAGGCCGTGGATGATGCGGATCTCACCATTGAACCGGGAAGTTTCGTTACATTGCTTGGCCCTTCCGGGTGCGGTAAGACGACCACGCTGAGAATGATTGCAGGATTTGAGAGCCCGGATGAGGGGGAAATCTATCTGGGAGACCAGGCAATCAATGAGCTGACACCCAATAAGCGGGATACGGCGATGGTATTCCAGAGTTATGCGCTGTTTCCTCATTATAATGTATTTGATAATGTGGCCTACGGCCTGAAGCTGCGCAAGATGGATAAGAATACCATACACAAGAAGGTGATGGATATTCTGGAGCTGGTGGAGCTTGGCGGCATGGAGGCCCGTATGACCAATCAGCTCTCCGGCGGGCAGCAGCAAAGGGTGGCGTTAGCCAGAGCGCTTGTGGTGGAACCCAGCGTCCTTTTGTTTGATGAACCGTTGTCCAATCTGGACGCCAAGCTTCGTGTCTCCATGCGTACTGAGATTCGGAATATCCAGCAGCGTGTGGGTATCACAGCGGTCTATGTGACCCATGACCAGAGTGAGGCCATGGCGCTTTCCGATCAGATAATCATTATGAATAAAGGCGTGGTGGCACAGATTGGCACGCCCCAGGAGATTTATTATCGTCCCAAGGATGCCTTTGTGGCAAACTTCATTGGGGAAGCCAACTTCCTGGAGGGCAAGCTGGTTTCCAAGGAAGGCAATAAGGGCGTATTGAGCATCTACGGTCATCGGGTGGAGGTGGAGAACGTGGAAGACTTTGCGCCGGATGAAAGCTGTACCTTGGTGTTGCGGCCAGAGTCAGCGGTGCTGGATACAGAAGGACAGCTGCCCTGTGAGGTGATCATGAGCTGCTTTATGGGGTCCTATCAGCATTATCATGTAACCGTGGGAAATGTGGTCATACAGATTACAGACTTTAATCCCAGATACAAGAGAATCTTTCAGGCGGGAGAGAAGGCATATGTGAAGTTTAATGCCTGTGACAGCCATTTGTTAAAGGGATAGAAGAGGAAAGCATGTACGCAGAGAATGGTACATAGAAGAATCAAACAGAACAGGGGGCGGGGCTATGCAGGGATATTTAGAGGCGGTTGGCGCGGAGACAAGGATTTTATTAGTCTTATCTATCATACTTTTTGCCGGTTTTATCATGACCAGGCTGACCAACACCCTGAATCTGCCCAAGGTCAGCGGCTATATTCTGGCGGGTATCCTGATCGGCCCCTGCGGGCTTAATATGATTCCGGCAGATATGATAGAGAATCTGAGCTTTGTCAGTGATCTGGCCCTGGCCTTCATCGCTTTTGGCGTAGGCAAATTTTTTAAAAAGGAAGTCATCAAGGAGACCGGCAGCAAAGTGCTGATTGTCACGTTTTTTGAAGCACTGACAGCGGGGGTGCTGGTGACGGTGGTATCCCGGACTGTCTTTCATCTGGATCTGGATTTTGCCCTGATTCTGGGGGCTATAGCGACAGCGACGGCCCCTGCCAGCACTATGATGACCATCAACCAGTACAAGGCAAAGGGTGAGTTTGTCAATACACTTTTACAGATTGTGGCTTTGGATGATGTGGTATGTCTTCTGGCTTTCAGCATTGTGGCGGCTGTTGCGGGAACCACGGGCGGGGAAGCGGTGGCTGCCCAGGAGATTATTCTGCCTGTTTTCTATAATATATTTGCCTTGCTTCTGGGGTTCTTCTGCGGCTATTTCTTAAGCAGGCTGTTGATTCCGGCCAGGAGCAAGGACAACCGGTTGATTCTTGCCATTGCCATGCTGACGGGGATTTCGGGAATCTGCACTTCCTTAAACATTTCTCCCCTGCTGTCCTGCATGGTGTTCGGTGCATCTTACATCAATCTGACCAGGGATAAGAAACTGTACAGACAGCTCAATAATTTCTCCCCGCCGGTGATGTCACTGTTCTTTATCGTATCCGGCATGAAACTGGATATCGCGGCATTGTCTACGGTGGGTGTGATTGGTATCTGCTATTTTGTCGTCCGTATTATCGGTAAATACGCTGGCACATACCTTGGCTGTATGATCACAGGCATGAGTAAAGAGGCGCGTAAATACATGGGACTTGCATTGGTACCCCAGGCTGGTGTGGCCATAGGCCTTGCCTTTTTAGGAGAGCGGCTTTTGCCGGGAGAACGGGGGCAGCTTCTGCTCACCATCATTCTGTCTTCTTCGGTTCTCTACGAGATGGTTGGTCCGATCTGCGCCAAGCTGGCACTGATTTTTTCAGGCTGCATTACGCTGGAAAAGGCGGTGTGTGCGGAGATGGGAGAGCTTGAGGAAGCCGGGGAAACAGCGGGAAATCCGGCATTGGCGGAAGAAACGGAACCAGGGACAGGCATACCAGGAAGAGACGAACCAGGAACCGCGCAAGAAGCGGGCAAGCATGAAGAAACAGAAAAGCTGCGGGAAGAGGACTCTGCGGCAGAAGCTGCAGAACTGCCGACAGGTGATTCGCCGGAAAGCAGGATAGAGGCGCCGGGTGAGATTTCTCTTGTGGAGCATTTAAAAGAACTGGAAATGGGTGTGGAGAACCAGGAGCTGGAAGACATTGAAAGCTGTGTGCACGTGGAGAAAGAAGCGTGTACAGGGCGGCAGCAGAAGGCCGATAAGGCAGATAAAAGAAAGAAAAAGGCAAAGAAAAAAACAGCGGGAAAACACTGAAAAAAATAAAAAATAATTCACCTCTAAAGTCTTGGGAGAAATATCCGATACAAATAGTGTAAGGATTTGAGTAAGAGGAAGGAGGAGTATGATATGCGTATTGAGGCTTATTCACAGGTTCAGCAGATTTATGGGGCAAAGAACCTAACTAAAACACAGAAAACAGCTAAAAATACGGCTTCTGACCAGATTCAGATTTCCAGTATCGGTAAGGATATCCAGACTGCCAAAAATGCAGTGGCAGCTGCCGGCGATATCAGGAGTGAACTGACAGCTCCTCTCAAAGCAAGTATTGCGAACGGAACGTATCAAGTGAGCGCAGAAAGTTTTGCAGAGAAATTGATGAAGCAGTATGAAGAAATTGAAAGCCTGTAGACACAGTGAAAGGTGAGGTTTGGCGTGGCAAGTTTAATGGAGACCTTGATTGAGGTTTTGGAGAAAGAGAATCTGGAATACAAGAATCTGTTAGAATTATCCACCAGGAAAACGCCCGTCATTGTGTCTGAGGACTTAAAAGAATTAACGAAAATCACGGATGAGGAGCAAATCATAGTAAGCAGAATTAATCATCTGGATAACCAGAGAAATGAAGCTATAGATGATATTGCGAACGTACTTAACAAGGATGTTGCGAAGCTGAAAATTGTGGATTTGATTAAAATGCTGGAGAAAAGGCCGGAAGAACAGGCTAGACTGGCGGCGGTATTCGATAACCTGCGGGAAAATGTCCGTGCGGTGAAGCGGATTAACGAGCAGAACAAAGGGCTGATTGAGAGCGCTTTGGAAATGGTCCAGTTTAACATGAACATTCTTCAATCCATGAACAAAGCACCGGAGACGGCGAACTATAACAGGGGCGCCTGCAGTACCGGTGATATAATTGGGATGAATAATAAGGCCTTTGATGCCAAGCAGTAGAATTGTTGAGGACGGTAGATTATGTCATTATTTGGAAGTCTTTATATTGGAGTTTCAGGTTTACAAACATCAAACAATGCGTTGAATACAACAGCGCATAACATGTCTAATTTAGACACCATAGGATATACCAGGCAGCAGGTGGCTCAGGGAACGAGAACTTATGTTACGATTTCCAAGAGCAACAAGACGAACTGGAAACAGACAGGTCTTGGTGTCAATTATACCCTTACCAGACAGGAAAGAGATTTAATATTGGATAAAAACTATCGCCGGGAGTCGGGACGGATGTCTTTTTATGATGTCTCTGCGAACGCGTTAGAGGAGATAGAATATATTCTGGGTGAGTCCAATGAGGGTCATGAGTTCTCAGAAGCGCTTAACGGTGAGAACGGATTCTGGGTTTCCGTGCAGGAGCTTAGTAAAGATCCGACGAATTCGGTGAACCAGAATCTGTTCGTGACTAAGGCATATGAGTTTATTACCAGGGCACAGGCCGTGTATAAGAGTCTGCGTGAGTATCAGCAGAACCTGAATAAAACTGTTGTCACGGATGTTAATAAGATCAATGCTTATGCGAAGGAAATTCAAGCGCTGAATGAGAAAATCATAAGCGTTGAGGCCGGTGTGGAAAATGCCAACGATTTAAGGGACCGCCGTAATTATCTTCTGGATGAACTGGCTAAACTGGGTTCCATCAACTATTCGGAAGACGGAAACGGTTATGTGAAAGTAAGATTCGAAGGAGTTGATCTGGTACAGGGCGGTGTGGTCAACGAAATAGGCCTCTATCAGGATTTGGAGACAGGTTTTTATACGCCCTATTGGACAATGCTTGCTACCTGTGATTATAACGAAGACGGTGAAGTGGTAGTGACGGAGGAAGGAATCAAAGGGGCGAAGGTATTTGACCTTACAGCAAAGATTTCTTCGCAGTTCAACACAGATATCGGTTCTTTGAAGAGTACATTGTATGCCAGGGGCGATCATTTTGCCACGTATCGGGAGCTTAATGATATCAACAAAGACGGCGTATATGAGGAAGGCTGGTATAATCAGAATATCGAGCAGTCCATAGTCATGAATGTGGAAGCAGAGTTTGACCAGCTGATTCACTCAATCGTGACTAAGATCAATCAGATTTTGGAAGACGCTGCCAACAGGGCAGGCCAGCCGCCGGAATCTACCTATTTAAGAGACGAGAACGGTAAGCCCTATCAGCTCTTTGAGAAGATTGCGGAGGAGGGAGACTGGACGGTGAGCAACATCATCATAAACAGTGAACTCAGACAGAATCCCTCACTTCTGACATTCAGGCTTGGGGAACATTCAGAAGACAACGAGACGATGGAGCAGTTAAAGAAAGCTTTCGAGGAAGCGGTATACAAGCTGAATCCCAACGTGGAGACGCCGGTAAATTTCGTGGATTATTATAAGAATCTGGTGTCACAGATTGCAAACACGGGTTCCGTATTCAGGGCTGTGCAGGCGAATCAGACGGTGGCATCCGACGCGCTGGCAGGAGCCAGGGAACAGATTGTGGGGGTATCTTCTGACGAGGAGCTGACCAATATGATCATGTACCAGAATGCGTACAATGCATCCAGCAGATATATCAATGTGATCAGTGAAATGTTAGATCATATTTTAAGTACTTTGGGACGTTAAAATAGAGAGGTGAGAACATGGCATCAACTTTTTTTGGACTGACAATTGCATCCTCTGGTCTTAGGGCGGCCAACGCAGCCTTGAATACCACAGGCAATAATATCAGTAATGTGAATACAGCCGGATACAGCCGTCAGCAGGTGACGCAGGAAGCGGCCAATGCCCTTCGTGTATTTGCCACCTATGGTTGTGCAGGTGCGGGTGTTGAGACCATCGCAATTGAACGCGTCCGCGATAAATTTTATGATGAGAAATTCTGGTCGAATGAGACCAAACTTGGAGAGTATGATGCGAAAGCATACTACTGCAAGATGATAGAAGATTATCTGGAAGATGATAATAAGACCGGCTTTGTATCGGTATTCAGCCTGTTGGAGACAACGCTGCAGGAGATTACCAAGAATGCCAGCAGTACGGACACGAAGGCACAGTTTATTTCAGCAGCCAAGAGTCTTTCCGATTATTTCAATAATATGTATGGTGATCTGCAGAATCTGCAGTCGGATGTGAATGATGAGATTAAGATACGTGCGGATCAGATCAACTCCATCGCACAGGACCTGGCAACAGTCAATAAGCAGATCAATACCATTGAATTGACGGGGACCATAGCCAATGAACTGCGGGATAAGCGGGATATGCTGATTGATGAATTATCCGCGATTGTGGATGTGGAAACCAGCGAGACGCCCATTTATGACATGCAGGGGAATCCCACTAAGGCCAACAGATTTATGGTAAAGATTGCCGGTGGTCAGACATTGGTAGACAGGGACGATTACAGACAGCTGATCTGTAAGGCGCGCACCGATAAAGAGAAAGTCAACCAGACGGATGTGGACGGCCTTTATGATATTTATTGGGATAATGGCCTGGAGTTTGGATTATATAACGCTTCTATGGGCGGGGCTCTTCGCGGATTGATCGAGATGCGCGATGGTAATAACGGCGAGTATTTTCAGGGCACGGCAGCACAGATTTCCTATCGCGGTGATACCACGAAGCTGGTAATTGAGACGACTGCGTCCCATTTACAGAGCATGACAAAGTGTAACCTGTCTGATAAGGGCGGTGTTATCAATATCGGCGATCAGTTATTCTATTATACGGATTGGACCTTTGATCCTGAGACTGGCGAGTATACGTTTACCATAGATAATAAGGCCAGCGATGAAGCCCTTACACCGGCGAAAAATTATCAGAATGTCAGCATCGGCGCTGAGGTAAATTATCAGGGTGTTCCTTATTACTTAAAGCAGATGAATGAATGGATCCGTGATTTTTCCAAGAAGGTTAATGATATTTTCTCGGCAGGTATCACGGCAGAGGATCCGCCGCAGGATGCAGGTATTTTGTTCACCGCTGATAAGGCAACCTCGAATGAACAGTATACAGAGGACGAATTAAACGATTCCAGGCATAATGGCAAGGGATATTATTATATGACAGCCGGCAATTATGCGATTGCGGATGAGTTGATTAAGAATCCGGACCTTTTAGGTACCAGAAGCGATGTGGATTTGGATAAGGATGATGATGTACAGGATGTTGATGGTATAGAACAGTGCAGACAGGTACATGCGGTCATCTCCATGCTCAGCGATAAGAACCAGTTCAGTTTCCGGGGCAGGAATGCAGGCGGTTTCCTGGAGTGTATCTTATCAGATGCGACCCTGAATGCAGGAAATGCCAATACATTCTATTCCACATACCTTAGCCTGGAGACGAATATTGACAATCAGAGAACGTCTATCTCCGGCGTAGATGAGGACGAAGAGGCATTAAACCTTGTAAAGTATGAAAATTCCTATACATTGGCTTCCAAGATGATCAATGTGCTGACAGAGGTGTATGACAGATTAATTTTACAGACCGGCGTATAATGTGCTGGAAGAAGTTCCCGGAATGCCTTTGATTAGGATGGGACGCAGGGATTTTCAGGAGCAGTAATAACAGATAAGAGAGGAAGATGCATTATGAGAATGACCAATAAGATCATGCGGAATAATTCCATTTATAATATTAACCAGAATAAGATTCTGCAGGATCAGCTGACAAATCAGATGACAAGCCAGAGTAAGATTGTAAGACCTTCCGACGATCCGGTGGTGGCAATTCGTGCGCTTCGTCTGCGTAATAATGTGACCACAGTGACACAGTATAATGAGAAGAACGCGGAAGATGCGAAGCAGTGGCTGAAACTGACGGCAGACGCGCTCCTCACAATAAATTCGGTACTTGACGGCCTTTATGAGCAGGCTGAGACGAGTGCGAACAAGTATCAGACATCCGACGGCTTAAAGATTCTCTTAGAACAGATGGATTCTCTCACGAAAGAGTTTTATGCCAGCGGTAATGTGGATTATGCAGGACGTTTTATCTTCTCGGGCTACAGAACTGACACGCCTGTCACATTTACATCGGAAGATATTCGGGAGATGGAGAAACATCCGAGATCATTTGAGATTGAGGAGAAGCTTAATTATAAGCAGATCAGTACGATAAATTATACGAATTACGATGTGGTGGATGGGCCTATTCTCACATCCGATACGACTTCTTACGAGCAGGGTGTTACCAATAAAGACCTGTATCGTTTCCGGCTCTCCTATGAGGCGTTAGATGCCGACAGTATCCAGATTCAGGATAAGGACGGCAATATTCTTAAGATGGATGCGCAGGGTAATACGACTTGTACGGATAAAGATGGGAATCCATTGCCGGCAGGCCATCCGTTGAATGATATTACCATTACACAGTATCAGAATCCGGAAGCAGCCTACAAGGCGGTGGCAGACGGCAGCTGTACAGGAATTGCGTTCTGTCCGTCCAGCGGTGAGCTGGTCTTTGGTCAGGATTTCTATAAGAACAACCTTAAGGAGGGCGATGAATTTACCTTCACTTACAACAAGAGCAGCTGGGTCGATGGCGATGTCAATCCGGTGCACTACTTTAAGTGTACAGAGACCAAGGATATTGGCGACGGCACCATGACTGATGTGAGAAAGACAGCTTATAATACCCGTGAAAAGCAGGAAGGCAAAGACCAGGATATCTATTATGACGTAGGATTCAATCAGCAGATTCAGGTCAACAGCCGGGCCGATGAGGTGTTTACACATGATGTCGGCAGAGACATGGATGATTTCAAACATTGTCTGAAGGAGCTTCAGGGCATTGAGACCAAGAAAAAAGAAATTGAAGATAAGATGAAGGAATTTCCTGAAGACTCTGCAGAGTATAAGGATTATGACAGAAGGCTTAAGGCGGTGAGTAAGGCCGAGGATTATATCAGGGAGAATATTCATCAGAAGTTTGAGAACCAGATTACGAAGTACCAGCAGTATCAGGATGATACCAGAGTAGCTATGACAAATAATGCTACAAGGCAGAGCAGATTGGATTTGATTTCCACCCGTCTGACGAATCAGCAGGCTACCTTTAAGGAACTTCAGACAGATAACGAAGGCATTGATGTCACAGAGGTGGCAGTGGAACTGACCAGTTCTGAGATGACTTACAGTGCGGCACTGATGGCTACCAGTAAGATTATGCAGACAAGTCTGATGAATTACATCTAATTTGGGAAGGCGGTTGCAAGGGGATGCAGATTACAACAAAGGTATTTGGAGAGATAACGATTGACGATGAGAAGATCATAAATTTTCCAAGCGGTATCATAGGATTTCCGGAACTGACGGATTTTGCGCTGATTCATGATGAAGAAAAGGGGACGGACACGATACATTGGCTGCAGTCTTTGCAGGAACCAGCCTTTGCCATGCCTGTGATGGATCCGCTTATCGTATGTCCGGACTACAATCCGGAAGTGGACGATGAACTTCTCAACAGCATAGGAGAGATTGTACCGGAAGAACTTCTGGTGATGGTGACGGTGACGATACCAAAGGATATTAAGAATATGACTGTCAATCTAAAAGGGCCTATGGTAATCAATGCAGCGCAGCGAAAAGCAACGCAGGTGATTGTAGAGGGGGATGAGTATCAGGTTAAATTCCCGATTTATGAGATTCTCAATAAGAAAAAAGAGAAAGCAGGTGAGTAAATGTTAGCTTTATCCAGAAAAAAGAATGAGGCGCTGGTGATCAATAACAATGTAGAGATCACAGTTCTCGAGATCAAGGGTGAACAGGTAAAGCTGGGCATTACCGCACCGAGGGAAGTACCTGTATACCGCAAGGAAGTTTATATCCAGATTCAGGATGCCAATAAGGAGGCTGTGGATGTGGACGGTATGGAGGCTTTGCGGAATCTGCTTGGATAGAAGAGGCGCAGAAGCGATAGTTTGGCAGATAGAAGATAGATATGACAGAAGTGTCATGTCTATCTTTTTTTCATAGGAAATTGCGACAGTGCAAACCATTCAGGGAGAATGCGGAGCATTTTCTTATGATACAGGATTGTCCATAAGGACTTGCAGCATCTGAGCCAGTCTTATTTCGTAGGTATGGTGTCTTGCCACCTTTTCATAGCCGTTAATGGCGATTTCTGTGCGTTCTTCTTCGTGGGTCAGGTAGTATTGTATCTTGTCTTCCAGTTCTTCCATGGACTCGTAGGTTTCCAGATCTTTGCCGATTTCAAAATAGTCCGGGATTTCTGTCTGGTAGTTGGTGAGCAGGAAACCGCCGCAGCCTAAGATATCCCAGACTCTTAAGGAGAGCCCGGTCTCAATGGGGCGGATGGTCATGTTCAGATTGATCTTGCTGGCCTGAAAGACTTTAGGCATCTCGGTCAGAGTGTTTACACCGTCTTTACAGTGAACGTTGGAAAGGGCAGAGGTATCGCTTCTGGTGTAGAGGGTTACATGAAAATGCTTTGCCAGGCGGTTGAGAGTCCGTTCCCGTTCCACCACAGCCAGTTTCATGCCGATATACTGGTGCGCCACAAGATAGCGGTCTGTCTTGCCGTAAGTGTCCTCGCCTTTATAGAAATCGGGATCAGCCGCTGCAATCTCCTGAATTACCTGATCGGTCAGGTTATCAGGAATCAGGTTACAGCCGTAGATTTTCAGCTGAGCTTCGATCAGTCCGTCCACGAATCCCCTGGTGTAGAGAGAGAGGGGGTGGTTGTGAGGATGGGCATCAGGGCAATCAGGATGCGGCATTTGGCCGCAGGCAGTTGCTGTGTGAGGGGATGGCGGCATCTGTAACAGTCTGTCATACCGGCATTTTTCCGTATAGAGGGATCCCACGAAAGACACATCGGCCCCGTAGGATACATAGTCATCGTCTGTCATGGCAAGCACTGCTTTTTCCCAACGTTTCACATTTGTGGCCAGGGGAAGGTAGTAGATACAGGATGGATTGACGGGGGCAAAGGATGCATACTGTGCCTTGTCAAAGAGAAAGATACGGTTATAAGTATTTTTCAGCGCATTAGAGAAAAGCTCCGGCACGGGAGAATCCACACTCCAGCACACATAGGGGACTTTCAGGCGCTCGCAGGTGTAGGAGATGGCCGGAAAGAAATTGATGCTGAACACGAAGGAAAGAGCGTGGGACAGGATATGATCTGCCACTTTCTCGGCGCACTGTCTGGGTGTGACATGCTTGTCATAAATTTCCATATCTTCCACATGCACTGTCATGCCAAAGTTTGTGAAGACCTGCAGGATGTCGGGTTCGCATATGCTGTTGTAACGGTAGAATAATATTTCCATGATATCCTCTTTCTCTGCATTGGGGTTTACTTAGCGGACAGGTCAGCCGTTAACACTGAAATTCCATCTCGATGGCTGCATAGAAAGTCTGTGCTGTCTGGTGCAGTCTTTCCGGATAAACAGTGGTATTTATGCCGTCACATTGACCGATGTAACAGTCCATGATGGCTTCTTTCAGGGCATTGGCACTAACGGGCAGTCCGGGGTTTTCCAGATAATCATAGGAGGCAAGAAGCACCTGTTCTGCACGGACAAGCAGTTCCATGGCATACAGGCAGTCTTCGGGCCGGTTGTCTCCCTGCTCCATGTGCTGTGTGATCAGCTTCAGTTCCTGTATCTGTGCAGGAAATCCTTCTGTCTGCGCCAGCACCAGGGTTTCTGCGGCAGCAGGATATACCAGGCTGTCAAGTTCCCCATTCATGGTGAACAGATAGAGGGTGCAGGAAGCAAATACAGTCTTTACGGCATGACGGAGTAATTGGGCCGCCTCACCTGTGAAGGTATCTATGGAGGCATCTGAGGAAGTATACAGCAGGATTGTTCCGCCCTGACGGGTTTTGGAAATGGCGTCGCAGATAGTCTGCAGGCTGCTGCAGGCATCCAGGTCAATGATCATCCCGTGCCAGGCACCATTGGCAAGGCCAGAGAACACGAAAGGATTCCGGGGAAGAGAGACAAGACTGCTTTCTGCCTGTAAAAAGGTCATGAAATCCTGCAGAATGGCAAGAAAAGGCCCTGCCGTCTCCTGACCGTAGAACAGTATGTTTTTGGCCTGGCTGCTGGAGAGCAGAGGCGCATACAGGGAGCTTAAGATCATGGCATAACAGCCGCAATGGATGTCATCTCCATACTGGTCGGACAGAATCTGCATGCACTGGCCAAAGCGCTCCCAGATGGTTTCCGTTCGAAGGTGGTATGTGGTTACCAACGGTCTTATGGTGGCATTACCATAATCTGCAATATCCGGTTTGGTAAGAACGGTATAGGTGGAAGCAGCGTCATCTGTCTGCAGGGTGATATTTGTTTCGGTGATTGTTATGTTCATAAGGATTCCTTTTCTATGGCGGCAGCCTCAGTCAGCAGGTAAAGCCGTTTTGCAATGTGGTTGTAGTCAAAATAATGCTTTATATAATCTCTTATGGCCGTAAAATTTCGTTCCAGATAGGCAGAATCCTCACACAAGGAGAAAAGGGCCTGGGAATAGGCCGGGATATCATCGGGATCTTTGACAATCCGTCCAAGCCGCTCATGATCGGTCATATCCTGTGCGCTGTCAATATCTGTTGTAAGAACCGTGCAGCCAAAGCCGGCTGCTTCCGCGTACACGTTGGGGCTGCCTCCTTCCATCTGGGAAGTGAGGGCAAATATTTTGGCACGCCGGTAATAAGCGTAAAGCTGCTCTTTGTCCGTAATCGGGCCCGTCAGATGCACATGAGGGGCAATCTGCGGAAATTCCTGACAGAATACATGATATATCTCCTGAAATTCCGGCGTCACGGAACCGATCATCGTAAGATCCCAGGGAACGGTAAAGCGCAGCCAGGCCAGGGCATAAGCATATAAAAGCACATGGGAATTTTTCTGCACACTGCCAATGCGACCTACGGTGAGAATGAGGTTCTCCTTATCTCTATAACGAGTCTCTTCCATGGATGGATAGAGAGGGTAATAAACGCCGTTGGGAATATATTCTATGGACCGTCTCCATTTCCGGCTGATGAGATGCTGCAGAGGGCGCGCCTCACAGCTTATGATATCACAGGCCTTCAGAAAATCGACATAGGGTTCATGATCGAGCGGCAGAGCGTTGGCCCAGCCGGAATTGATGTCCAGTTTCAGATAGAGGATGCCATCAGGCCGGAGTGTCTTATACTGCACGGCCAGTTCGGCGTATTCCAGCCTCGCGCCAAATAGAAAGAGAAAATCAATTTCCTGGCAATGCGCCTCCACATATTGAAGCGCAGCTGCCAGGTGCGGCAGGGATTCTGTGCAGGGCAGGATATGAACCTGTGCGCCTGGAAGATAATCCAGATAAGGATATTCTTCCATCTTTTGTGTGATGATGGTCATACTTTCCCCGAAATGTTTAAAGCAGACATAGGGAACCAGAATCCGGTCCTTAAGCAGCTGGACATTTTCCAAGGGAGCAGGGGGGATGACGCAGATATTATACTTTTTCATAGAGTGGTTGAAAACTCCTTACTTTATGCGATAGGTTACAGGTTTGGATTTAGGACCGCCTGTTTTCATTTGTGCCTAATATTATATCGTAGATATATTATTTTTTCAAATTTAAATCAGAATAGAAAAATCTTTGGCATTACTGCTAAATTATTGTTGCTTTTTTCCGATATAAGTTATAAGAGATTGCGTCTGTTCCTGAGTAAGTGGAGGGGACGTTGTCAAAAGACGATTCTATTAATACTTTACTATATCACATGGAGGTGATTAACGATGGCAATTGAACCATTAAACAGTGCCATGACCTATCAGGCACAGACCGCAGCAAAGCCGCAGACGGTGACACCAGTGAACACGGAAGTTCCTGCAGATGGACAGACAGTCAATGTTGACGAGACAACGGCAGCTGTGACAAAGCCGCAGGCTGAAGAAGATACGAACAGCAGCAGTGAGGATGCGGGAAACCAGCAGCAACAGGCATCCAAGGGTGCACAGCAGACGAAGAATACGCAGCAAAAACAGGCGATGCCGGAACATCTTAAGAAGGCAATCGCAGAGATGAACAGGAAAATCAATAACAGCAATGAAGAAGCTGTTTTTGGTGTTCACGAGGGAACCAACCGGATCATGATCAAGATCATGGATAAGGATACGAAGGAGGTCATCAAAGAATTTCCTCCCGAGAAGACTCTGGATATGATCGCCAGGATCTGGGAGATGGCAGGTATTCTTGTGGACGAAAAGCGTTAGACATCTAGGAGGTAAATAAAATGGCTATCAGAATAACAGGTATGTACTCCGGACTTGATACCGAGAGTATCATCAATGAACTGGCTTCGGCCCAGAGTTATAAGAAGACGAAGTTAGTGAAGGCGCAGAAGAAACTGAGCTGGAAGCAGGATGCATGGAAGGCGTTAAATACCAAGATTTACAGTTTCTATCAGAAGCTGGATGATCTGCGCCTGCAGAGTTCTTACATGAAGAAAAAGACCACGGTATCCAATCCCAATGCAGTCAAGGTCAGCAGTGGAGAGAGTACTGTGGATGGCGTGCATACGCTGACGGTGGATAAACTTGCCAAGCGTGCTTATCTGACAGGCGGCAGTCTGGAGACGTCGACAGGGACGCGCTTTACAGGCGATGCGTCTTTAAAACAGCTGTGTGAACTGAATGGTCTGGAGTTTTCAGGAAAAGGCAGCATCAGTGTGAATGGTGGTCTTGGGCAGTCTGTTGAAATTGAAGTTGACGAGAACACGACCATCAATGGTTTCGTGGAGAAGTTAAAGGCTGTGGGCCTGAATGCCAATTTTGATCAGGATAACCAGCGTATCTACATCAGTTCCAGGGACACGGGTAAAGATGCTAACTTTACCATTTCCGGAAATGATGCGGGCGGATTCCAGGCTCTTGCCGCCTTGGGACTTCTGAGCAAACCGGTGGAGGGCACTGCAGAATACGATGAGTTTAAGAAGTGGGCTGACTATGCAGATCCGGCACACGCGGATGATAAGAATAAACTGATCGAGAGTTGGGTAGCAGCGCGTGCAGCGGCTTACAAGGAAGCAAATGATGCCCTTGCGAAAGATAATGAAACATTAAAAAAGGCCAATGAGTACAACAAAGAGCAGCTTGCCAAGCTGGAAGGCTATGCGGACTATGGCCATATGTCTAAATCCGAACTTTATGACAAGATTTATGGTAAGGAAGTGGAAGTTGATAAGGTAGACGAGAACGGCGATCCTGTGAAGGATGCGGATGGCAATGTAATCAAAGAAAAGGTTCGTCAGGGCGGTCTGGTTCAGGATCTGGAAGAGAAGAGAAAGGTATACGCAGAGCTGGATGCCAAACAGGGAGCGGACCGCGATGAGGCTGCCATCGCCGCTGCCAAGGCAGAAGTAGAGAAGGCGGAAAAAGAAATTGGTAAGGCCAATGATTGTTACAGCTATGTCAATGCGATTGCCACCAATGAAGCGGCTATAAAGGCTAACGAGGACAAGATAAAGGAGAATGCTGACTACTTCGTTGTGGATGATACTGATCCCGACAATGTGAAGATAACAGGAACCCAGAAGTTAAAGGACGAAGTGACAGCTGAGATAGAGGCGAAGGCAAATGCTGCCGTGGAAGCTTTAAAGGGTACTTACACAGACAAATTGTCATCGGAGAAGCAGGCCCATAAGATTCAGGGAAGCGATGCGGTAATCACGCTCAATGGAGTTGAGTATACTTCCTATAATAACTCAATATCTGTTAACGGCATGACCATTACAGCGTTAGAGGAGACGGGCGATAAAGAAGTTACGTTATCTACCACCACAGATACAGACGGTATTTATGATATGATCAAGGGACTCTTTACCGAGTACAATGCGCTGATCAATGAGATGGATGGCATGTATAACGCAGAGTCTGCGAAGGATTACGAGCCTCTTACTTCAGAGGAGAAGGAGGCAATGACGGATGATGAGATTGAAGAGTGGGAGAAGAAGATCAAAGACTCCCTGCTGCGCAGAGACTCTACGCTGAGCACAGTAAGTTCGGCCATGAAGAACGTGATGTTAAAAGGTGTATCCGTGAATGGCAAGAATATGTATCTGTCTGATTTTGGCATTGCAACACTGGGATATTTCGCGTCGAAGGATAATGAAAGAAATGCGTTCCATATCGATGGTGACCAGGATGATGCTACTGTGAGAGGAAATGCAGATGTGCTTCGCACCATGATTGCGACAGAGCCGGAGACTGTGATGAACTTCTTCGTAGGGCTGTCCAATAATATGCACGATGAACTGGATAAGAAGATGTCAGCCACCACATTAAGCAGTGCGCTCACCGTCTACAATGACAAGCAGATGAAGAAAGAGTATGATGCATACACGGAAAAGATCAAGAAGCAGGAAGAGAAGCTGAATGCGCTGATGGATAAGTGGTATGCGAAGTTTTCGGCAATGGAGACGGCTCTGGCAAAGATGGAGTCCAAGAACAATGCCGTATCCAGTATGTTTGGCGGTTGATAAAGAGAATGGCAGGTTGGATCAAGGAGGAGAATGGCTATGCCGGCACACAATCCCTTTGCGGAGTATACAAATAATAAGATTATGACAGCTTCCCCGGCGGAGATTACGCTGATGCTGTATGAGGGGGCAATCAAGTTCTGTAATATTGCGATTGTTTCCATAGAGCATGGAGAGATTGAGAAAGCACATGTCAATATCAAGAAGACACAGCGTATTATTGAGGAATTCAGAAATACGCTGGATCATAAGTATCCTGTGGCAAAGGATTTTGACAGGATTTATGTCTATCTTCTGAAGAGACTGTTTGAGGCAAATATGAAAAAGGATGCGGCAATCTTGGAGGAAGTAAACTCACATTTAAGAAGCGTGAGGGATACCTGGAAAGAAGTTATGAAGCGAGGCAGACAGTCATAGAAAGGTTGTGCGGGTATGAGTCAGAGCAGTGTACAGATACTGGTGGAGAGCCTTGAGAAGAAAAACCGCCTTATGGATGATATCATTCTGGAAAACGAAGCACAGGAGGCGATCCTGAAGCAGGAAGAGCTGGATATGGACGCCCTGGACGCATCCATAGAACGGATGGGGGCTCTGGCAGAAGCGCTTGAAAAGCTGGATGATGGTTTTGAGCTTGTATATGAGCGTACCAGAGAGGCATTGATTGCCAATAAGCCTGCTTACCGCAGTCAGATTGCACATATGCAGGAGCTGATAGGTCAGATCACAGACAAGGTGGTCCGTATCAATGCAGTCAGGATGCGCAATCAGATAAAGGCGGAGAGGCAGTTTCAGAAGAGCCGGAACCAGATCGGCAAGGCAGCGTCTAAAATGAAGGCGAGCAAGAATTATTATAACAGCATGAACAAGCTGAATTATGTTGCGCCCCAGTTTTATGACAATAAGAAGTAGTACTTACGGGCAAAAAAAATTAAAAAAATTTTATAACTGCCCTAAAGTAAATCGGAGAAACACCGATATATAATACAAGTAAAGTAAGAAATTTACTTGAACAGCTGTAAAGATGTCGATGTCAGCGGACGGGACGGAGATATCTTTACAAAAACAAAGTGGCGGCAAGGATGCCGCAATAAATTCAAGGAGGAATATATTATGGTAGTAAAACACAACATTACAGCGATGAACTCTAACAGAATGTTAGGACTGACAACTTCTTCTCAGGCTAAATCTACTGAGAAATTATCTTCCGGTTATAAGATCAACCGTGCAGCAGATGATGCAGCAGGTCTCTCCATTTCCGAGAAGATGAGAAGACAGATCAGAGGTCTTACACAGGCTTCCGCTAACGCACAGGATGGTATCAGTGTTGTACAGACAGCTGAAGGTGCGTTGAACGAAGTTGAGGATATGTTACAGAGAATGAACGAGCTGGCTGTTAAGGGTGAGAATGGTACACTTACAACATCAGATCGTGCATCTATCCAGGCTGAGATCAGACAGTTAATGAGTGAAGTTGACCGTGTACAGAGCACAACCACTTTCAATGAGATGAACCTCTTAGATGGTTCCTTCATTAAAGGCCTTCAGGTTGGTGCAGAAGCTGGTCAGCACATCGACATCTCCATCCAGAACATGAGTATGGCAGGTCTTGCAGCAGGCATCGACAACAAGATGTATACCAAGATTACTTACAACAATCTGGTTAAGAATGAGGCAGCAACTTATACAGCTACCACATATAGCAGCACAACACTGTCATCTGGTCAGAGTGTTATGATTGGTGCAGCTGGTAATAAGACAACTACAACATTCTCTACATTGAAGGGTAGTTCATATTCTTCTGCAACTATGACAAGCGCAGTTGCTAGTAAGCTGATCAACTCCTTCATGAAGTTGGATGGTGGTAAGGCTGCATCCGTTGCAACAGCACAGGATTTCAACTCCCTGAATGCATTCATCAAGGGCGCGCTGGTATTAGTATCTCAGCAGAGATCTGACCTCGGTGCAATCCAGAACAGATTAGAGCACACAATCAACAACCTGGATAACATCGTTGAGAACACCTCTTCTGCAGAGGCAGCTATCCGCGATACAGATATTGCTACAGAGATGGTTCAGTACTCCAACAACAATATCTTACAGCAGGCTGGTACTTCCATGCTTTCACAGGCAAATCAGTCCAACCAGTTGGCACTGTCCTTACTTGGCTAATTGCTACAGTAGAGAGAGTTCGCAAAGTAAACTACCAAAGCCCACCCGAAAGGGTGGGCTTTTTTCTGTATATCCAAGTCCGCGAAGCGAATCTTGCAATCAAACTTGTTCCATCTGTTAATCTTCCAGAGAATTTACTTCGCTTCGAGTCGTGCCAATGCTTCTATAGCTGGCGCATAGTCACCGCAATTCTGGTAGTGTGTCCTGGCGATATCGTTCTTGCCATAATATTCGTATATATAGCCGATATAGTAGGAAGGAACCCGTGGGTCGTTAGAATCCCTTGTGGGGGCTGTCAGTGCCTTGACAAACTCCGGAAGGGCTCTGAGAGGCTGTCCCAGCAGCATGTAGCTTAAGCCGATCATACACAGGTAATCTATGTTGTTGTCATAATATTCATAATAGGAGAGGAGCTTGATAGCGTCCTCAGGCCGGTCTGTGTCAATCAGGGCATTGCCGTAATTATTTACCAGAACACGGGTGTAGCTTTCGGCAGGGGGAGGATTGCGTAATAGAGCTTCCTTAAAGTATTCACAGGCCTGTTGGTGATTACGCATCAACATGTAACTCTGACCAATCTGAAAATAAGGATATGGGTCATCTGGCGCCTTATCTACTTCTGCTTTGAGCAGGGCAAGATTTCGCTCTGCTTTACTTTGCAGTGCCTCCTGGCCGCCCAGATAGCCAATATGATCTATGGTAATGGAAGTCTCATAGGAGGTGTGGGCAGTGTTGGACAGGGGAAGGATTACCTCATGGATGGGGCGTTCATAGTGATAATAGCGTCTGTCATAAATCCGTTCAATCATGACGTCATAATGTCTGATTTCAGAATTAACCTCAAAGTAATCCAGACGCCTGATATATCCTACGCTCTTTGGATGAGATGCAAGCATGGACTGTAAGGCATCCCAGTCAAGGGAGGTGATGATCTCATCGGTGTCAATGGGAAAGATAATGTTGTGAGAAGCGCAACTGGCGGCGTAGTTTCTGGCGGCGCTGAAATCATCTGTCCATGTATAGTCGAAGACTTTGTCCGTAAATTGGCGGGCGACATCTTTGGAGTGGTCAGAAGAACCGGTGTCAACCACTACAACCTCAAAGGGAAAAGGCTGCAGGGCCGCAAGGCAGTTTTCCAGGTGTGCTGCTTCGTTTTTAGTGATGATACATACAGAAACGGGAATCATAGTAGTCTCCATTTTATTGTTTTAATCACAGGCAGATTTGAACCTGCTTTTTTATAGTATAAGAAATTGCTCTGGGTTTACGAGGCTGCGAAGCAGATCTCGCAATCGAGCGAAGCTCGACTTTTTATAATATAGGAAAGTCTTCCGCTTATCCGAGTCCGCGAAGCGGATCTCGTAATCGAGCGAAGCTCGACTTTTTATAATATAGGAAAGCCTTCCGCTTATCCGAGTCCGCGAAGCGGATCTCGTAATCGAGCGAAGCTCGATTTTTTATTGAGGCGTCTGACCATTTAATAAGGCCAGGCGTTCCATGGCCAGAGGATAATGATAAGCCGCGGATTTTTGATAAAAGGTCATCGCGGAGGGGATATTCCCAAGCATTTCGTTGACCAGTCCCATATTGTAGTAGGGAATATAGGTATTGGCGCCTTCCTCACGTACATGAGAACACTGTGAGGCTTTTACATATTCCATCATGGCCTTGAGGGGCTGCGGGTTTTCCAGATTCAGGTAAATGTTGCCCATACTGCAGTAGAAGTCCGCAGAGTTAGCGAAATGATCGTAAATTGGCTCAAAGATCGCCATTGCCTCATCGGAACGGCCAGTGTGTGTCATGGTATTGATAAAGGTAGTGGCCATGAACTGTACCCAGAGTTCGTCTGTATTGAGGGGCAGTTCAAAAGCCTTTTTATAATAAATATAGGCGTTCTCATAGTCACTGATCAGATTGTAAGACTGTCCTACCTGGAAATAGAAGTAAGGGTCGTTAGGATGTTTCTCAATTTCTTTAAAAAGCAGCTGATTGTTTCGTTCTGCTTTCAGGCGCATGGCATCTTCATTTCCAACATAACCCACATGATCCAGGGTGAGAGGGATATCATAACGTTCACAGTAGGTGCTGTTGGTGCTGATATCACATACCTGCTCATGTATGGTGTAATTATAGTGATAATAACGTTTGTGAAAAAGCCGCTCCACACGGTCCGGATTACAAGTCAGCATACCGTTTGATTCGCAGTAGTTGATGCGCAGTACCAGACCTATGGCACGGGGATGTTCCTTTATGGCTTGCTCGATACCGTCAAGGTCGATCTCGGTCAGGAACTCATCACAGTCGATGACCAGCACATAATTATGGGAGGCTTTCTGCAGAGAAAAGTTCCTGGCAGCGCTGAAGTCATTGATCCATTCAAAATCATAAATGTTGTCAGTGTATTTGGCAGCCAGCTCTTTCGTGCGGTCTGTGGATCCGGTATCTACATAAATGATCTCGAAGCCATAGGGCACGAGAGGAGCCAGACATTTTTCAATATTTTCTTCTTCGTTTTTACCGATGATGCATACAGATAGCGGAATCATATTTTACCTCATTTCTGCGCTGCTTTTGGTTCAGGCTTTGTTGAGAACGTGTACGACAAGTTTGTGACAGGCAGCGCGCAGGCACAAATCTTTTGATTAAAATTTTATTTTATAGCTTTTTCTTCTATATATTTCTGCCGGCAATGTGCGAAGGACGATCAGGGCTGCCTTTGCTGCCTGACTTAAGAGAGCGTTGCCGCAGTTTGTCATCAGATGGATCGGTCAAGACGGGACAAGGCTTCCACGGCTGGTGCATACTCATTGCCGCAGTTTTGATAATGGGTCCTGGCAATGTCCTTCTTGCCAAACAATTCATAAATATAACCGATATAATAGGATGGTTCCCGCCGGTCTGTCATGTCCCGCACAGGGGCGGTCAAAGCCTTTACGAACTCCGGCAGGGCCTTCAGGGGCTGATTCTGATGAAGGTAATAAAGCCCGATCAGACACAGATAATCCATGTTGTTGCTGTAATACTCATAGTAGGTAAGCAGAACGTCTGCTTCTGTTAACAACCCCTTTTCCAAAAGCAGGTGCCCGTAATTGTATACTAGAATATGCGTGTAATCGGCCTGAGGATCAGGGTGATGTTCCATGGCTCTTTGAAAGTAGAGCAGGGAATTTTCCGAATCCCGCATCAGCATATAACTCTGGGCAATCTGGAAATAATAATATGGTTCGTCGGGGTTTTGGTCCAGTTCTTTCAAAAGAAGTTCCATATCCCGCATGGCCTTTTCCTTAAGCTTATTGCCTGGGCCCAGATATCCCACATGATCAGCCTCGATGGAAGTCGCATAGGAGGTATAAGGAAGCTTGGTCAAAGGGGTGAGCACTTCGTGGATTGGCTTATCATAATGATAGTAGTTCCGATTATAAATTCTGTCGATGATACAGATCTGACAATGCTTCTCACCGTCGGTCTCGAAATAGTCCAGACGCTTGATGCTGCCCACAGATTTGGGGTGCTTTTCGATCAAAGCCTGCAGCGCATCCCAATCAAACGGGGCCAGAAATTCATCCGTATCTATGGGAAAGATTATGTTGTGAGAGGCCTGTCTGGCGGCGTAATTCCTGGCGGCGCTGAAATCGTCTATCCATGTAAAATCATACACTTTGTCAGTGTATTTAAGGGCGGTTTCCCTGGAATTGTCGGTGGAACCAGTATCCACCACCACAATCTCAAAAGGATAGGCGCTGATGGCTTTCAGGCATTGCTCCAGATGGGAGGCTTCATTTTTGGTGATAATACAGACGGATATGGGAATCATGGGCTCTCCTTTTAGGTTCACTATTTTGACCGGGTATTCCTGGTCATTTAAGAATCAGGATTTCGCAGCATATGTGAGATGTTCTGTTCACGCTGTTTTGCGGTTTTGTTCAGCTTTCCGGAGACAGGGCCGCAAGCCTTGCAGCAGCCGGTGCAAAGCCCGTGCAATGTCTGTAGCAGGCTGTGGCGGAATTTATGTCTCCCAGTGCTTCAAATATGATGCCGGACTGATAAACGGGAAGAAAACTGTTGGTGCCGCTTTGTCTGCCGGGCGGCATGCCCATGACTTTCTGATATTGCTCCAGCGCCTGTTCGTACATAGCGTTCTCACGATAAATATTACCCATCAGATAGACGAAATCCGTCACAGTGCAAAATTCATCATAGATACCTTCAAAACCCAATGCCGTCTCGGCATTACCGCAATACAACAGGGCGTTGCCGTAGGAAACTACCATAGCCTGCACATAGGCAAGTTCCGGATCCAGATCAAAAGTCAGTCCCTTATCGTAATATTCACAGGCACGGGCATAGTCCCTTAAAATCTCACAGCTCTTGCCAAGCTGATAGTAGAGATAGGGATTGTCAGGTTCTAAGGCCAGCTGCTTTAATAAGAGGGTGTAATTGCGCTGATACTTGGCATCCCGCTCTGCATCCGTCATGTCGTAACCGGTGTGCAGGATGGTGGTCTTGAGCAGGTAGTTGGGGAAATCATGTCCCCGTATGGGTGTGAGCTGTTCATGGATTATGCCTGTGTAGCGGTACAGGCGTCTGTCGAAGAACCGCTCCGTGTAATCCGTGTTGTTGAGTGTGAGGGTGCCATTCTCTGTCACCAGATTTTCCCGGGAAACGGACCCCACACTGTCCGAAAGATGCTTGCGGAAATAAGTGAGCTCTTCCAAATCAAGATATTTGACGGTCTCATCGCAGTCCAACATGAAAATCCAGTTGTGGGAAGCTTCCCGCAGGGAAAAGTTCCTGGCGGCGCTGAAATCATCACACCATGCAAAGTCCAGAACTTTGTCTGCATACCTTTTGGCAATCTCCTTTGTCCGGTCAGTGGAACCAGTATCCACCACTACGATTTCAAAGTCATAGGGCTTTACGGATAAGAGACACTGCTCAATTCTGGATTCTTCGTTTTTGGCAATGATACATACGGAAATAGGCTGCATGACGGCTCCTTTGCGGATTGTAAATGATGTTATTATCATAACATTTTTGGGGAGAGGCGTAAACCGATAAAGGGAACTGAGTTGATTTTTGTTGATTTTCTTTTCAACATAATATTGCTGGGCTGTCTCGTAGAACCTTTTTCATATGAATTTACCAGGAAACGAAAGTGAAAATGTAGTATGCCGTTTACCGAAAAATATATGAATAGGGCTTGATAAACGAAATAAAGTTAATAAATTTTCTGTAAATATATTGACGTTGAGGAAATGGCATGGTAGAATCATCCTACAAAGCATAAATTCTGTAGCATATAGGGGTAATCACCCATCTGGTTTATCTTATTCTTTCAGGAAATCTATGCTTTTATATCAGACAACAATTGAAAAGCAGAAGATTTCCTGAGAACAGAGGAACAGGTTACTGATTGTGAATCTGCACAGAACAATACAGAAAGCCGAGACATATATGTTTTCGTGAAATCTTCTGCAACACATGAAAGGAGATTTGCGATGCAGGAAAATGTAGTGAGGAAAGAATGTATGAAAACGGAAAAGAGAGTGTATACCATTAAGGATATCGAAGCGCTGCCAGAGGGAGAAAGGGCAGAACTGATTGATGGCGAAATGTTCAGAATGGATTCGCCGGATTTGGTGCATCAGGAAATTCTGGGGGAACTGTACATTGTAGTTCGTCAGTATATCAGGAGCCGCGGTGGGAAATGTAAAGTGTATTTTTCACCATTTGCAGTGTATATCAACAATGATGTATACAATTATGTGGAGCCTGATCTGCTGGTAATTTGCGATGTGGATAAGCTCGACCGGAAAGGATGCCATGGCGCGCCGGACTGGCTGGTGGAGATTGTTTCGCCTGGCAGTAAGAAAATGGATTATGTCCGTAAACTTTTTAAATACCGGACGTCAGGGGTGCAGGTATACTGGATTATTGATCCTATGAAAAAGATGGTTAAAGTATATGATTTTAACCGTGATACTGAGACGGATTATACTTTTACGGATGAGATTCCAGTGGGAATCTATGAGGATTTTGCAATTGACTTTACAGCATTTGACCAAAGTTATTGGGAGTGGCCGATTAAGGGATAATTTCTATATCTGACACAGCATTTCACGCACTCTGTGCCTGTAGGTGTGGGCGGCCGCCAATTTATCATGCCCGTTTTCGGCAATTGCCTGACGTTCCTTATCATGGGTCAGGTAATAGTCAATCTTGGCAAGCAGATCGGCCTGGCTTTCATAGTAATCGAAATCCTCACCCGGGATAAAGTGATCCAGAAAATCAGCCTGAAAATTGCTCAGGAGAAATCCGCCGCTGCCCATGATATCGAAGGCGCGCTGGGGGATACCGCTCTTGATGCTGCGCAGGGAGATGTTCAGATTTATCCTGCTCTGTTTAAAGACCAAAGGCATTTGCGTCACGTTGTCCACAGGACCGTGGTTTACCAGATTTGGCAGGGAGTAGCTTCTGTCATGAGTAAACAGGTCAAGGGTGTGATGACTGGTAATGACCTTGAGAAGCGAAGCACGTTCCAGGCCGGTGATCTTACGGTTGATCACATATTGGGCATAGAGATATTCTCTTGTTTCCACGCCGTCAGCATTTGGATCCATAGGGAGCGCCTGATATAAATCTTCCATAATGGGAGACAATGAATCCTGAATAAAGTTATAGCCTTGAATGTTCATCTGAACGGACATGAGAGCATCCAGATAACCTTTGGTGTAGTCGTTTAAGCTGGTCATCCGTTCAAAAAAGTTGTGCTTCTCCGTATAGAGGGAACCAACGAAGGAGATATCATATTGCTGGGAAAGCGGCGAAGCGGCAGGAATGTCCATATCTGCAGCGGTCTTTATGGGTGCAGCATCTGGCATCGGGGCTGTTGTCAGCCTGTCCAGCCTGTCAGGATTAGCTGCCATGGGAAGGTAGTGTACGGTAGGGATACCGGCACGTGAAAATTCCTGACATAATTCCTTGTCAAACACATAGATGGTATTGCAGGGATTGATGACTGTGTAAGAGTAGAGCATTACATAAGGGCTGTCATAAACCCAGGAAATATAACGGATATCGGCCTTTTTACAGACATTGGAGATCAGCGGGAAGTAATTGAAGGAGAAGACAACGTCAGGAGTCTCATTCCGCAACACTCCCATAAGGGAAGACTCTACGGATTCGTCGTGCCGGCCCTCCTTGTTAGAGAAGGGAAAGCAGACCAGGGTATGGCCTTCTGCCTGAAAGGCTTCTTTCATATCTTCATTGCCAAAACTGTTCCATTCGATGTAAAGGATAGTCATAGTGTTTCGTCTCCATTGGGGTCTGTGCCGCCAGGATATGGATGCGGCAGAACTGTTTGCTGTATATGGATATGAGTATATCATATTTTGGCGTGAAGGGACAGAAGAGAGATGTGAAGATGTGTATGTATATGTATATGGAAGCAAACTGTAATGGGAACAGGTATTAGAATGTAGTAAAAAGAGGATTTGAACAACAAATTGATATGTAAAATGCGACAAATTACATATGGATGCAAATAAACCAGAAGAAAGCAAAGATAAAGGGCGGTTTCAAAATTATTTTTCCTGCCGGAGAGAATTGCGCAGCGTCAGCAGATCATAGTAATCGAGCAAGGCATTGATATTGCGGCCATCCAACTGCAGTGTGGTGTTGATGATATCACTTATAGTATAGTTGGAAGACAGACGCTTGTTGAGTGTGCGGATACTTGCTTTACATTGGGTTCTCTGCAAAAGGTAATCTGTGGATACGTCATAGAAATCAGCCAGTTTTACCAGCGTGTCGAGGTCGGGAGCGTGAACACCTTTTTCGTAATTTGAGATGGTGGCCACGGTCACATTCAGGTAGGCGGCTACCTCTTTTTGATAAAAGCCTCTTTCCTTGCGCAGGTTAGCCAGAAATTCACCAAATTCCATAGTTTTCTCCAAAAGTAATTGTATATATCGTTTTAGTACGTTCGTTGTAAGTGTTTATTCTTACCTTTATACTGTACAATATTTAAGGAGTGGTGCGGGGCTTTTTTGATTGAAGAAAGGGGGGCAAAAGGGTACAATGAAAATGTAATGACAGGTTGTAGGCCGGATTGTAGGCAGAAAGCCTATGTAAATGGCTATTGGGAAGAGGTCCCGCAGGAGAAGATCAGAAAGTATGGGTTTGCATTTGAGGGCAAGGAAGTGTTGATTGGATAGAAGGCAACTGTCTTTTCTGGCGGAAGAACCAGTCGGCAGGTTTATGCACATAAGGATGTCAGGCGAAGCCTGGCATCTGCTGCTATTTCATGGGCTGAATAGAGTTGCGCAGACGCAGCAATTCATAATAATCCAAAAGGGCACAGATATTACGTCTGTCCAGTTCCAGAGTTGTATTGACGATATCGCTTACGGTATAGTCGGCCGACAGACGTTTGTTGAGCGAGCGAATGCTTGATTTAAATCTGGTTCTCTGTAAGAGATAATCGGTAGATACATCATAGAAATCCGCCAGTTTGACAAGGGTGTCGAGGTCGGGAGCATGAACATTCTTTTCATAGTTGGAGATGGTCGCAACAGTTACATTTAGATAGGCGGCCACTTCTTTTTGATAATATCCTCTTTCTTTGCGTAATTTAGCCAGAAATTCACCAAATTCCATAGTTTTCTCCGAAAGTAAAATAGTTTAAGTTTGTAGTTGACGTGGACAGAAAACATACTGTCTTACAGATAGACTATACATGAATTTAAATATGAAAGGGATTGAATTAAATGATATGGATATAAAATGGTAAAATATGGGAATGGATTTAACGAAAGGTTAATTACGAAAAATGTCTGATTAAGTAAACGAAGAAAATTCAGGCAGATATATTTGAAGTATTTTTTGCAAAATTAATAGATAATTTGTATAATTACAGTATATTGATTAAAGGGAGTAAAGATTTTAAAAATGTTGATGAACTTCCAGTTTGATGCTTAATGCCGAAAGTGAGTTGCTGTAGTTAATAAATTAGTGTGGAAGGATGGAAACAAATGTCGCAATTGTGTTTGTATGGGGGGGGGGAAAACAGGGAAAAGGTTTTTGGAATCGGAGTCATGGAAGAACCTTAAGGAGAAATATTCGGGTATTGTTTTCTATGATAATAATCACACTTTGCCAGAAAGTATTGAAGGTGTTGAGCGTGTTAAAACGCTTGATGATCAAAAGGATATTTTAATAACCAGCAGTTGCTTTTTGGAAATATATTATGAGCGTGTTGTAAGTGGAAGAAGAGTAATAGGTATTTTTGATGCAGAAGACGACTGTATTTATGATTATAGATTGCTATGTAAAAAGAAAAGAAGCGGATATGATAATGAAGCTAAGTTTTGATGTTAGTTATCCGTTTAGCGTGGAATGGGGAAATTGGGACATGTTGTCTGGATTATAGAACACCTTATAAAATAGGTAATATATTTGAAACTCCTTTAAAGGATATTTTAAACAGCAGAGAAGTGATTGCATTTCAGGATGAATTGATAAATGGATATAGAAGCAGGTTCTCTTTATGCAACAATTGCCATTGGCATAGGTGAAAAGGAGAAGAATGTTATAGCGGATGATGTGATGAATCAGGACGAGGTACATCCGGATGTAAAGTTTTCTCTGTAAACTGCCGATAAAAACATAAGACATTGTTTTACTTTTGATAGGACAGGCCAGATATATGAAGAGATCACAGAAAAACCAGATAATGTCAGTCATCGGGCTAATGGATAAGGCGCAGATTGGCATTAAAAAGATGATGGGAATAGGCAACAGTGGTGCCGTGCTGACCCTTTTGGAGCAGTGCCAGGAGAGTGCTATTCAGATGGGGGAGATGATTGAGGAGTGCGAAGGAGAAGAGTTTGTTACAGTAGGATTATTGGAAAATTACTGTGAAAAGCTGTATCAGACTTATAAGCAGGTCAGTCAACAGCAGGTTGTCAATGTGGATAAAGTTTACAAAAACCTCCGTCGGGAACTAATCCGGATAGAGAATAGTGTGAGAAATGATATTCCATCGAGAACGAGTGTGGTCTTTTTGCCTTATAAGGTATCCATGTGGGACAGTCTTGAAAGTGTCTGGAAGGCTGCTGCTGCTGATTCAAGTTGTGATGCTTACGTTGTCCCGATTCCTTATTTTGACAAAAATCCGGACGGAAGCTTCAGCAGGATGCACTATGAGGGAGAGCAGTATCCTGATGATGTACCGATAGTATCTTGGGAGACGTTTGATTTGGAAACGGAGCATCCAGATGTGATTTATATTCATAATCCGTATGATGAATGCAACCACGTGACTAGTGTGCATCCGAGTTTTTATGCAAGAGAATTGAGAAAGTACACAGAAAAAATAGTATATATACCTTATTTTATATTAAATGAAATAAATCCGGATGAAGACGAAAAAATTAACAGCATGAAGCATTTTTGCTTTACACCCGGGACCCTTTATGCGAATCAGGTAATTGTTCAATCGGAAAATATGCGGCAGATTTACATCAGTGAATATATAAAGGCCGCGAAAGAAATGGGGCTGAACGGGGAACATGTGGATCGGAAATTTTTAGAAAATAAATTCCTGGGCCTTGGTTCGCCAAAGATTGATAAGGTTTTACATACGCAAGAAGAAGGGCTGGAAATTCCGGCGGAATGGTTGAGAATATTAGAAAAAACGGACGGAAGCCGGAAGAAGATTGTTTTCTATAATACGGGTGTGAGCGCACTTCTGCGGCATGGGGAGAAAATGCTTTGGAAGATGAAGTCGGTGTTTGAGATTTTTAAGGAAAATCGAGATGAGGTGGCGTTATTGTGGCGGCCACATCCGTTGATTCAGGCAACGATTGAGTCAATGAGATCTCTGCTGTTGGAAGAATACCGGGAAATCGTGGACAAATATATACAAGAGGGTTGGGGTATTTATGATGACACAGCTGAATTGGACAGGGCAATTGCATTGAGTGATGCGTATTATGGTGATAGCAGCAGTGTTGTACAAATGTATCAACGGACAGGAAAACCGATTATGATACAGAATGTGGATGTAGTGACAGAATAATTTAGTGTATTTAAAAATGATTTTACGATAAATGGGATGGTTAACATGAAGGTATTGGTAACAGGTTCTGATGGATTTATTGGAAGCCATTTAACAGAAGAGTTGGTGAAAAAAGGATATCAGGTCAGGGCATTTGTGTATTATAACTCGTTTAACAATTGGGGCTGGTTGGATACACTGTCTAAAGACATTATGAAGGATGTAGAGGTTTTTCAAGGGGATATCCGCGATCCAAATGGTGTGGAGGAAGCAGTGAAAGGTGTTGATGCGGTGTTTCATTTGGCGGCATTAATTGCAATACCATTCAGCTACCATTCACCGGATACCTATGTTGATACGAATATCAAAGGAACTCTGAACATTTTACAAGCGGCGAAGAGACACGACATAAGAAGGGTTTTTGTAACGTCTACGTCAGAAGTCTACGGGACGGCACAGTATGTTCCGATTGACGAAAAACATCCGTTCCAAGGGCAGTCACCATATTCCGCGACCAAGATTGGTGCGGACAGACTTGCGGAAAGTTTTTATCGTTCTTTTGGTTTACCGGTGACGATTGTAAGACCGTTTAATACATATGGGCCGCGGCAATCGGCAAGGGCAGTGATTCCTACGATTATCACACAACTGCTTGCGGGTAAGATGGAAATAAAGCTTGGCTCATTGACACCGACAAGAGATTTTAATTATGTGAAAGATACGGTTAATGGGTTTATTTCCATTTATGAATCGGATAAAACAGTCGGAGAGGAAATTAATATTGCAACACAGAAGGAGATTTCCATAGGACAGCTTGCAGAAGAATTGATTAGACAGATTAATCCGGAAGCAAAAATTGTTTGTGATGAGGAACGACTGAGACCGGAAAAGAGTGAGGTCAACAGGCTGCTTGGGTGCAATGAAAAAATCATGCAGCTGACGGAATGGAGACCCCAATATTCTTTGGAAAAGGGATTAAAAGATACAATAGTTTTTTTGAAAGAGAATTTGGACAAATATAAGATTGATATCTATAACTTATAAGGAAGATAGAACATCAGATATGAATGACGTATATATAGAGGAAGATAAAAGCATATTGGATGCGATACAGAGGCTTGATAAAAGCGGAAAGAAAATTCTGTTTGTACATAGGGACAGAAAACTTTTAGCATCGCTCACGGATGGAGATATCCGCAGATGGATATTGAAAAAAGGAGATTTGCAGATGCCTGTTAAATGCGTAGCCAACTATCAGCCCAAGTTTCTATATGAGCAGGAGGAAAACTTGGCAATGCGTATGATAAGGGAGCAAGAAATTGATGCAGTTCCGATTGTAGATAAAGAACATTTGATTAAAAAAATAATCTTCGCGAATGATTCAATGCAAGAGCATAGTGTGTTCGATAAAGAGATACCAGTTGTTATCATGGCAGGAGGATTGGGGACAAGGCTTTCGCCGTACACAAATATCCTGCCAAAGCCTTTAATCCCTGTTGGTGATTATCCAATAGCAGAGTATATTATTAATCTTTTTTATGAATATGGATGCAGTCAGTTTTATATGATAGTTAATTACAAAAGAAATATGATAAAAGCATATTTTGATGAGCTTGACAAAAAGTATCTACTTGATTTTATCACAGAGGAAAAGCAGCTTGGAACGGGGGGTGGAATCAGTTTACTGAAAGGGAAAATAAAGGACACATTTATTCTGACGAACTGTGATATCCTGATTGATGATGATTTGACAAAGGCATACAGGCAGCATATCGAGTCAGGAAACATCATTACAATGGTATGTTCTCTGAAAAATTTTACGATCCCTTATGGGGTAGTCAATATAGGGGAAGACGGGGCGATTTCATCTATGCAGGAAAAGCCGAATATGTCATTTTTTACAAATACAGGATGTTATTTTGTAGAGCCGGAAGTGATCGAGGATTTGGAATATAACGAGCCAATAGATTTCCCGGCGGTCATTGAAAAGTATATGAAAGCAGAAAAGCGGGTTGGGATATATCCGATTGGCGAGGAGGCATGGTTTGATATGGGGCAGATTGATGAACTGGAAAAGATGAAGGTGAAATTGGGATACTGACGAAAAAGATTACGATAAAAGATGAAGATGGATTTTGTGGAAAGAAAGAGCAGTAAGTTATGAAAAGAAAAAGATTGGCTGTAATACCGGCTCGTTCAGGCTCTAAAGGGCTGAAAGATAAAAACATAAAGTTATTACAGGGGATTCCGCTTGTAGGATATACAATAAAGGCGGCACTGGATTCTGGTATATTTGATATAGTGATGGTTTCAACCGATTCAGAAAGATATGCTGAAATTGCAAAAAAGTTCGGGGCAGAGGTTCCGTTTCTGAGAAGTGAAAGTACATCAGGAGACAGGCCGACATCATGGGATGTCGTTAAAGAGGTGGTAGAACAATATACAGAACAGGGACACAAATTTGATTCGATTACTCTTCTGCAGCCAACATCACCCTTAAGAAGCGCAGATGATATTATTCAGGCACATAAGTTATTTGACGATAAAGATGCGAATTCAATCATCAGTGTTTGTGAGGCAGAACATTCTCCGCTTTGGAGCAATGTTATAGAACCCAATTTATCCATGGAACATTTTGCACAGACAGATGATAACGTTTCATGTCGCCAACAGCTGTCGACCTATTATCGATTAAATGGTGCAATATATATCGTTAATGATAAGGCGCTTCATAACATTGAGAATCTATATTTGGAAAAGAGTTATGCGTATATTATGGAACAAAGTCATTCTATAGATATCGATTCAGAATTTGATTTTATAATTGCAGAAGCCATTTTAGAATCAAAACGGCTTGAAGTTAAAAAGGCGTCAGATAATATATAGGGTTATAGTATGCGATGAACTGTTTTGTGAATCGTTGAGGGAGAAAATGAAAAGAAAAATAATGGTATTGACAGGCAGCAGGGCGGAGTATGGCGTATTAAAGAATATACTATGGGGGATTGAACATTCGGAAAGTTTAAAATTGTATATCGTGGTAACAGGAGCACACCTCTCAGAGAAATACGGATATACAGTGGAAGAGATAAAAAAGGATAGGTTTGAAATCTGGAAAGAGATTCCTATAATAAGTGATTCTGATGAGAAAATAAGGATACCAGTAGAAATGGGAAAGCTGATGATTCACTTATCCCAGGCTTTCCGTGAAGAAAGGCCTGATGTTTTATTGTTATTAGGAGATCGATATGAAATGCTCGCGGCAGCATCTGCGGCAGTCGGACTGCACATACCAATTGCACATATATCAGGAGGGGAACAGACTGAGGGAGCAATGGATGAGCAAATCAGACATGCAATTACTAAAATGTCGCATATTCATTTTCCAGGTGCATCTCCATATGCAGATAATATTAAGAAAATGGGGGAAGAGTCATGGAGAATCTTTGAGGTTGGAGATCCGGGGATAGAGAATATCAAAAGCATGGAAGTTATCAGTAAGAAAGAAATAGAAACCGAATTAAATATAAATATTGACAAAAAAACATTGTTGGTGACATATCATCCGGTTACGTTGGAGCTTGCGGAACTTGAATCACAGATGGATAATATCACGCAAGCACTTTCTGATTATAAAGGAACCATAATTATTACTTATCCTAATTCTGATGATGGAAGTGAGCTGATTATTTGTAAATGGAAAGAATTTGCGAGAGACAGAGAATCTGTATGTTTGATACATAATTTGGGGAGTCAGCGGTATCTAAACGTTATGCGTTATTGTGGAGCTGTAGTTGGAAATTCCTCCAGTGCCATTATAGAGGCACCGTTTTTAAAGATTCCAACAGTCAATATTGGTAACCGCCAAAGAGGACGGCTTATGGCTGATAGTATTGTATGCTGCGGTTATAAGCAGCAGGAGATTAGAAATGCAATTGATAGAGCCTTAAGCGAAGAATTTGCCGAAATTGTACAGCATTCCAAGAGCCTTTATGGTGAAGGAGACACTAGCAAAAGAATTGTAGATGTTCTGAGTCAAATTGAATTGGATGATAGACTTTTAAAGAAAAATCTGTGTTGGGACGGATAAGATATGAGCGTTTATATTATTGCGGAAGCAGGAGTAAACCATAATGGAAGTCTGGAACTTGCCAAAAAATTGGTTGATATAGCGAAGAAATGTGGCGCAGATGCTGTGAAATTTCAGACATTTAAAGCAGAAGAGAGTACAGGTGTCAAAGCGGATAAAGCAGAATATCAAAAAAAGAATGATACGATAGAAGAGACACAGCTCGATATGTTAAAAAAAGTGGAGCTTCCTTTTACAGATTTTACAATATTGAAGCAATATTGTGAGGAACTGGGCATTGATTTCATTTCAACTCCTGATGGGCAGCAAAGCCTAAAATGTCTTGTTGACATGAACGTATCAACAATAAAGATAGGCTCAACGGAGGTTACAAACTATCCGTTTTTAAAGCAGATTGCGCAAAGCAGGAAAAAGATTATTTTGTCAACCGGAATGAGCACGTTGGGAGAAGTAGAAAAGGCAGTGGATGTATTGCTTGAGAATGGTGCGCAGGATATTAATTTAATGCATTGTACAACAGATTATCCGACTAATGTTGAGGATGTAAACCTCAGAGCAATGGTTACGTTAAGAAACGCATTTCATTTGCCAGTGGGATACTCTGATCATACGTTGGAATTTGAGGCAGCAGTAGCAGCGGTTGCTATGGGAGCTGTCATTATCGAAAAGCATATTACGATTGACAGAGAGATGAAAGGGCCAGACCATAAAGCTTCCATGCCGCCAAAAGAATTTGCAGAATATGTGCGACATATAAGAAATACAGAAAAGTTATTAGGAGATGGGAATAAGAAACCTACAGCTAAGGAAAAAGTGATGATGCAACAGGTGCGTCGAAGCATTTTATCTTCACGGGAGTTAGAAGCAGGGACGATTTTAACAGAAGATATGTTCTGTCTTAAAAGACCGGGCATTGGCATTGGGCCAGAATTTTTGCCTGTTTTATTAGGGCGGAAATTGAAAAGAAATGTAGAGAAAGAAGAGCCGATTACGTGGCAGGATGTATGAGGGAATGGCTGGTTGGATGATACTCAAAAGTAATGACAGGTTATGGGATAAATATATCAGTGAATTACCAAAAGAGAAACAAGATATTTATTATACAAGACAATATTGTAAAATGGGTGAACTGACAGAAGGCGGAGAAGCGCAGTTGTTTGTTTATGAGACGAAAGACAATGTAGCTCTTTATCCGTACATAAGGCATATTGTTGATTATAAAAAGGATAATTCTCGATTTTATGATATTGAAACTGCTTATGGATATGGCGGACCTGTTATAAAAAGCGACGATTGTATCTTTGAAAGGGCCTTTGAAACAGCATTCTTAGAATATTGTCAGCAGGAAAATATTATTGCAGAATTCATTCGCTTTCATCCTCTTTTAGGAAATGAGAAAATTTTTAAAGAAAAAATACAAATTTTACATAATCGTATGACAGTGAGCATAGATCTGGAAAAACATATTGATGAAATTTGGATGCATGATATATCAACACAAAATAGAAATACAATTAGGAAATGCATGAAAAGCGGTCTGGAGGTTGAAATCAGCAAAGATTATGACGAGTTTTTAGAAATTTATAATCAGACTATGAGAAAGGTAAGAGCGAGGGATTTCTATTTTTTTGAAAAGAAGTATTATGATGAAATTATAAATAACTCCAATTTCGTGTTGTTGCGTGTGAGAAAGAATGCTGAAACATTGGCAGCGGCAATTTTTATGAAATACGGAGATTATTTTCATTATCATTTATCAGGAAGCAGGAAGGAATATTTGAACTTTGCTCCCAATAACATACTTTTGTGGGAAGCGATTAAATATGCCAAAAGGGAGGGATGCAAAGAGATGCATCTGGGCGGAGGTTTAACTGATTCACCGGAAGACAGTTTGTTTAGGTTTAAAAAGAAATTTTCTTCAAATTGTAAACATTTTTATATAGGAAAGCGTGTGCATGATCAGAAAATTTACGAGAAACTAATAAAAAGATGGGAAAATGAGCATGGAGTGAAAGCAAAGATGCTGTTGCAGTATCGTCAATAAATTACATAGCGGATAATAAAGAAAGGATATGAGATGAAATCATTTGACACAACATGGGAAATACTTCATAAAAGACAAGAATGGGGGAAGTATCCTACAGAACCAGTCATACGATTTATGGCAAGGAATTTTTATAATAAGGATCGCAAGACAATCAAAGTGTTGGATTTTTGCTGCGGTGGTGGAAGCCATACGTGGTATTTGTCAAAAGAAGGATTTGACGTCTATGCATTTGATGGGTCTGAAAGCGCAGTTGCCAGAGTTAATAATAGACTGGAAAAGGAAGGACTAAAGGCAGATTTAAGGGTAAGAGATGCACTGGAATTAGATTACGAGGATGATTTTTTTGACTGTGTGATTGACAGTGTATCTATATATGCCAATAAGATTGATTATATTATAAAAATGTATGAGAAAATATATAGTATGCTCAGACCAGGTGGACAAATGTTTACATCCATGTTTTCAAAAGACACAACAGGTTATGGGAGGGGGGAAGAAATCGAAAAAGATACATTTGTTAATATACCTTGCGGTAGTTTGCAGGAAAGGGGAATGACTCATTTTTTTGATAAGGATGAAATAACAGGTTTGCTCAGTGAAATAGGGTTTTGTGATCTTCAGATTGACCAGATGCATTATACCGATAGAGGAAATGAGATTGGGCAGATTTTTGTGCAGGCGAAGAAACCACTTAGTTAATTCAGACAATATACTGGATTTTCGATTGTCAGAAATTATCAGTAAGTTAAAGAAAACAGGAGCAGAAGGGGAGGAATAAAAGTTTGAAACAAATAAGTAAAAGACAGCCAAGAAATGAAGGGCATAGCAA
>CAJTOO010000022.1 GCA_910577735.1 uncultured Lachnospiraceae bacterium
TCCTATTCCTTTTTGATGACTTGTAACATTTTTGTAATTTTAAAAGTTTATCCTGCCGATATCATAAAGTTTTTCCCATATGCAGACAACTACGGTTTACAGTTGCCGCAGGGATCATCGTATCCTGCTGCCACTGCTTCCTCCCTTGTCTGGAAAGGCACCTGATTTTTGTCCGCCGGCAGTGTACGGCAGGTAGAACGGTGCAGTTTTTGATTCCTGCGGTTTCCGATATAGCTGCCTGCCGACGGCATATCTGCTGCAGGCGCTGTGTCTGCCTGCGCCGTATTTTCCACTTTCCGGGTATCCTGACTCTGGGTACTCTCTCCCGCTTTCCAGGTATCAGACGGCGCACAGTTCCATGTAATCTGACTGCCATTTGAGGAGGCTGTAACCGTGCCCTGTTCGTCTGTCCTAAATACCTGTACGCCCATCTTTCGCAGGGCATTCAGTGTCTTGGCATGGGGATGCCCATAGCTGTTGTCCTCTCCACAGCTGATCACCGCGTAAGAAGGCGCAACGGCCTCCAGAAATGCCTCTGAGGAAGAACTTCTGCTCCCGTGATGACCCACTTTCAGCACATCAGCCTGCACTGATTTCTTGCTGCTTAAAATATCACCCTCCGCTTCCTCCTCCATATCTCCGGTAAAGAGAAAACTGTTATCCCCATGGGTCAGCCGTATTACAATGGAATTATTATTCGTATCTTCATAGGACTTTGTGGGCCCTGCAATCGTAAATCCTGCATCTCCCAGCGTATAACTTCTGCCTGCCACAGGAGCCGTGTTCCGATATCCTTTGGCTTTCATGGTATCCAGGACATCCCGATACGTGGCCGTATCATTTACCACATCCGGCATCATCACTGTCTGGCAGTCAAACTTATATAAGATAACATCCATACCGCCTATATGATCGGCATCCGGGTGCGTGCCCACCACGTATTTTAAGGTTTTTACCCCCTGCTTGGTCAGATAATTCTGAACGGCGGTACCCTGGTTATTGTCCCCCGCATCAATCAGCATATATTCTCCGCCGCAGGCAAGCAGAATGGCATCCCCCTGCCCCACATCCATATAATGTACTGTCAGTTCGGAAGGACCGGTTCCCTTGTTATCTTCCACGGCCAATCTGCCGGTGCCCATGGCAGACATGCTCCCGCATGCCGTTAAAACGCATAAAAGAACAAGTGTTATCAAACTCACTCCAAGGCCTCTTCCTATTCGAAAGTTATGATTTCTTCTCGTTTTCATAATGCTCCACATTCATCCTTTTCTCATATTGCAATGCTGTCACATCCGGGATGCTGCCTGGAAATCAGCAAATAAGTCCCGCTTGGTTTTCTGCATTCATTTTATCATAGCTTCCTGAAACTGAAAAGACTGTCTGCTATCTTAATCCGATAGCAAACAGCCTGTCATAAATCTTATATTCTCACATCCACCGGCGCATATCCGTCTTTCTGCTCTTCGCCGCTGCCGCTTCCATTTTTATTTCCTTCCTGCTGTCCGTCCTTTGCATCATTTTCGGCAGCATCCTTGGATTCGACTTTCTCTTCCGCCTTGTTCTGCACACCTTCTGCGCTTACTCCCGCATCAGCTACCTTCTCCAGTTCCTCGCCAGCCTTACGCAAGGAACTCATCTGCGCTGTCTGTGCAGCCTGGGCCTTAGCGTTGACGTCGGCGAGCTGTTCCTGCTTACTGCTGGTATCCCCATTGCGGGCGCTGTCCATTTTCATCTCTGCCTCAAGCACACCCGCCTTACCTTCCATACGCTGTGCCACACTGCCCTGGGTATCCGCTGTCTTTCTGGCCCCGTCCGCTGAAATCAGCGCCTCCATACCTGCCGCTGAAATTCCCATTTCCACACCATTTCCGGAGTCCTTACGTGCGGTCTTCTGATTCTCGGGAAGTCCCAGCGGATTATCCTCCGCCTGCCTTCTTTCTTCCCGTTCTTTCATTTTCTCTTCCATCTCATGCTGGCGAAGCTGCATGGTCAGGTCACTGATTTCTTTCTGAAGTTCCTGGCGTTTCTTTTGCTTCATCTCCGGCGTCATTCCCTGCTTACCATTTAATTCCTGCAGTTCCTTCTGTGCCTGATTGATCTTATCCTGAATCCCCTTAGCCACCGGATCATCCTTCTTGCTGCCCATCTTACCCGGCTGCATACCCTGACTGCTGCTGCCGCTTACCGATCCTATCATCATGCCTTCTTCCTCCTTGTCATACTATGTGTTGACAGATAACTCTGTTGTCGTATTCTATATCGAATGACAAGGAGGCAAAGATAATCACTTCTGTTGTGAAGCGGATTTTTTCTGTTGTAAACATACAGGGCATAATGAGAGACGGTTCATGACGGTCAATTGCAAACCTGCAGCATCACACTCAGCCGAAACACCTGTCCTGTGGTTTCCACTTCCATATCTCCATGATACTTCTGTGCAACCCGCCTGATATTGCGCAGCCCGAACCCGTGAAACGCTTTATCTTCTTTCGTGGAAACCGGCAGCTGTGACTCTCTATCCATGACAATCTTATGGTAAAAGGAGTTCTCTACCTCAATCATATACACATTTTCCCGCAAAGATGAGGTAATTCTGATGCAGCCTTTATCCGTCGCCTCAATCGCATTCGCCAAGGCATTATTCAGGATAATACTCAGATCAAAGGCATCCACTTTCCTGCCCGCCGGATACAGGAAGCGGCAATCAAAAGCAATCCCTTTCGCCTTCGCCTCCCGGCTTCTCTCCAACAGAATCACATCGGTAACCGGATTCCCGCTCTTTATTCCCTCCGCTGCAGCCGTATACTGCTCCTGCAGGGATCTGGCATACTGTTCTTGCTCTTTACCGTTCAGTTTCTGCATCACCATGATATGATTACCCATATCATGCTTCAAGCTGCGTATCTCCCGATACAGCTCTTCCACTTCCCTGATGTGCCGCTCCATGTCCGCCATCTGTCCGGCAAGCAGTTCTTCCCTCGTCTCTTCCTGCTGTCTTGCCTTAATATTCTGAAACAGCATGATCATCACCGGTATTGGTACATATAAACTCAGACAATACAAGATAACCATCCCATGATATAAAACCGAAGAATCAACTTCGCTGTACTGTAATCCAATCGGTGATTCCCATATATATTTCACATAGGCATATCCCATCACACTTGCAAATGACGGCAGAGACATCAGCAGAAACTCCCGCCCCTGCATCTTTTGTTCTTTACCGCAATATGTCTTCACAATCAGTCCCAATGCCATGAGAATCAATAGAATCTCCGTAAGAACTCCTATCACATTCTCTGTCAAAAACAGATAGTATCCCTTCTCCGCATCTATATATCCCGAATTCCAGAGCAGGCATCCCTTCCATAACAGCGAACCAACCGTGACAGCAATCCGTGCCACCAGCCAGCGAACGGCATAAAATGTCCATGCCAGGAAAATTTTCTGCAGAAAATTTTTCCTTTCCATCAGGCACATGACAGCCAGACTCAATACCACCCCAATCAGATAGGCCCAAAAGCTTGACAGATAATATGGTACATACCATAATATGAGCATAACTGCCAGATAAGTAAATCCGGTTAACAGCGCCGTCTTTTTCTTCTGCACAAAGTCTCTCACCAGATAGTAATATGCGAAAGCCCACAGCAGAATCTGCAGAATATTATATATCTCACTTGTCACAAAATAACAACGACTCCAGTCCATTAACTTATATCCACCTGTGTGAAATCAATCTGCAAATCCTCATAAATCCCCACCGGCACCTTATCTGCAAAGGTATATTCCGCATAGTCTCCTGTCGCAAAATCGTGAACCACCACCGTCCCTTTCACAGAATCCGCTATCCAGTACTCCCGCACGCCTGCAGCCCGGTACTTGAAAAGCTTTATCGAGCAATCCATCTTTCTGCTGCCCGGCGACACAATCTCAATCACCCAGTCCGGCGCCCCCTGACACCCCTTATCGTCCAGACTTTCCCGATTACAGACCACCACGATATCCGGCTCCACATAATTATACCTGTCCTTGTTGATAAAGACTGCAAACGGCGCCAGATACACTTCGCAATCGCCTTTATGCTCCCTGATATAAGTTTTAATCTGATAAAAAAGTTCCCCTAAAAGCTTCTGATGCACTCTGGAAGGTGATTCCATGCGATACATCTTTCCGTCAATCAATTCTGCCCTCTCTCCTTCCGGCAGTGCAAAGATATCCTCAATCGTATACCTTTCCTGTGTTGCTTCCGCCATCGCCAGATTACCTCTTACTTTCATCACTTTTGTCTCCTTTCTTGTGGCAGGAGACCTCCTACATGCCAGACATACAGCCTCTTTTCCCGGAAATCCTCCTGCTTTTTCATGTTTCATGGATTCGTCAAAGCATAGATTTCCGAACAGATTTCAGAATAAACAAGACAGGCATTTTGCCTGGAAATATCTACAGAACGTATGCTTTATTGGCATTATAGCATATCGTTTTTAACGATGCAATATATTCCCCCCCCCCCAAAAAAATATATACGTAATTTCGTTTTTCTCAACGCACAGCTTACTGCATGCGGCATATGCTTCTCATTGCGCCCTGGCACCGCCGAAAAGGGTACTGCATCATCCGGCAGTACCCTCTTGTCTTATAAAATGTTTTACTTCGCTCTATTCCTATCCCGATCCTGTTTCAAAAGTTCATAAAATTCCTCTGCCGGCATGGGCTTCGCATAATAAAATCCCTGTACCATATCACAGCCGATTTCTTTCAGAAATTCCACCTGTTCCCTGGTCTCTACTCCCTCTGCCAGAAGGCCCAGATCCAACTTCCCGGCCATGGCAACCACCTGCTCAAGAATCAGCTTTCCTTTCTTTGATACCAGCATATTTTCCATGAATTTCTTATCAATCTTAATCACGTCAAAGGGCGTCTCCAGCAGAATACTGAGAGAAGAATACCCACTGCCGAAATCATCCATCAGGAGCATGAAGCCTTCGTCCTTCAGACGGTTAGACATCTCACTGACCTGTTGGTTATTGACGGTCTCCGTAATCTCCAACTCCAGAGATTGTTTATCAATGCCGATTTTGTCTATCAGGCCATCCAGCACTTCTATAAACTCATCCTCCACAAGATGATGTCTTGACACATTGACGGAGACAGGACATCCTTCCATGCCTTCCTGCTCACAGCGTTTGATGAAGCGGCATGCCTCTTCCCAGATATAATAGTCCACATTGCGGATAAAACCATTCTCCTCCAATACCGGAATAAATTCGCTTGGGTATATGATTCCCTTCACCGGATGCAGCCAGCGCACCAGCGCCTCTGCGCCCACAATTGCATTATGGGAAATACTGTACTTAGGCTGCAAATACATCTGGAACTGTCTTTGTGCAATTGCTGCTTTCATATTTTCCTCGATGAACCGTCTCATGTAGAGCAGCTCTTTGAACTTCTCCTGATAAAAGACGACATCTTTCATGACACTCTCTTTGGCCGCCATACGGGCCATAGCTGCCCGGTCCCCCATCTGCCGCAATTCCATCTTCCTGTCATTCACCATATAAATCCCAAATGTATACTGTATCTTAATACCTTTAAAATTACCTAACATCTGCCGGATGCGATTCACAAGAGCCGTCAGTTCCGCCTCCTGCTCATATTGTGTCACTATCATGAATACATCGCCTCTGAGACTCACAAAATACTGGTGTTCGCCGCAAATCCTCCTTAATCCCTCTGTCACAAAATCCAGAATCTCATCGCCTATCTTCTCACCGTAAATATCGTTGATCACTTTAAAGCGGCGGATATCAAACTGTATATAAGCTATTTTACTCTCAGAGTTATTAAGCAGGTCAAGAGCGTTTCTTCGGAAATTCACCATCTGATTGGAATTCCTGAGTCCACTCGCCATCCCATTGTTTTCACGTAGTGTCATCATGTCAACAGACTGCCTATTATCCTGATATTCTGCCAGCATCCTCTCCAGGATTTCTATACTGGCAGCCATCGCATGGGGACAGATTTTGAACTTAAGCCTCTCCTGCCGCATCCTGGCCATCCCTTCCGGCCTGGATACATCCGTATGCAATATATCCTTACACAGATAACTGCCGCCCATCGCTTCCTTAAAGAGAGCGACGAACTCCTCTGTCTTCTTATTGCCGAATACTTCCAGTTCCCGATCCTGCGGATCATCAAATCCAAACGCCATGCCTAGTATCATCAAAGACGCCGTCACACAGCCACAGACATCCCCCTGCCGCATTCCGACCCCAAAACAAGTGCTCAGCTTAAGGGCTGTTTTAATATCCAACCCCAAATCGCCTGCAAAAGCCCCAAACAAAGCCTGTGAACAATGATAATCCTGCTTTAAAAGTTCATTTGCCCTTTCTGTATGTGTCATACATGCACCTCTCCGTCTCACCTTTTCCCGACATTCCCTTATCTTGAAAAATACGGTACTATTATACCATAACTGAAAGCAACAAATCTCTTTTCTGCATCTCTTTCTTATATTAAATTATCCGTCTCAGTCAGCAATCGCATTCCCTGTATACAGCTGGTAATATTTTCCCTGCTCTTCCAGAAGCTGGTCGTGCGTTCCTCTTTCAATGATACGTCCCTGTTCCAGCACCATGATGCAATCGGAATTTTTGACGGTGGAAAGCCTGTGGGCAATTACAAAGGTAGTCCTGCCCTTCATCAGTTTATCCATACCGTCCTGCACAATCCGTTCTGTACGGGTATCAATGGAACTGGTTGCCTCATCCAGAATCAGCACCGGCGGATCTGCGATAGCCGCTCTGGCAATGGCTAACAGCTGTCTCTGGCCCTGGCTTAAGTTCGCACCGTCCCCGGAAAGCACTGTATCATACCCTTCCGGCAGTCTCTTGATAAACCCGTGGGCATTGGCAAGTTTGGCCGCTGCCACCACTTCCTCGTCAGTAGCGTCCAGCTTTCCGTACCTGATATTTTCCATGACGGTTCCTGTGAAAAGGTGGGTATCCTGCAGCACAATCCCCAGGGAACGGCGCAGATCCGCCTTCTTGATCTTATTTACATTGATACCGTCATATCGTATTTTCCCATCCTGTATATCATAAAACCGATTGATCAGATTGGTGATGGTTGTCTTTCCCGCACCGGTGGAACCTACAAAGGCAATCTTTTGACCCGGCTGGGCATATAACTTCACATCATGGAGTACAATCTTATCATCATTATAGCCAAAGTCCACACCGTCAAATACTACGTCTCCCTGCAGTTCCACATAATCCACGCTATGATCCGCCTGATGTTCATGACGCCATGCCCAGCGGCCCGTGCGTTTCGGCGTCTCCACAAGCTTACCATTCTCCTCTTTGACGTTGACCAAAGTCACATAACCATCGTCCGCCTCTGGTTTTTCATCCAGCATCTGGAAAATACGTTCCGCGCCCGCCATGGCCATGACAATGGAATTAAACTGTTGACTCACTTGGTTAATGGGCATATTAAAACTTTTATTAAAAGTCAGGAAACTGGCTAATTTCCCCAGTGTCAGACCGGTCAGACCGGAGAGCGCAAGCGCACCGCCCACAATAGCACAGACCACATAGCTTACATTGCCCAGCTGCATATTCACCGGCCCCACCACATTGACCAGGTAATTGGCCCGGTCTGCGCTCTCATAAAGGGCATCATTCAGTTCGCGGAAGTGTTCTATGTTTTCTTCCTCATGGCAGAATACCTTGACTACCTTCTGGCCGTCCATCATCTCCTCGATATAGCCGTTGACCTTACCCAGATTCTTCTGCTGTTCCAGGAAATATCTGCTGCTTAAGCCCGCAACCTTCTTCGTCACCACCAGCATGACCGCTATCATCAGAAGCGTCACAAGCGTGAGCGGTATACTTAAAATCACCATGCTCACAAACACACTGACAATGGTGATAAAGCTGTTAAACACCTGGGGCATACTCTGGCTGATCATCTGCCGCAGGGTATCCGTGTCATTGGTATAAGTTGACATAATGTCTCCATGGGCATGGGTATCGAAATATTTGATAGGAAGTGTCTCCATATGGGAAAACAGATCATTTCGCATATTTCTGAGGATTCCCTGGGTCACATTAATCATAATCCTGTTCCAGGTATAGGCCGCCGCCACGCCAATCAGATAAAACCCGGCCACTCTTGCAATGGCACCTGCTAATGGCCCAAAATCAGGTGTATCCGCCACAAGCATAGGTGTAATATAATCATCAATCAGACGCTGGATAAACAAGGTTCCCTGCACATTGGCCAGCACACTGATCAGAATCAGCACCGCCGTCAATATCAAGTGCGGTGTGTAATCTCTGGCCACATATTTCATTAATCTTTTAAATATCCTGCCCGGGTTCTCTATTTTCTTTCCTCCCGGCATTCCTCTTCTCATTCCTGGACCTGGCATTACACTTCACCTGCCTTCTCATCAAAATCTCCGCCGCCGCTTGTCTGGGATTCATACACTTCTCTGTAAATCTCGTTACCTGCAAGCAGTTCATCATGGGTTCCGAATCCATTGACCCGTCCATCCTCCATGACAATGATACGGTCTGCATTCTGTACACTGGATACCCGCTGCGCAATAATCAACTTGGTGGTATCCGGAATCTCCTGTGCAAAAGCCTTCCTGATTCTGGCATCCGTAGCCGTATCCACTGCACTGGTGGAGTCATCCAGAATAAGTACTTTAGGCTTTTTTAAAAGCGCCCTGGCGATGCAAAGCCTCTGCTTTTGTCCACCGGATACATTGGAACCGCCCTGTTCTATATATGTATGGTAGCCTTCCGGCATCTTCTCAATGAACTCATCCGCACAGGCCAACTTACAGACACGCCTGCACTCTTCTTCCGTGGCATCTGCATCACCCCAGCGCAGATTCTCCAGGATAGTTCCTGAAAAGAGCACATTTTTCTGCAGTACCACCGCCACCTGATTGCGCAAAGTCTCCAGATCATATTCCCGCACATCATGGCCCCCCACTAAGACAGCGCCCCCCGTCACATCATAAAGCCTGCTGATCAGATTGACCAAACTGGTCTTGGCACTGCCGGTACCGCCGATAATCCCGATTGTCTCACCGGGTCTGATCTGCAGATGAATGTCATGAAGTACCGCCTCATCGCTGTCTTTATGATAAGAAAACCGGACATGCCGGAACTCGATACCGCCATCCGCCACTTCGTACAAAGGATTCTCCGGATTCGTCAGGTCACTCTTCTCCTCAAGCACTTCACAGATACGTCTGGCACTGGCCATACTCATACTCATCATCACAAAGACCATGGAAAGCATCATCAGACTCATCAGGATATTCATGCAATAAGTCAAAAGACTCATGAGTTCCCCTGTGGTCAGTGTATTCTGCACAATCTGCTTTGCGCCCAGCCAGCTGAGTAACAGGATACAGCTGTAAACTGTAAACTGCATGACCGGCATGTTCAGTACCACCTTCTTTTCGGCCTTCAAAAAGATATCATAAATCCCCTGACTGGCCTTTTTCAGTTTCTCTGTCTCATAGTTTTCCCTGACATAGGCCTTAACCACGCGGATTGCGCCCACATTCTCCTGCACGGAAGCATTCAGCTCATCGTATCTGGGAAAGGCTTCCTGGAAATATTTCATGGCACCCCGGATAATAAACGCCAGCACAATACCCAGCAGAATCACTGCCACCAGATAAACACTGGCCAGCTCTGCATTGATCATAAATGCCATCGTCATGGCACAGATCATGCTGACCGGCGCCCTGAAACACATGCGCAGGGTCATCTGATAAGCCATCTGCATGTTCGTCACATCCGTCGTCAGCCTGGTCACCAGCCCCGCCGTACTGAATTTATCCAGACTGGCAAAAGAAAAGGTCTGGATATTATCGAACATGGCCTGCCGTAAATTCCTGGCAAATCCTGTGGAAGCCCTCGCCCCGTATTTACCGCCCATGACACCGCAGAACAGCCCGCAAAGCGCCGCCCCAATCATAAAGGCGCCCACCACATAGACATGGTGCATATCACCTGCATCCACACCCTTATCTATGATGGAAGCCATCAAAAACGGAATCAGCGTCTCAAAGACCACCTCCAGAATCATAAAAACAGGCGTGATGATTGATGCCCTTTTATATTCCTTGATTTGCGCCGCCAATGTCTTAATCATCTCTGCCTCCATTCACTAGTCATACGATTCCTATACGTTATATTGAGATAACGTCACGGTTACCTTCCTTATTTTGCATAAAAAAATTTTATTGTCAACACCTTCCCTGCAATTCACAAAAAGTTCATAGGAGTATCATAAAATCTTTACGAATAAGTTCATGAAGCATGTCATTTTATACAAGAAAAACCCCCGTGAAATACACAGGGGTTTTTCCGATCAGATATCGCAGAAATTAATCTTTTGCAATTAATTTTCCACCACGTTTGGATACGACATCGAAGATAACGGCTGCCAAAAGTACAAGGCCTTTCACTACCTTCTGCATGTTCTGGTCTACGCCCATCAGGGACATACCCATATTGATGACCCCCATCAGCACCGCACCTACGATAACGCCAGGTACTGTACCGATTCCGCCGTATGCGGAAGCGCCGCCGATGAAGCAGGATGCGATAGCGTCCATTTCATAGTTCTGTCCATAAGTAGGCTGTGCAGAAGTCATACGGGCAATGGTTACCATGCCGGCAAGTGCGGAGAGCAGACCCATATTCAGATATGCCAGGAAATATACTCTGTTGGTATTGATACCGGAAAGCTTAGTAGCTTTCTCGTTACCGCCCACTGCGTAGAAATAACGTCCTACTGTGGTATTAGAGGTGATGTAGCTGTATACGATGACTACGATCAATACCCAGATTAGTACACTGGGAATACCCTTATGCTGTGCCAGTCTTAAGGAGAAGATGAAGATAACTACACTGATCAGTACTGTCTTCACCATCATGGTCGCAAATTTCTCTGTCTCATAGCCTTTCTTAATCTTATTCATTCTGCCGCGGAACTGAGCAATCAAATATATGATAATCGCCACGACGCCTGCTACCAGACAAGTCATATTAATGCTTCCGCCGCCAAGGACATCCGGTATGTAACAATCAGCGCCGCCGCCGAAAAGTTTTACGAAAGTGGTGCAGTCTTTGACTGAAATAGTCATACCATTCAGTACCGTGTTACTTAATCCTCTGAACATCAACATACCTGCCAGGGTCACGATGAAGGGAGGGATTCTCACATAAGCAATCCAGAATGCCTGCCATGCGCCTATCACCAGACCTACAAGAAGCATCAGAATGATTGATACTACCATGTTAACACCCATATTGACCATGAGCACACCGCCAATGGCACCTACGAAGCAGACCACACTGCCCACGGAAAGATCGATGTTACCGCCAGTCAGGATACAGAGCAACATACCGGTTGCTAAAATGAACACATACGCGTTCTGAGAAATCAAACTGCTGACATTCATGGGCAACAGAATTGCACCGCTGGTCTGCCACGCGAAAAATGCCGTGATCAGGATCAGCATGAGGATCATTGTATATTTTTTGATAAATTCTATGACTTTTGTCTTATTCATACTTTCCTTACGCTCCTTTGCTGCTGGATTTTAAAATATGCGCCATAATGATTTCCTGGGTTGCCTCGCTTCTGTCGAGTTCCCCTACTATCTTACCCTCGTTCATAACATAGATTCTGTCACACATACCCAGAATCTCCGGAAGTTCCGAGGAAATCATAATAACAGTCTTTCCTTCTGCCACCAACTGGTTGATGATACAGTAGATTTCATACTTGGCACCCACATCGATACCTCTTGTAGGTTCGTCTAAAATCAACACATCCGGATCTGCGAACATCCATTTTGCAAGCAATACCTTCTGCTGGTTACCGCCGCTTAAGTTTCCTACATTCTGTTCTACCGTAGGACATTTGGTCTTAAGCTTCTCCTTGTACTCTACTGCCACACCATACTCCTTATCCTTATCGATGATGGAGTGTGTGCTCACGCCTTCCAGATTAGCAAGCGTAGTATTAATCTTGATCGGATTACTAAGAATCAATCCGTTTCCCTTACGATCCTCTGTCACATAGGCAATCTTATGTTTGATCGCATCATGCACAGAATTTAAATGAAGTTCTTCTCCCTTCATATAGAGATGTCCACTGATATTGACACCATAGCTCTTGCCAAATACACTCATGGCAAGTTCCGTACGGCCGGCTCCCATCAGACCGGAGATGCCTACCACCTCACCCTTACGTGCATTTATGGTCACATTATCTACCACTTTCCGCTCAGAATACAGCGGATGATATACACTCCAATCCTTAACTTCCAGCATCACATCCCCAATATGAGGCTCTCTCTTAGGGAATCTGTCGGAAAGTTCCCTGCCGACCATGCCCTGAATGATGCGCGCTTCGGAAATATCGTCTGTCTTCTTGTCCATTGTCTCAATGGTAGAACCGTCACGGATAACCGTAATCTTGTCTGCCACATAGGATACTTCATTCAGTTTATGGGATATGATGATGGACGTCATACCCTGCTCCTTAAACTTGAGCAGAAGATCCAGAAGTGCCTTGGAATCTGTCTCGTTTAAGGATGCTGTGGGCTCATCCAAGATCAAAAGCTTGGCATTTTTAGCAAGCGCCTTGGCAATTTCCACCAGCTGCTGCTTACCCACACCTATATCTTTAATCAAGGTCTGCGGAGATTCCTGCAATCCAACCGTCTTTAACAGTTCTCCCGCACGGCCAAATGTTTCATTCCAATCCAGTTTATACTTATGTCCTCTCTCGTTACCGAGGAACATATTTTCACCAATCGTCATATAGGGCACCAGGGCTAACTCCTGATGGATAATGACGATTCCCTTCGCCTCACTGTCCTTAATCTCATGGAACTGACATGTTTCACCGTTATAGATGATGTCGCCCTCATAAGTTCCGTAAGGATAAATACCGCTCAGCACGTTCATCAGAGTGGATTTGCCGGCGCCGTTCTCCCCCACGAGAGCATGTATTTCGCCTTCTTCCACTTTCAGATTTACATTGTCAAGTGCTTTTACGCCAGGGAATGTTTTGGTTATATTTTTCATTTCCAGTAAAATCTTAGCCAAATTCTATTCCTCCCAACCATAGTTTCTGCAATATCCGATCTGCTTCTCTTTCAAAATCAGCAGGCGGGAATTCCCGCCTGCCAAATTATTTCTAAATCAAAGTTAATTTGCTCCTGCCACCCCTGCTAACCGTTCCGGAACCACCGAGTCCGCAAAGCGAATCTCGAGAAGTTTACTTTTCTCTGCCAGATCCTTCCGGAACCACCGAGTCCGCAAAGCGAATCTCGAGAAGTTTACTTTTCTCTGCCAGATCCTTCCGGAACCACCGAGTCCGCAAAGCGGATCTCGAGAAGTTTACTTTTCTCTGCCAGATCCTTCCGGAACCACCGAGTCCGCAAAGCGGATCTCGAGAAGTTAATTTGCGAAGCAAATTTACTTCACTTACTGTAAATCAGCCTCTGTGTAGTAACCGGAGTCGATTAACAGCTCTTTATAGTTGTTGATATCAGCGAATACAGGCTCGCAAAGGTAAGAAGGAATAACGCCTGTGCCGTTATCATATGTCTCGGTATCGTTAACCGGAGCCTCGCCGCCCTTCATGATAGCGTCAACCATCTCTACAACCTTAGATGCCAGTGTACGGGTATCCTTGAAGATGGACATGGACTGTTTGCCGGCGATCATGTTCTTAACGCTTGCGATATCGCAGTCCTGACCTGTGATGATCGGCCATTCGCCTGTGTAGTTAGCCTCAAGAGAGTTAGCTACACCAAGAGCAGTGGAGTCATTGGAGCAAAGGCATGCATGAAGCTGTGTGCCATCTGCATAGTTTGCGGAGATGATAGCATCCATTCTTGCCTGCGCTGTCTCTGTTGCCCAGTTAGCTGTAGCAACGGTCTCGAAATCAGTCTGACCGGACTTAACAACCAGTTTACCCTCGTCGATGTAAGGCTGAAGGACATCCATAGCGCCGCCGAAGAAGAATCTTGCATTGTTGTCACCAGGATCGCCTGTTGTAAGCTCGATGTTGAACGGGCCCTCTGCATTGTCAAGATCCAACTCGTCTCTGATGTACTCACCCTGCTTGGTACCTACCATGTAGTTATCGAAGGTAGCATAGTAAGAAACTGCATCGGAGTTCATGATCAGACGGTCATAAGCGATAACCGGAATGTTTTTCTCTTTTGCCTGCTCAAGAACTGTTCCAAGGGAATCACCCTCGATGGATGCGATAACTAAAAGTGAGCATCCGGAGTTGATCATGTTCTCGATCTGAGATACCTGTGTTGCGATATCGTTAGAAGCGTACTGAAGATCTACTTCATAACCTGCTGCCTCTAACTCTTTCTGCATGTTGGAACCATCCTGATTCCATCTCTGCAGATCCTTGGTAGGCATAGCCACACCAATTTTGCCGCCGCCTGCTGCGGGTGCCTCTGCTTCAGGAGCTGCCTCTTCTGCTGCAGGTGCTTCTGCCTCAGGAGCTGCCTCTTCTGCTGCGGGTGCTTCTTCTGTTGCCGCAGGTGCTGCTGTCTCAGAAGAACCGGAATTGCCACAGCCAACTAATGTAGCTGCAACCATGGTTGTTGCCAGAATCATGCTGACTAACTTCTTTTTCATGTTTCTTTTCCTCCCTTATTTAATTGGAATTAATTTTCAGACGGTTTCCCGCCCGTGGTTTCAATATACCACAAAAGGAGTAGGAATAATTTACGACCTTCTGTACATTTTTACCATGTCAGGTGTCTAAAAACAGGATGTACTAGCACTATTTTGTGTCAGCACATCCTGTCATTGCAAAAAAATCCTATTGCGGCATCTGATCGGGCGCATTCAGATAGACGTCCTCTTTCAGATGAAAACCGCTGCCGATAATGACCTCATCCATATTATCCCGGTTGACGCTGATAGGTTCCAAACCTATGTAGGGAACCGTATAGCCCCCGCTCTCCATGACCGTCACATCCTCCCCGCTAAGCATCTCCCCCCTGCCTAACGCCACCGAAGCCTCTGCCGCTCTTGTGGCCAGCCTTTCCACAGGCTTATAAACGGTCATCAGCTGGGTGCCTTCCACAATCCTCTGGCAGGCCGCCAGATCTGCGTCCTGACCCACCACCAGGATATCCCCTGCCTGACGGCTCTCTGCCAGCGCCCGCACCACCTGGGTGGCCAGATCGTCATTTCCGCACATAATGGCATCTGCCTGCTGAATGGCCACAGAATTTGCATAGACATATGACGCCGCAATCTCAGCCTTCCAGCCTTCTGCATGAAGAAGATCAATGATGGTCACCCTGTTTTGTTCCATAATTTTCTTAAAAGCCCCTTCCACCATAGGGACATTGTTATCCGTGGGAGATCCGCCAAGCATGATCACATAACCGCCGCCTATTCCCTCATCAATCAGAGCCTGGCCCATCATCGTACCCACCATCTCATTGTCAAAGGAAATATAGAGATCCACATCCGCATCATCAATCAGGCGGTCATAAGAGACTACCTTGATTCCCGCATCCTTGGCCCTGGCCACTGACTCCCGAAGCTCCTCCGGGTCTATGGCGATAATAACGATTACATCCATCCCCTTTTGAATAAAATAGTCAATCTGCCTCTTTTGTTCTTCCACATCGCCGTTGGCATTCTGAACGTTCACTTCCGCACCAAGCTCTTTGGCCACCGACACGAACACATCCCGGTCCCTCTGCCATCTCTCGATCACAAAAGAATCAAAAGTCAGTCCGATCTGTATTTTCTTTTCTTCCTCTGTCTCGCTCACTTTGCTGTTCTCACTGGCCCCGCAGGCGCTCACCCCAAGAAACAGACATAACACAAGCATAAGACCGATCCATCGTTTCATCATTCCCACCATGATTTCACCTCACGGAGAATGCCCGTTTCTCTGGCATTCTCTGGCATAAGAGGAAGTTCCTGACATCCCGACCAATGACCGGACTTCTTTAGAACTTCTTCTTATGCACTTATAACTGCTTGTACTCCGTAGGCGTCACACCCACATTTTTCTTAAAAGACCTGCTGAAATAATTGGGATCCGCATAACCCACCATGACACAGATTTCTTTCATGGAACACTCTGTGGTAGTCAGCAGTTCTTTGGCCTTATCCATCCGGATGCGGGTCAGATATTCCACAAACCCTTCTCCTGTGCCTTCCTTAAATATCTTACTGAAATAATAGGGACTGATATTGGCCGCCTGGGAAATCTCATCCAGAGAGATGTCCTTACTATAATTATTCTGAATATATTCTTTGGCCGTCTCAATGACACTCATGGACTTTTCTGTGGCTTTGGTGCTCACATTGTGAGTGGCCGCAGTAATCTTTTCTATAAACCAGCCTCTTAAAGAAGGAATATCTTCCAATGTCATAACCGTCGGCAGATAATCCGCCCTTGCCCGAAATTCATATGTCATACCGCCCGAGGTATAGGCAAGATGCTCTGCATAGAGCACAAATTCCAGCACTTTGAGCCGCATGTTCATCAGATACTCCCCGTGCGCCTGTGCCACCAGATCAAAATAAGTCTCCGCCGTGGCCGCTGCATGGTTGGTCTCACCGTTTTGCACCTCTGCAAAGAGACGTTTCTCCAGATCTATCGGATAACTCTCCTCATAGACACAGCCGATGGGCAGATCATCCACATGGGCCACGCTGCCGGTAGTCATGATCAGTGCATTCAAAGCTTCCTTATAAGAATTTCTGGCCTCCTCTATACTCTGGATAGAACTTATGCCGACCCGAAAACTGATATCTGTCCTGCGCCGCATCTCCCGCACTAGTTCCCTGGACTTCTCAATCATGGCAATCCGTTCATTATATGTCATCTTCTGCTCTTCACAGGGCACCATCACTGCCAGCTTATTGGCCATGGCGGTGCCCAGCACAGCATCCGGATAATATTCTTTGATACACTCCCTTACCACCTTGTCGTGTTCCTGCATCTTCACGCTGCTTCCCACGGCATTAGTCATATGGTTCCCCTCCTGGGAATCACCGCAGACAACCGCCAGCATATACGCCTGATCCTGGGTAATTCCCAGCAGATTCTTATAATTCTCAATGTCCTCTGTAAAATGTTCCTGAAAAAGCATATTATAGACCAACCCGCTCTCAATAATAGGCATCACATTCTCCAGCTTCTCCCGGATCATCAAGTCATTGCTTCTCTTGGCGCGCTCTTTGTCAATCTGCTCCATTGCTGCTTTCAGAACTGCAATGATTCTGGTTCTTTCCATGGGTTTCGTGATATATTCCAGGACGCCAAGTTTGATGGCTTCCTTGGCATAATCAAATTTGTCATAGGCAGACATGACAATGAAAACCACACTGTGATTGTTCTCCCTGATCTCCCGCATGGCCTCTATGCCGTTAATGCCGGGCATCTGTATATCCATGATGGCAATGTCCGGCCTGTATGTTTCCGCCAGCTCAATGACGCTGCGCCCGGTCTTCGCATACTCAATCGTGCAGGCAGCGCCAAACTCTTTTTCTATAATAAATTTCAGGGAATCTATCACAATCCCCTCGTCATCCGCCAGCATAATCTTATACCGGTTCACTGCGCTCATATTCCTTTCCTCCTCCCAAACCTTGATTCTCTGGTGCAGACTGCCTTCCGCTGCCTCCTAAAGAGAGCTTCCTCTATGCATCCTGGCACCGCAGATAAAGACATACCTCTGTTCCCCTGCCTTCTCCATCACTCCTTATGACCATCACATCCTCACTGCCTGTAAAGAGTCTCATACGGGAGATTACATTATCCATACCGATTCCGTTAGACCCTGCTGCCATATTGTCCTCTCTGTAGGTGCCGCTCATGACCTTTTGAATGGTGTCCGGACTCATGCCAACGCCGTTATCTTTCACACTGATGCAGACCTTATCTCCTTTTCCAAAAAGGGAAAGGCTGATGATTCCTGCATCCCCCATCTCACGGATTCCATGGTTGACACAGTTCTCCACAATGGGCTGCAGGATCATACCTGGCATCTCCACCGAAAGGAGTGACCGATCAATATATTTTTCATAATGAATATCACCGGCAAACCGGACGTTTAAGATATAGATATAAGAATCCACCATCTCAATCTCTTCCGCAATCGTCACCGTCTCTTCGCTTTTCTTCATATTATAACGGTAAAACTGCGCCACCTTCTGCACATACTCGTAGGTTCTGTCCGCCCCTTCCATCATGGCAAGCTGGGCTCCTGCATTCAACGTATTAAACAAAAAATGAGGATTGATCTGGGCCTGCAGGTACTTTAATCTGGCATCTTTCAGATGGCCTTCCATCAGAAGCTCCCGCTCCTTTAAAGCCCGTTCAGCCTCCATACTCTCCCTGATGCGCTCGATGTACCTGCCGATACTGACCACCATGGAATTAAAGGCGCCCGTCACCACACCAACCTCATCTTGCGATTCCACTGACAGCAGTTCTATATCAAAATTACCCTTCGCCACCTCATTGGCCGAACCGGCCAGTTTCTTTAAGGGGCTGATGATCGTCCCCACAAACCGTATGATGATACAGACATTGCTGGCCATTACCAGAAGCATGGCCACAAGAGATACCGACTCAAACAGTCTGAACCGCTTGAGCAAATCACTGTAACGTTCTGAGTTGCTGCGGAATTTCTCCAGGTTCAGATTGGCTATGTAGGCATCCGTATACTCATACATCTGTGTAGCCTTCTCATAATGAATCCTGTATTTTTCCACATTACGCCCACGCTTGGCTTCAATGGTCTGTTCCACTTCCTCCAGATAGGACTGAGACATATTCTTGATATTCCGCTCCATCCGGTCAAAAGGCACACCGGTAATCCGCTCATTCAGCTCCGACACCATGGTTCTGTAATTCTGCTCACTGCGGTAATACTCCTCCAGGGAATCAGTGGTCTTGGCATTCAGATAGTCAGTCATGTTATCCTGCACGATGCCCAGCGCATCTGAAAGTTCGTTTAAATGCAGATTATCCTGATACACCATATCCAGACGGCCCGACATGTTATTGATGCCGATCAGGAGAACCATATTGACGATCATCACCAAAAGATTGGTGAGAATGTAGATACTGCTGATCTTAAACTGCAGGGAGACACTGCGTCTTTTACTCATCGTTCTCATCCACAGAGTCTCCTTTCCCCAGATACTCCTCCACATCTTCCTTCTGGATCAGGCGGATATCTGCCGTGAAATACTGGCTGGTATATCCAAGCTCATGATACTCCTGCAGGGCTTTGATACAGAACTGCCCCATCTGTTTCGTATCTATGGCCACTGTGGCATATATGACATTCCTGTCAATTGCATTGATAATAGTGTCAGAATCGTAATAACCCAGAATATTGACCTGTCCCACCTTATTGTAATCCACCACTGCCTGATAGACACAGGTGGTATGCAGCTCATTCAGACAAATAATGATATCCGGAATTTCTCTTTCCATGAAAATATCCCGAATGGACTCTTCTACCGAGAAAGCGTTGGTATCATCCACGGATATCAGTTCCAGCTCAATCTCCAGATTTTCGCCTCGTTCCTGTTCAATGGTCTCCTGAATACCGGAGCAGAGAATATACTGATCCAATCCCTGCGCATAAGCATTGACCAACACGGCCACCCGCACGGGACGCTCCCTGCTGCCAACCTTTACCTGTTCAAATATCGTCTCATTCCCCTGCACGGATACTAATCCCACGCCCTGACCTGCCAGTTTCTCCCTGATAATCTGCAAGGCCAGCCGCCCATATTCATGCCCCAGATTGTAACTGCCTATCCCAACGAAACTGCAGCGGGCACTCTGGGTATTATCCCCATAAAGCGTAACCACAGGGATATTCTCCTCTGCTGCTTTATTGACCAATTCAGTCATTTCCGTATTTTCATTGGCTGTCACAATAATGCCATCCACGCCAGATGCAATTGCAATCTGCATCTGTTCTTCCACACTATACCCCTGAAACAGATCGTCCCCCAGCCAGTCCACATAGACATTCTCGGCCATTGCCTGCTCACAGGCTCCCTGATAAATGGACCGCCAGATGGAAGACTTATTGTCCTCTGTGATCATCATATAATACTTATCATACACCGTCTGCTCCGTCTCCTCATGATAAGTGCCCTGATAAAACCACAGCACATAAGCAGCCGTCACAACGGTAGCAATCACACAGATGATTGTCAGCAGCATGATCCAGGTATTCGGATTCCTATTCCATTTTCTATGATTATCTGACTGCCCTGCTCTCAATACACTGTTTCCCCTCAACAATATGTGCGAAAAATACCCCGCTTCCTGAACAGTTCCTCTGCCCTAAATATGGAACACCTTTTGTACCTGCTTCATGGTTCCCAGAACTAACAGCGTATGATCCTTAGAGACCCGGGTATCCGGCGTGATTGCCAGATTCATCCTCTCGTCTTTCTTCAGTGCCATAATGTTGAGCCCATAACGTTTGCGGACATCCAGTTCCCCCACGGTTTTATCTGCCCATTCCTCCGGCACCGACACTTCCACAATCGCATGCTCCTCATCCAATTCTATATAATCGAAGATATGATCCGCACTATAACGTATGGCTGTCCAGTTGGCAAGCTGTTTCTCCGGATAGACAATATCATCCGCTCCGTTTCTTAACAGGAACTTAGCCTGCACATCACCGGCAGCACGGGACACTACCAGCTTTGCTCCCAGTTCTTTTAATAAAGAAGTGGTTTCCAGCGATCCCTGAAAATCATCCCCGATGGCCACGATACACACATCAAAGTTACGTATCCCCATAGACATCAGAAAATCAGCATTCGTACTGTCCCCAATCTGGGCATTGGTCACGATCGGCAAAATAGCATCCACACGCTCCTCTTTCTTATCTACTGCCATCACCTGGTGGCCCAGTTCATTCAGTTTCTCTGCGATATGACGGCCAAATCTTCCCAGACCGACCAGTAAAATTGATTTCATCGGTATCTTTCCTCCATTCCAAAGCATTCAAGCGGCCAAAAGCAAGACTTTACTGCCGCAACTCCTAGAAGTTCTAAAGACGTCCCGTCCTATGGCGGGACGTCTTTAGAACTTCTTCTCACACTAACCAACAGTAATCTTCTCCTGCGGGAATTCTGAAACATAGGGGTGTTTGTACGAGAGCGCTGCATAAACAATGGTCATACCGCCCACACGGCCCCAAAACATCAGAAGAATCAGCACCAGCTTGGAGGCCGCACTGAGTCCCGGCGTGATGCCCAGTGTTACCCCTACCGTACCGATGGCCGATGCCGCCTCAAACAGGGCGGGCATGATAGGCATTCCTTCCTGATAGCTGATAAAAATCCCGCCGGCCAGAAAGAGCACTGTATACAAAATCAGAACCGTTGCCGCATAATGCGCCGTATCATTGGGAATCCTCCTCCCAAAAATATGGGCGTTGGGCCTTCTTCGAAATACTGCTATAGCTGTGGCAAACAACACCGCAAAAGTGGTGTTTTTCATACCGCCCGCCGTGGAACCGGGGGAGCCGCCAATCAGCATCAGCAGAATGAAAATCATTTGTCCCGACTCTGTCAGTTTCGATAAATCCACCGTGTTAAAACCGGCTGTCCGTGCCGTGACTGACTGAAATGCCGAAGCAAACACCTTTTCCCCTGTGCTCATCCCATCCCACACCGGTCTGCCCAATTCGCAGAAATAAAAATAGAAAGCCGGTACCAACAGCAGAATCGCTGTCACAGACAAAATCACTTTGCTCTGCATACGATATCTGCGCAGATGCAGACGATTGCGCCTGATATCGTCCCAGGTCAGAAAACCGATGCCGCCCACCACAATCAGGGCCATAATCACTATATTGATCAGCGGATGACCCAAATAGGATGTCAGGGAAGAATACTGCTCCTTGACGCCCATCAGGTCAAACCCCGCATTGCAAAACGCCGAAATAGAGTGAAAAACCGCATACCCGATTCCCTTCACCACACCAAATTCCGTAATCATAGGAGGCAGCAGCAGCAACGCGCCAAGCCCTTCAATCAGGACCACCATTTTCAGGATAAAACCGGTGAGCCTCACGATACCGCCCATCTGCGGCGCTGCAATAGCTTCCTGCATGGTACTTCTCTGCATCAGACCAATCTTGCGTCCGGAGAAACGTGCCACAGACACCGCAATAGTGATCACTCCCAGACCTCCAATCTGAATCAGGACCAAAATCACTATCTTGCCAAACAGGGACCAGTATGTTGCCGTATCCTGGGTCACAAGCCCCGTCACACAGGTTGCCGAAGTAGCTACAAACAGGGCGTCCAGAAAGGAAGCTCCCCCTCTCTTCGCCGTAGCCCAAGGCAGCATCAGAAGAAAGGTTCCGCAAAAAATCACTCCCACAAACCCCAGCAGTATGATCTGAGACGAGGAAAGTCTCTTTTTAATATGCTTTTTACTCATCATATACGCCTTCAAAACCATTCTCAAAACGGTCTTTTACCTTATATCATATTGATTCCATACGTTACCCATAATACCACGAAATCTTTGTCTTGAAAAGGTCGTTCACATCTTATATAATTTTAATAAGATTTGACTGACAGCAGGAAACACCCTTATGTTTCCCATGCCGTGTCTGGACAAAATTCGGGGAAAGAATACGGATAAGGAGAATAGGATATGAGATTAGTAACACGATCTGATTTTGACGGTCTGGCCTGTGGCGCCCTCTTAAAAGAAGTGGGTCTGGTCGATAGCTGGAAATTTGCCCATCCTAAGGATCTGCAGGATGGCCTGGTGGAAATCAACGAGAACGATGTCCTTGCAAACGTTCCTTTTGTGGAAGGCTGCGGACTGTGGTTTGATCATCACTCCAGCGAACATGAGCGCAACGAGCTGAAAGGCAAATATAAGGGGGAAAGCCGCATCACACCCTCCTGCGCACGTATCATTTACGAATATTATGGCGGCAGGGAGCGTTTTGCTCATTTCGATGACATGATGGAAGCAGTGGATAAAGTGGACTCCGGCAATCTCACCATCGATGAGATTCAGAACCCCGCCGGTTGGATTCTGGTCGGTTTTCTGATGGATCCCCGCACCGGCCTTGGCAGATGGCGCAATTTCACCATCTCCAACTATCAGCTTATGGAAAAGCTGATGGAGTGCTGCCGCACCATGAGTACGGAAGAAATTCTGGCGCTGCCTGATGTGCAGGAGCGTATTGCCGTCTATCATGAACAGGATGAGAAGTTCCGGGAAATGGTCAAAGCACACACACGGGTGGAAAAGGACGTGATCATCTCTGATTTAAGAGGTGTGGATCCCATCTACTCTGGCAACCGTTTCTTAATCTACAGTATGTACCCTGAGCAGAACATTTCTGCCTGGATTGTCAATGGCCGGGGCGGGATGGGATGTTCCGTTGCAGTAGGCTACAGCATTTTAAACCGTACTTCCCATGTGAATGTGGGCAGCCTGATGTTAAAATACGGCGGCGGCGGTCATATGGCGGTAGGCACCTGCCAGTTTTCTGATGAAACCATGGACGAACAACTGCCCAAGCTGCTGGATGAACTTATAAATTACAGCAGCTAAAGTCATTTGCTCCACGAGCTTAGTATCCGCAGTAGTTTTCCGGATTGCCATTTGCTTCGCAAATCATTCTAAATATAATTATAAATCCCGGCAGATATCTTCTTATACATGATATCTGCCGGGATTTTTGCAGAGCAAAATTGAAATACTTTACACCGGAATCTCCTGCCCCAGACGGAAGGAATAGATGATCCGCTCTTTCACACGCTTGCCATTTTTGCCCTTGGCATACCCGGAAAGCTGTTCCAGCACTTCGCTGTAATAGGCAAGCTGAACCTGATAACGCTTTATCAGTTCTTCAGGGCGCTCCACAGCGTCTGTCTTATAGTCTAACACCACATAACCGTCCTCTTCCTCAAAGAACACGTCAATGATACCCTGAATCAATACGGTCTCCGCCGGCGGGAACGAAGCTTTAAGACGTTCCGCCGAAAGCCCCATCACAAAAGGCTGTTCCTTATAGAGCCTGCCTGCCCGCGCAGCCTGGGCCATGCGCCAGGCCGCCTCCGTCTGCAGAAAGGCTGCCAGACGCTGTATGGACAGTACCTGATAGTACGCCTCGGAAAGCACCTGCTCCTGTCTCATTCTGTCAACCTGTTCTTTTACAAGTTCCTCTGCTGCCTGTCTATTGGAATTAACTTCTTTAGTCAATTCAGTGAACTCAAAGAGTTCCATCACTTTATGAAATGCACTGCCTCGCATAGAACCGGTGACATGTTCGTCGGTCTCTATGAATTTCGGCAGATAAGGCACCACCGTCTCTTCCTCATATAAGTTAAAAGAAAAGTCTCTTTCTTCCTGCATGCCGGCCTTTTTCAATTCTGATACGGTAGTCTTGGTATAGAGATCTTTCAAATTATCATGGGGATACTGGTACGTAAATTGGTATGACATTCTCGTCATAAGATCTTCGTCCACATCCCTCCTGGCATCAGATAACAGAATACGCCGTCTGGCTTCTTCCCGCTGCAGCGTATCCTCCACCTTCTCTTCCACCACCGCTTCCCAGCCGCTTAAAGTAACCCTGATGCTCATATCCGCCTCATAATATTTCCCCTGCCTATAGGGCTCAAGGCCGCATGTGACGTAAAATTCATCCAGGCACCTGTTTCTGGCAAGGGCCGCCAACAAAAGAGATAAAAAGCTGTCCTGTGCAAGGAGTGTTCCGTAAGAAAGGGTCGTTTTATCCCGTTTCTGCAAAGACAGCAGAGACACCGCTGTCTTTTCCGGGTCTTTGACTGTTGCAGTCAATATCAGTTTTTCCCGGGCTCTTGTCATGGCTACATAGAGAACCCGCATCTCTTCCGCAAGATTTTCCTTCTTTAGTCTGGCAGAGATCACATTCCGGCGCAGGTTTCGGCCCCGCACACGCATCTGCGGATTCACATAGTCCACCCCAATCCCTGCATCCACATCCACCACCAGATGACCATTTATGTCCCTGGTCTGGAACTTCTTGGAAAGCCCCGCCACAATACAGATGGGAAATTCCAGACCCTTACTCTTATGAATGCTCATAATGCGCACCACATCTGCGTTCTCATCCTGCAGCCCGGCCTCCCCATAGTCCACTTCATATTTCTCTAACTGTTCCATATAACGCAGGAAGTGATAGAGCCCAAAATAGCTGGTCTTCTCATATTCCGCCGCTTTCACCAGAAGCATCTCCACATTGGCGCGGCGTTTGGCCCCCTCCGGCTTAGCGGCCACATAATGAAGATACCCGGTTTCCCGCAGGATTGTCTGTAAAAGCTCATGGACGCTCAGATACGCGGCAAGACTGCGATACCGGGCAACCCTTTCCAGAAAATCTGTTATCTTCCCGCACAGCACACCCTCTGTGAGCTCAAGTATTTCCCCGGATGTTTTCTCTTCCGCCGGCTTGGGCCCTGTGCACAGCACCAGAGCATCATAGAGGTACTTCTTCTTCGGGTAAGCCGCCCGTATCAGGGCAATCTCCTCTTCCGTAAAACCGCCCAGATAGGAATGGAGCACCCCATAGAGCGGAATATCCTGTAAGGGGTTATCCAGAATCCGCAGGAAATGTAACAGTTCCTGCACTTCACTGGCCGCAAAATACCCGGTCCTGGAAGTCATATGCACAGGAATCTGTTCTTCCTCCAATACCCGCTTAAAAACTTCGTCCCAACCGGCAACTGTGCGCAGCAGTATCACGATATCCCGAAATGCCACCTTTCGCAGCTGTCCGCTCTCCTTGTCTGTCACATGAAAATCCCTTCGCAGCTGCTTGATCTTAGCAGCAACACCGTAAGCCTCCTGCTCTCTGGCAGATATTTCTTCCGGCTTATCCTTGGTCTGAAAGAGGAGAAGCTCCGTTTCATTGAAACACATCACCTCTGTCTCCAAATCCGAACCGGAACGCGGCGTATCCGCACCTGCCTGCTGTGGATATGACGCCCCCACATGCAGTGCCGCCAAATCGTCATAGACTATGCCGCCCACTTCTTTCCCCATAATCTGTTCAAAAACACGGTTGGTACTGGTCAGTACCTCCTGCCTGCTTCTGAAATTCTGGTGCAGGTCAATTTTCATGAAACCATCCGCCATTTCCTTTCCCGTGTAAGTTTCATACTTTTCCAGGAACAGCTCCGGCCTGGCCAGACGGAACTTGTATATGCTCTGTTTCACATCCCCCACCATGAAACGGTTAAACCTGCCCTCCGCCTCACCGGAGATACAGGATAAAAGATACTCCTGCACCAGATTACTGTCTTGGTACTCATCGATCAAAATCTCCTGAAAGTGACTTCGGTAGGAAAGCGCTGTCTGCGTGGGCACATAGGTATCTGCCTCCTTACGAAGAAGGATTTCCAGCGCAAAATGCTCTATGTCATCGAAGTCCAGCAGGTTCTTCTCCCGTTTCTTCTCGTCAAAAGTTTCCTTGAACCGCAGCGTCAGATCCACCAGCCCATCCACCGCCTCTTTACAGACTGTCATCTGCTCTTCCATCTGCGCCCTCGTCTGAAAGAAAAAGTCCCTGCGTATCTCCTGTAACTTTTCTTTCACCTCATTTCTGAGGCTCTTGGCCAGCTCTCGTTTGCCCACAGAAATGCTGTCATCCTTTTTCGAGGGAAGGCGTTCAAACTGTATGCTGTCAAAAGCGCCGCAGAGCGTATCATAATCTGGCGCATTTATCTTTTGACTATATTGGTCACCAGAAATTCCCACCAACTTCTCCTGCACATACCGGTCACCAGATGACGCCTCACAGCTTTCCTGCACACGCTGGTCAGCAGCCATTCCTGCAATTTTCTCTTGACCATACTGGTCAGCATCAGCCTTATCACATCTCTCCTGCGCGCACCGGTCTCTCAATGCCTTCACCATATCCAGTTCCCGCTCCAAAAGCGGCCCATAGTGATAAGGGCCGTCCGGTTCCTCCGTAAGCCGGATGGCTGCCTGTAATTTGTCCGCACAATCACAGAGCAGATGCTGCACATGATCCAGCATATCCTGCATCCACTCAGGAAATCCACAAGGTGCATCTGTCTGCTCTGCGTCAGTTGCATCCGCTCCCTCCCTGCTGCCGGCTCCTGCCCGTGCACCTTCCGCCCCCGGCAGACTGTAATCTTCCTTCCGGTCCTTAAGCCATTCTTCCGGAAAAGGCATACTCATGGCAAAGTCATAAAGCTTCCATACCACTTCTTCCACCGCTTCATCCCTGCTGCCCGCACTGAAATACTCCATGCAGTTTAGAAACGCCGGATCTGCCTGCTCATAAGCCTCCTCCAGTACCTGCGCCAGCACATCCTTTCTCAGAAGGCGCATTTCTCCCTCCTCACCGATGCGGAATCCGGGATCCAGGCCAATGGTATGAAACTGGTTTCGCAGTACAAAGAGGCAGAAACTGTCGATGGTCGTAATCTGGGCATTGTACAGAAGCGTCACCTGCCTTTGCAGGTGCTCATTCTCCGGCTCCTTGGCCAGCCTGTCATTTAACGCAGCACTGATTCGCTCCCGCATCTCTGCTGCTGCCGCATTGGTAAAGGTCACCACCAGCAGTCTGTCTATATCCGCCGGATGTTCGGCATCACTCACCATCTTCACAATCCGCTCCACCAGCACTGCTGTCTTGCCGGAACCTGCCGCCGCGGAGACCAGAAGATTACATCCGTGCGTATCAATTACCTGTCTTTGTCTGTCTGTAAATGAAATTGCCATACCCTTTTCCTATTCTTTCGCGTTCTCTTCCTTTTCGCAGGCTTGCCTGATACACTCCATGGCCTCATCCTGGCGCAGCTTGGGAAGATTCCTCGTCTGATAGCCAGCTATCCGCGTATCATAGCCGCAGACACTCTTGTAAGCACAGTAGGTACAAGCCTGGTTACCACCCTGTTCATAGGGATTGACCGAAATGGTCCCACGCAGGATATCATTGCCCAGCTGGCGTATTTTATAGTTCACATAATTTGAGACCGTCTGCATGTCCTCTCCCTTTATGACACTGGAGTATGCAGAGAAAGAACCGTCCTTTTTCCGCTCTAATGGCAAAATATCGGACTTATCCGCAAACTCTCCATCCAGCAGTCTGACAGCCTCGTCACTTTCATTGACTATTCCAGTCATCTTAAGTGCCTGCAATAATTTAGTATTAATCTGCTCTGGTGTCAGATCGGCGCCATCCTCCACCATAGGATCCGCAATGTGATAATAGAGCATGGCTGCAGGAACAATCTCCTTATCCGGATGCTTCTTTTGTTCCACCTCCACCGCCGCATTCATATAGACTACCAGCTGCAATTGGAGACCATAGTAAAGCGCCGCCAGATCAAATTTCCGCTCGCCGGATTTATAGTCAATCACTTTCACATAAACTTTATCCTCTGTCTCACAGGTATCCACCCGGTCAATCCGGCCCCGCAAGCGCATTTTTTCCTGCTCATTCAGCGCAATATTTAGGGCATCCAAATCCTCCAGCACAGAAAAGGACATCTCGAACTGCTCCGGTTGGAATGCCCCTTTGCGAAGCTGGGTCTGCAGCGTCAGAACGGTCCGGTTCAGGATTCTTGTAATCCGTTTTATGAGATAACGGTTGCGGGCGCTGCTGTAGAGAATCGTCTCCCCATAGTCCGCCGCATAGGCCTCCACAGCCTCTTCCACCATCTGCCCTGCCTCCGCTTTGGGAAAGTCAAACCAGGTATACCCTTTCTCTGCCAGCCTCCCGGCGAAAAGTTCCAGCACGCCGTGGAAGACATTTCCCAGATCCACAGCCTCGAAGCTATAATCCCCCCGCTCCCGAAGTGCCAGTCCATACTGCAGAAAATGGGCGTAAGCACAGGCCGCATACTTTTCCAGCCGGCTCACACTGTTATGCAGAACAGCTCCATAGAGCGCTCTGGTCACCATAGCGGAAAGCGGCGTATCCTGATAGCAGTAAAAAGCCGTATCCAACAGATCATCCACCGCATCCTGATAACGAGGCTCCCTGTGATAGGTATGATAAAAGGTATAAAACGTCTTTTGCTCCTCTTCCTTCAGCCGTCCGGCCACATACTCCCGCATCATATCCGCCACCATGCTGATACCGTCCGGCCCGCTCACGAGCTGTTCCACCGCCGGACTGTTCTCCGGCCGCTCCACGCAAAGCGTTGGAAACAGTTTGCGCAGCAGGTCAATCAGATACGCCGGCCTTAAACTTCTCCCGTCTGCCCCCACTCTGGCATAAGAAAGATAGAGGGCTTTGGACGGCTTCGTCATATTCAGATACAGATAGAGACGCTGAATATACATCTGCTGCCGCGGAGAAGGCGCCAGTTCAAAGGAAGATTCTCTGATAAATTCCCTGTCAATATCTGAGATCAGGCCGCCGCTTCCCGCTCCTTTGGGAATATTCCCGTCATTGATGCCCAGAAAAAAGAGCACCTTCACCTGCTTTAATCTGGTCCGTTCAATATCTCCCACCAGGATTCGATCCACATTCTGGGGAATTGTACCCACTCCAATCTCCGCAAGTCCAGAATCCAGAATATCTGCAAATTCCTTTATATCCATCTCCTCATCCGCTAAAAGCCCCTCAATCTGATCCAACAGATCAATCACAAGCGGATAAATCTGACCATATTCCTTCGCTCTGGCCAGATCCCCTTCCTGCCTAAACTGCCGCTCTAAATCTGCCAGCTTCTGCTGGGCTTCATTGGCTGTCAGGAACTCATAGAGGGCCCGCACAAGTTCTCCCGCCTTTCCATGCGGCACAAGCAGGGGGGCCAGCTGTTCCATCATCTTAGCCCGCATTGCATTGTAAGCTTCCAACTGCAAAAGCGCCGCTTCCTCCCCCTCCTTATCTTCCTCTTTATAGATAAAAAGACTCTCCCAACGCTTCCGTCCCCTGATGCCGAATCGCCGCACATAATTTTCCAGCCTGTCCACCTCTTCCCGCACAAATCCTGTGAGACCTGTGCGCAGATAATGAAAGACTGCCTCGAAACTGAAATCCTGCAGCACAATCTGCAAGGCGCTTCGCAGATAGGCCGCAAAAGGATTGCTGAGGATTCCTCTGGTCTGGTCCAGATAAATGGGAATCCCAAACTTCATGAATTCTTCTGCCGCGTCCCGCCCATAAATCTCCATATTGCCGGTAACCACCGCAATATCACGGTAACACAGCCCCTCCCCCCGGCTTTCCGATTCCTGCAGCAGTCTGCGGATCGCGATACAGGTCTGATGCAGTTCTTCCCGTGGTGTGGACGCTTCCATAAGATGTATATGTCCGGCTTCCCCTTCATAAGGCATGAAAGGATACCGGAACAGGTTGTGTTCCAAATGTGCCAGTTCCGGGTTCTCTGCAAACCGAGGCAGCTGCCCGTTTATCTTCTGCCTGCACCAGACCGCTTCCTCCTCCACAGTCTCTGCCTCCAGCAGCAGTCTGCGTAAATCTGCCACCGTCTTCTGGGTCAGATAAAACAGTTTCTGCTCTCCCTCCAACCGATAAGGATTCTCTCTTTCATCTATTGTCAAAGATATAATGACTTGTTTGGTCAATCTCATCAATTCCTGAATTACACGGTTCTGAATCGGCGTAAAACCCGTAAATCCATCAAACGCAATCACGCTCTTCCGGATAATCCTGGATTTTGGCAGAGCTTCCCGCAATTTGTCCAACGTCTCCTCTGTGGTGATAAACCGGGTGCTGATATATTCCTGAAATGCCTGATATAAGATCCCCAAATCCTGCAATTTGTAATAGAGCGCTCCGCGGCTCTTTGCATAGTCTGCCAATTCTTCCAGTTCCTTCAAGCCAATGCCATACTGCATAAACTCCGAAATGGCAGACTTGACCTCATGGATATAGCCAATCTTATGAAGATGACTGCCCATCACCGTAAGTCTTTCACGCTCTTTCTGCGCCACCTTACGAAGCACCAGACTCTTGCCCGTATCATCCAGGACCGGCACCTGCACAGCCCCCACTTCCTCTAAAATCCGGTGCGTCAGCCTGCCGAAACTTAACACGTCGATATTCATAATGGCATGATTGGGATGCTCTACCACCAAATCCATCTGGGTCTGCATAGTGAACTGATCCGGCACCACCAGAAGATAGTTTGTCTGCGGATGCTTCAGGGAAGCTTCTATCATGTCTTTATGCAGTTTTTTGCTCTTGCCGGCACCGGAAGCGCCGAAATAGAATTGTAATGCCACAGGAAAACCCTTTCTGAGAACTTATTTATAAAAGCATCCTAAGATGCATGTGCCCTAATACCTGACATTTTCATTTCCAAAGAACATATCATATGGTTCCATTGCTTTAGTTTATCATATATTTTCCGTCTGAACATTACATTCCATGAAAAATATCATAAAAAAGACGCCTTCCAACCGGAAAGCGCCTCTATACCCACAACTTTAACAGACATCACGGGAATCAGTCAAAGGGAATCACACCGCCATCGTATGTACTGTTGATATATTCCCTGATGGTATCCGACTTAAGGGCGTCCACCAAAGCCTTGATACCTTCCTTGTTCTCACTGCCTTCCTTGACCGCGATCACATTCACATAAGTCTGTGCTGCCTCGGAATCGGACTGCTCATAAGCCACTGCATCCTTCGATACTGAAAATCCTGCCTCCATCGCATAGTTACCATTTAAAACCACAAAGGCTGACTCCTCCTTGACCCTGGGCACCTGTGCCGCCTCCAGCTCCTGAATCTCCACATTATAAGGATTCTCTTCAATATCCCGCACAGTCGCTTCTAATCCCACGCCTTCTTTCAATTTCAGAATACCGTTATCCTGCAATAACAGAAGCGCTCTGGCCTCATTGGTCGTATCATTGGGAACCGAAATCACATCCCCCTCTGCCAGCGTGCTTAAATCACTCTTGGTACCAGGATAAATCCCGAAAGGCTCATAATGAATACCGCCTGCATTGACAAGATGGGTACCATGCTCCTCATTAAAAGAATCCAGATAAGGAATATGCTGGAAATAGTTGGCGTCATACTCACCGCTCTCCACCACCTGATTGGGCTGCACATAATCACTGAACACTGTCACTTCAAGCGTATATCCCTTCTCCTCAAGAATCGGCTTCACCTGCTCTAAAATCTCAGCATGGGGTGTGGCGGAAGCCGCCACCGTAATGGTACTGTCATCTTTGGAAGAACCGCAGGCAGTAAGCGCCCCAAGCGCTAATGCTGCAGTTATCACACTGGCAATCATTTTCTTTTTCATAATTTCCTCCATTTCTGTGCTGCTCTTGTCTCAACTCTGTTGAAACCGGCCATAAATTCAAGTTTTTCCTCTTTTGACACTGCCTTATCAAGACTTTGTCTCTTCCGGCAGTTCTATACAATGGCTCCCTTGGGAATCCTTATGTATACATCTTTACACTTCATTTCCATCTGTCTCTTACACTTATTCGCCTTCACAGAAAGCCACATTTCTGTCTCTCACATCTGTCCGCCTTCACGGAAAGCCGTATTTCTATCTCTTACGTCTGTCCACCTTCACGGAAAGCCGCATCCCCAGTGTCTGGAACACCTGTACCAAAAGCACCAGAAGCACCACTGACACAATCATGATCAGCGTCTCATACCGGTAATAACCATACCGCATGGCAATATCTCCCAGACCACCGCCGCCGACCACACCTGCCATGGCAGAATATCCCAGAATCGTGCCGATAGCAATGGTCACACCCACCAGGATGGATGTCCTTGCCTCCACCAGCAGGACTTTCCAGATAATCGTAAGGTTACTGGCGCCCATACTCTGGGCTGCCTCTATCACTCCATGATCTACCTCTTTTAAAGAAGATTCTATCATTCGTCCAATAAAGGGCGCTGCCGCCAGCGTAAGCGGTACAATCGTAGCCACAGAGCCCGTTGTCTTACCAACAATCGCTCTGGTAAGCGGCATAACCAGAATCAGGAGAATCAAAAACGGCACACTTCTCACAATATTCACAATCACATCCAGCACCTTGTACACCACCGCGTTAGGCCTGATTCCTGTCTTATCCGTCACTGCCAGGGCAATCCCCATGGGAAGCCCAAAGAGATAACCGAACAGAGTTGACATAAGTGTCATAAGTAAAGTGTCCCGGATGCCTTCCAGCATCATCATCGTAAGATCACTAGTCCACATAGCCGTTCACCTCCTCCACCGCCAGGCCGCGCTCCGTCAGATATGTCTTCATATCTTCCTGCATGTCCCTATCATCGGGAAGACTTAAAATCATCTCTCCCCTGGCAATGCCTTCCACGTTCTTGGTATCCGCCTTCAGAATATTAATCGGCTGTCCAAACTTTAAGACCATGTTGGCAATAACCGGCTCGAAAGAAGAATTTACAGAAAAGACAATACGGATACAGCATTTGCCCTTCATCAGCTCCTTCTGATGTCCTTCCAGCGTGCGCCGCTCTGTCCCGCCGCCCTTAAGGATCAATTCCTTTGCCTCCGCAGTTTTCGGATGGGAAAAGATATCAAAGACCCGGCCCTGTTCCACCAGATGTCCCTCGCCGATAATCGCCACATGCGAGCAAATCTCCCTGACCACCGACATCTCATGGGTAATGATCACTATGGTAATGCCATACTCCCTGTTAATCTCTTTCAAAAGCTGTAAAATAGATTGTGTGGTGCGTGGATCCAAGGCACTGGTAGCTTCATCGCACAACAAAATCTTCGGATTGGCCGCCAGTGCCCTCGCAATCGCTACTCTCTGCTTCTGCCCGCCGGAAAGCTGTGCCGGATAGGCCTTTGCCTTCTCCGTCAGCCCCACAATCTCTAACAACTCCTCCGCACGATTCCTGGCATCCCTCTTTTTCATGCCGCCAATCACCAGCGGAAAACAAATATTATCAATCACATTTTTCTGCATCAACAGATTAAAATGCTGAAATATCATGGCAATCTCACGGCGCTTTTCCCGAAGCTGCGCCTCAGACAACATGCCCAGATCACTGCCCTCAATCTCCACCGTACCAGATGTGGGCCTCTCTAAAAAATTCAGACACCGCACCAGAGTGCTCTTGCCTGCCCCCGACATACCGATGATGCCATAAATATCGCCCGCCTGGATAGACAGACTGATATCGTGCAGCGCCTCCACATTGGCTTCACTGGTCACGAACGTCTTACACAAATTGCGAACTTCTATCATCCCCGTCATTTTGACTTATCCTTTCGCGCTCCTTCGTCCGATTCCATCGGACCCTTGCTCATTATCGCTGCACGAAAAACAAATGTCTGCTTCGCAGCCGCTTGTTTTTCTTTTGCAGCTTCTATATCAATTTAGTATGAATGTTGTGGATTGTCAAGGTTTGAGAGGATATATCAATGCCAGTACTTGTTGATATATCCCTCGGCTGCCTTAGGAGATATCTGCATTTTCTCCACCAACCGATTCTGTGTTGCCTCTTTGGTGCTCTGATATTCTATACACGTCTCAATCAGGGCCCTTACTCCTTGTTCTATTCCCTGTTCTATTCCCTGATTCAATCCTTCTATCCGTCCCTCCTGAATTAGTTCAGCTATCGCTCCGCACATATCTATTTTTCCTCCATCCCGATTGTATTCTTTGATTTTTAAAAGCTCTGTTGTCTTGATATGCTCCGCTATCACATCGTAAGTCTCCTCATCCAATTCCCGATAGGCAGGGTCTGTGGCAATCATTTCATACAGCTTCTCTTTATCATCTGCATAGCGGATACAGTCAAATACCTGTTTTAAGTCCGTCTGAAATAATGAAGTCTGTTCAAATTTACGCACCTCACAGACATGTATCCTGTAATCATTGACCTTTTCCCGCAGCTCCTCGGGAATGTCTGTAAAATCAAGCAGGCTGTGCAAATTTTCCGCTCCATCCCACTCCTTTCCATAGTGCAACACCAATGTAAAACATGGATGCAGTCTGCTTTCCTTTGCAAACCCTGATAAAAACTCCGCAGAGGAAATTCCTTTCTGCCGTCTGACCCGGTTTCTGGCCAGCGCCGCCTGTCTCTCATACTCTGCCGCATCATATGACATACACCGAAGCGGCATCAGATAATGGGGCTCTTCCTGATTCTCAATGCCGATTACCATAAAATTGATACCAAATGCCGCCTTTTTGACTACATCCCGATACTGTTGTCTTATTTGTGTTGTGCGTCTTTGGCCTCTGCCTGAGGCCCTCAGAAACCCTGTCTGAGAATCTGCCTCTGTCAAATCTGATGGCTGCAAAATCTTCTTACCCTCGCACACAACACCGTTGATCAGATCGGCAAACCTTTCGGGGTCACAAAGATACCCCTTTTTCTGCAAGTCCCTTTCCATATTTTCCTCCCTTGTGCAGGAGGTTTCCAGAAATCTCCTGCGCTTCGTAATTTGTGGATAAAAGCATAGATTTCTGAAAATGTAGTAAACAGCATAGCAAATTTCTGCTTCCGGTTCCTGCCAAAGCCCTATACAAAAGCTTTTGCAAGACCGAAAGCGAAAATTCTAATGTCATTAACTATAAAAGAAAATTTAGACGGCTTTCGCCGGAATCATAGAATATATGCTTTGAAAAAATGATAACATTAAACAGAAAATATAGCAAGAAAAAATCCTTGCCGTAAACTAAATTATGCCAATCATCACCTTATTGGTGAAAACAGCTTTATCCTGCATAACGGCTAATCCGTCATGGAGACTGTCAAAGGAAAATCTCTGCGTAATCTGCGCTGACGGACGAATCTTTCCTTCCTGAATCGCTCTGACTGCCGTATGCCAGTCATCCTTTTCGTCTTTCGTAAACGAAGAGTTCCAGGTGCCATATATAATAAGCTGCTGACGCAGGATTTTCCAATAAATCTGTTTGTCAAACACTATGTCTCCCGCAGGATTTCCCACAAATACCACCTGCCCGCCCGCTCTGGCCAGGCTCACGGAAGAATTGATACTGTCCTTTACCCCCACACACTCGAAAACAGCGTCCACGCCTGCACCGCCAGTCTGTTGTCTGATAAAATCAACCGGATCATTCTTGCGGCAATTACAGAACGTACAGTCTGTTACTCCTGCCGCTAATTCCTGTTGTTCCTTTCTTGTCCCCACGGCGTATATCTTCTCAACTCCCATAGCCGTCAGCCATTGGAGTATCAGTATCCCGATTGTCCCACAGCCATAAACCGCCGCTGAGTGAACGTTTGCCAGATTTGCCTGCCTGATTGCATGCAGGGCAACGCATGCAGGTTCTAACATAGCAGCATCTTCCAAACTGACTTCTGGCGGCAGATCAATCAGATTCCAAACAGGAACCGCCACATACTCGGCAAACCCGCCGTCCGTTCTGGAACCCAGGTAATTATAGGACTGGCACATTTCATATGTCTTCCCGTTACAGGGTTCACACTTCATACAGGGAATCAAAGGGAATACCCCCACCCTTTTCCCCACCAGATGTTCATTTTCCTCTGCCGCTGCCTGCCTTACAATGCCTGCAAATTCGTGTCCCGGAATGGTTGGAAAATGATATGTTCCCGTTTTAAAAATACGCGGAATATCGGAGCCGCATATGCCCGCATTGGCCACTTCCACAAGTACTTCATCCGCTTTCAGCCGGGGCGTCGGAACATCCTTATAGGTAAGCTGTCCTATTTCTTCCAATACATATGCTTTCATTGTCTTTCCCTTCATTCCAGAATATTTTAATCCTAGGCCTATGTTCAATCTGCCGCCAGCTATGTAACTTATGCCATCACAGCCTTGAACCGCTCTAAATCCGCCTGTGTGGTAATCTTAAAATTCCCTTCCTCTCCCGGAATCATGGCAATGTCCATCCCCGCCATGATAGCCGGTTCCGTGGAACCGTTAATCTGTCCAATCCGGTCCGGCAGCAGACGTTCATTTGCCTCATAATATTTCCCCAGTACAAAGGCTTCCGGCGCCTGCCCCGCATAGACCTTTTCCCGCTCTAACAGAGACGTGATCTGTCTGCCGTCTCCCAGATAAACCGTATCCTTCATCGGCAGGACCGGCAGCACTCCATCATGCTCCTTACACATATTCACACAGGAAGTCAGTAAAGATGCGGATACCAGCGGCCTGGCCGCATCATGGACAATGACAACATCTGTCTTTTTGGCATACTGTACGATGTCCCGAAGACCATGAAAGATGGAATACTGCCTGTTACTGCCGGGAGCAGAAAATCCCATAAATTTGTCCAGAATCGTTTTGGTCATCTGTTTCGATATGCTCTCGCGCCACTCCTCATGCGCGACAATCTGTATCGCATCCACAGATGGATGCGCACCAAACACCTCGAGACAATACGTGATCACCGTTTTGCCTTTCACCTCAATATACTGTTTCGGGACATCGGCGCCAAGTCTGACGCCGCTTCCTCCCGCCAATATCAGCGCTATGTTCATACATATCTGCTCCTTCTGAAATATAACAGTCCGGCCTTCCGCTTCGCGAATCCCATATCTGACTGCGTCAGGTTCCACCGTTCTTCTAAAACTTCAATTCCCTGATATCAGCCAGCGTTTCCCCATATGACCTTTCCTGCCCAAACAGAAGTGTGGTACCCAATACAAAACCATCCACTCCTTTAGGGGCATATTCTATAATCTTATCCGCACCGCAGGCTCCATCCCAGTAAATCTGGAAATTCATATCCTCTTTTAACGCCAGCAGTTTGGTTATCTTCTTACCCACATAAGGCATATACATCTGACCCGCATTGCCAGGATTCACCGTCATCACCAGCACCTTCTTGACAATCCGCAACATCTCCATGACTGTCTCCACACTGGTGCCCGGATTGATTGCAATGCCAGGTGTAATACCTGCATTGATAATCTTCTGTAATGTAGTGGAAGGGTGGTACTCGGCTTCCGGATGGATATAGATGGTATCCCCTTCACGTAAATGTTTGATAAACAGTTCCACCGTATGGTTGGGATGCTCCACCATAAGGTGAACGTCCAGTGCCTTTTTCGTTGCAGACGCAATATAGGCCATATCATTTAATGACATGGCAAAATTTGGCACGTAACGCCCGTCCATAATATCTATGTGGAAGGAGTCGATGCCACCCTCTTCCAAGTCTCTTACTTCTTTTTCCAGATTTCCGTAATTGGCACACATCATGGAGGCCATTAATTCAAATTTCATATGATTCACCTTTATTGTTCAATTTTTTCTTACCAGAGACACACAGTCTAAATCTTTTACGCTCCAGTCTATCACTTGCTGTTCCACCACTTCAAATCCCGCACGATAAGCCAGATAAGCAAATAAATCTTTACTCATATAATTCCGTCCGCTGGCCGCATTATAAAATGAATTTTTATAATCAGAGGTATTATTTGAATGATGAAATAAAGCCATACCGCCTTTTCGCAATACACGATGAATATCTTTCAGATATTCAAAAACATCCATCATTTCAAAATGCACCATCGCATCATAAATAAATAACGCGGAATATTCGTTATCGTTCAGTTCATTTAGATTATATCCGTTATTGCAATAATAAGCAATCTTTTCATTTCCTTTAAATCTTTCTTTGCAAAAATCTATATATTTCCAATTTTAATTCAAATCTCTCTATGTTAAACAATTTCGTTCACAAATCTTTTAAGCTCTTTGTTCGTTAAGCTTATTTTTTCCTTACTAGAGTCACACAGTCTAAATCCTTGACAACCCAGTCAAAGACCTGTTGTTCAACGACTTCGAAACCGGCACGGTAAGCCAGATAGGCAAATAAATCTTTACTCATATAATTTCTTCCGCCTACTGCGGTAGAAAAAGAATTCTCATAACTTGACGTATTGTTTGAATGATGGAACAGAGCCATACCGCCTTTTCGTAACACTCGATGAATATCCTTCAAGTATTCAAAAATATCCATCATTTCAAAATGCACCATCGCATCATAGGTAAATAATGCCGAATATTCATTGTCTCGTAACTGGCTCAAATTATACCCATTATTACAATAATAATCAATCTTATCATTCCTCTTAAATCTTTCCCTGCAAAAATCTATATTTTTCTGCAAAATATCAACCAGCATAATATGATTCGCTTTCGCCTCATACATCGGAACATGACGCCCACGCCCCACTGCCAACTCAATCACACTATCCAAATCCAATTGACAAAACATCTTATAAATCACAGAATCTTCCTTCCAAAAGAAGCTAAGGGCATCGTTGGATTCCGCTCTATCAAAATAACCATTCATTGCATTAATATGGTACCACGCACAATAGTCCCGATTCCATTTCACCCTATCCATTTCCTGTGATAATGCCCATTCACATATATCTGCATAATAGGAGGCGCCTTCTTTTTGCAACAGGCTTTCTATTTCCTCTGCATATTTTGTACTGGCTATTACAAATTTCTCCTTGTTTTTACATTCCTCATAACCATACACCATGGCATCGCCTATTTTCTGTCCCCATAAGTCCTTATTATTATCACAAAAACAGGTTACGAGATGTCCCTCTCCTCTCTGTTGTAAAAACTCGTAAACCGCTTTTCCATCTTTTCCTGCACCAAATAATATTATCTTTTCCATTTTTCCTCCAATCTGAAACGACTCTCCTGCTAATCTTATCCAATCCTGTTATTTGCTTTCTGGTATTATATGAAATGCCTCTAATATCCTTTGACAACTCTTATCATCGAGGTACTTATGCATCCTTTTCCGCAATCTTTGTCTCTTGTCCTTTGTTGTATCCTCGTCATCTGCCACTTCCTCTGCGAAAGCGCAAACATCCTCAAACGTAAATACTTCCTTCCCGGGAAGCCACTCCCTGATATTCTCAAAAACGAATCCCCTGCTTTTCTCATATTCCTCCACATCCTCCAACATAAATGCAATGGGCCTGTCTAATAACATAAAATCAACAGCACCTGAAGAATAATCACTAATCAGGGCATCTGCCTGCCCAAGCAGACGATTAATTGGAATATCCTGCTCTACCAAATCCTCATTTTCAACCAGATGAATATTGGTGCATCCTTCACAATACACCTCATTTCTGTCCTGAAAAGGATGCAGTTTTACAATCAGAACAATATCTTTCTTTGCCAGAAGAGAATTCAACACTTCCAGCTGTTTTCTTGTATTTACAACAGGTAAACCGGTTTCCGATTCCAGTACATACTCATTTAACTGTGCCAGTTTACGCTCGGTAGAACGGAATGTGGGCAGCCAGAATATGTATTTTCTTGCTTCCGGTATCTTAAGCCTGATGAAATCCTCTTTCTCCGGATGAAAGAGCCAGTCCTGTTTCGCATAGCCAGTCACCAGCACCTGGTCCTTTCTTAGTCCATAGATATCCGCATGAATGTCCGCATACAAGTCACTGATTACTGTGGTATATTCATATCTCTTTTCACACCGCACGAAATTAACTCTTGTCTTAAAGCCGCAGCCATGCCATAACTGTATCCTGATCTGATCCTTTCTGCAGTTTCTGGCAAATCCATAGGCATCTGTAAAGAAAATATATTTTGCAAGACACAGCGCACGGTAGTACGCATCACGCTGTGCCTGCTCCTCTGAAACAGACCAGTCATATGACACAAATTTTACATTCTCCACCAAATCATACTGTCTGAATTCTTCTGGGTTTTTCACTAACCAGACTAATTCATAGGTATGATTTAATCCCACCTGCAGAGCATACTCAAACAAAGCTCTGGCATTGTCTCCAAAATCCATACCTTTTACATAGGAAGATGCGTGCGGGCCGCTTCGGAAAACAATCATATTCTCCAAAGGCACATCTGCGTACTTCTTCCGGTAATATTCCTCATACTCGGTTTCCTTGTTTGCAAAATAGTAAATAACAGCATCCGGCATATCTGCCGCCAGGACTTCTCCTATCTTATCATAGACTTCCTCCGTGTAGTCACTGGTGATCAATACCGCTGTCTCCTGGAAATCAATCTTTATTAAATAAGATATATATAATATATCTATTTCTTTTCCATGAAAAGAAAACTTCCCGAGATTCCTACGATTTGTCTCCACGATACAGGATATCTGATCAAGGATATCAAACTTCTGACAAAGTTCTTCCAGATAAGAGAGGGATTTTTCCACACAACAGATTTTTCTGCCTGCTAAAGCATCTATATTATTTTCTGTCAGTTTACACAAAGTCATTTCAGTCCATCCCTTTCTATTTCCCTGCCCTGGTCAACTCAAATCTTACCTCCAGATAACAGACAAAGCTGCCTTTCCCTTTGATGAAGAAAATCGTCTATTGACAATACGTTACTCTTTCCTGCTTCATTTAACATGGTTCGTACATCTCTATAAGTATAAGACGTAACAATTATCGGTATATCTGGATATTCTCCCCTGATAAAATCATGAAAACTGATAATCGGCACATCCTCATACAAAGTTTCCCGGGCATACGAATCCACAAAACACCAGACTCTGCACACACTCTTTACTTTCTGAAACAAATACTTTCCAACAATTCCAGCTTCATATATGATAATTCCCTGCGAAACAATCTGGCCTGCCAAATCTGTCTCTTCAATCTTATTCATCAAATCATACTTTGCCGCTTTATGATCTAACCTCTGATTTTCCTTCCACATATCAAAATACAGATTCCGATATCTTATATTCTCATCAAAATTTTTGTAACAATATCGCTGTAATCCTTCATTTTTATCAAACAACCCTCTTAAGCGTTTTCTGCTGGCACCATCATATATACAATCAACCGTAAAAAATGGAAATTCTAATTTTTCACAAGTTACTGCTTTACTGCTGACCACATAGATAATCTCATTTGCCGGATTACTTTTTTTTACAATATTTTCAATCATACACGGATTATCCTGTATATATCTCAATTCTTCTCTGTGTCTTACTGCCCTGATGAAGCAGGTTTTATGTTTTATCATTTCTCTGAATTTATTAATCCGTCTTGTATATTTATCACATATGCCATCGAAATCCTCTTCAAAGGTTGTCCTAACTTCATGATTATAATGAAAACCATGTTTTGTATCCAAAAACTCTCCCGGCCTGTCCTCCAGCATCTCTAAATTATTCTTGTCCAGAAAATCACTAAAATCATTTTCCATACATGCCAAAACACCGGGAAAATTGCTGAAGTACCAGTCAAATGGACCTGACTGGCTGCGTATTCCGTATTTTGACATGGAAGCAGCCGTACCGCAATACCACCCCAAAGAAATAAAATTTTCAAACATATCATTTCCTTCTATTCTGCCGCATCAACTACAGGCCCATCTGCCTGCGCAAATCTCCAAAAAAAATCTGCCTGATTAAACCACAGAATTTTATCATCTACAATACCTAATCGTTCTAAGTCCTTCTTTACTTCCTGAGCTTTTTGGGGATTTTTAATGGTAATAATAATATAGTCATATACATAATTGTTGACTACATCGGGAGATTCCACAGTAAATTCTTCCGTGTTCAAGTTCTCATATGAAAAATCGATGCACGTTATATATTCTAAATCGCTGCGGCTCTGTAATTGTCTGCGATATTTTCTACCCAAATCTCCTGCCCCATATAATATAATTCTGGAACCCACAGGAATTTTATCCATCCAATAGGGGTCTACCCATAAAAGATTCTTATTCTCAAATCCAAGCAACAGATTAATACCTTTATATAACAATTCTGTGATATATAGTTCCGCCTGCCAGCGCATGTTTTTTGTAAAACAGCTATGCTCAAACAATTCCCCCAGATACTTATATACTGCATATACCTTCAAAAGATATTCGGCACTTCCTGAATGTACGATTGAATTCTCCCGGATTCTATAGTGATATAGCGCCTTATGGCAAACATATACAGAATTGCATTCCAAAAGTGCCGTCAACAGACACATTTTATCATCTGCCATAGTAATTTCATCCGGAATTTTATATTGCGCCTCACAGATTAAATCCTTTTTAAAAAGCTTATAACACAGACTGGCCTTCAGTCCCGATGATTTTTCTTCCAGATTATAAATCGCCTTTTCCCTCAGTTCTCGCATACCTTCCCCTGCATATAGTCCCTGCGGTACAGTATCCATATGCATGGTCGTATAATTCCCTTCTAAAAAAAAACCACATGTCACTATATCAACCCGTTGATTCTCAGCCTTCTGATACAGCAGTTCATACATATCCTCCTCTATCCAGTCGTCACTGTCCGCGAACCCAATATATTGTCCATTAGCCGCCCGAAGTCCTGCCTTTCTTGCCGAAGCCGGCCCGCCATTATCCTTATGTATTACCCGAATACGATCATCCCGCAAAGCATATTCATCCAAAATATCTGAACTTCCATCCGTTGAACCGTCATCCACACAGATAATCTCAATCTCTTTTAATGTCTGTCTGCGGATACTTTCAATACATTCCGGCAAATATTCCGCGGTATTATATACTGGTATAACAATAGACACTTTATTCGTACGATACATCATAACGCTCCTTATCTTATATATCTGCTATGCCCATCCAATGTGTAAATCCCTGCCCCTTTAACTGCTCACTGATTTCATGGTAATACTTTGGTGTTGTTCCAATAATCACCAGACACTGCCCCTTTATATCATGATATTCATCCAACTCCCTGACCAGATTACCTAATATACTTTTTCGATTTCCCTTCATGGAAGTTACCGCAATCCCATGCAGCGGAATATCATAATAATCCAATATTTCCACTGCACTCCTGGCAATATCCCCCGCCCCATATAATATAATATATTGGTATCGCCGAATTTCTTCCAGCTGCTTCCAATTAAGGCCCAGAATTTTTCCAGACTTGACGCACAATTCAGAAAAAGTTCTGTATATTTTCAAGTACCCTGGCTTGTCCTCTAAAAACTTCAGTTCCCGTTCTCTCTGTCCCCACCTTCGGTAAGCACTGATATACTCCCTGCTGACTTTTCGTATGTATTCTTCAATCGATTCACTGGTTTTCTGATCAAAATCCTCCCGCAAATACCACTTCATCAGCTCACAGATACAAATGATATAACTTCCTATACTCTTTTCTGTAATCCCTGTACGCATTGTTGACTGCTCGCGAACCCGATATGTATATAGTTTCTGCTTCAGGCTGTATATCCTGCGGGCTTTTACATAGCATTGGAAGCTGAATAATATATCCTCATAGATAATTCCATTGTAAAATGTAATCTGATTATCTAACAAAAAACGCCTTCTATATAATTTAGACCAAGGTGCAATAATGATGCTTTCCCTGCCAACAGCCCCTGCCAGAAAATCCCTGCCGTCATACATCCCGTCCTCTACCTGATACCTGTCCTGCTTGACATCTGTTTCACTGCCCATAACCTGTTTATAGTCAAAGCACACCATATCACTATCACCAACGATTTCCATACATTTTTGCAACAAATCCGGGCAGATAAAATCATCAGCGTCAACAAACAGTATAAAATCTCCCACTGCATTTGATAATCCCACGTTTCTTGAATATGCTTGCCCTCTGTTCCGATCATTGTTCCATATCTTAATACGAATATCTTTCTTCGCGTATTTTCTTAAGACTGCAAGCGAATCATCTGTAGAACAATCATTGATACATAATATCTCAAAGTTCACATACGTCTGGCTTAAAATACTTTCCAGACATTCGGCAAGATAGTCCTGCACATTATATATCGGGATAATTACTGAAACCATGGTCAATTTAAATTCCTCCTGCTCATTTAAAATATCGGAACTGTCCACAAAATCCGATCATTTGAAATTCCGCATTCACACAAACTTCTCCGAATTGAATGTGCTGTCTCTTGTTTCATAACTGCAATGAGAAGAAAATCATACTCTGTCTGAAAAATCGTTTCTATATCTTTAACATCCTTTCCTGTCCTCCTATAATCAGATGCTGCCGCATCTACCCATGCTGTTATCTGATAAAGCCCTGTTTTATTTATATAATTATAGTAATTTGTTCCAACATCTCCCGCACCATATAGTATTACCCTGCTGCCCTCTGGCATCAGACTTTTCGGAAATCGATAATAATAATCTCTGTCCTCCAACTCATCCGTACTTTGTGAATTCTCCCATGTCTTTTCCCTGTCTGCGTTAACTTCCAGATTCAATACTTCGTCAAACAGCTCCTCTATCCTGGAAATATACACATCTAAATCAAAACGCTGAATGGAGCTCTCGCATTCTCTCACCAATGCTTCTTTTGTTTTCTCCAGAATTTCCATGATACCCTTTGCCGCTTCCTCGTTTGTTTTGTATATCCTGCCACAGCGCCCCCCATTCGATAAAATCCCTGCTCCGCCCACTTCTGTGGAAACAAACGGCACTCCAAGTGCAACGCTCTCCAATAAGCTTAACGGAAAGCCCTCCGATTTCGATGTCATACAGCAGACATCTGCCTGCTTCATCACAGGAAAGGGATTGCTCATATACCCAAGAACGTGTATCTGTTCCTGTAAACCATATTCCTCAGCCCTGTCCTTTACTTTCGTCTCCAGCGCTCCCTTTCCCAGAAAATATAAATGTGCAGAACCAATCTTTCTGACAACTTCCTGAAAAAAATCTATTGCTCTCAAAGGATTTTTATTATCATCAAGCCTTCCCACCCAGATTATTGCAGGATGCTGCACCTTTATCTGTGTAAAGCAGTCGGCTTTCTTCCTGATTTTAGCAATATTTACTGCATTATAGATTTCAACAAGTTTGTCAGCATGCTTCGGAAACAAAGTCCGTACAGAACATGAAGTCATATCACTGATAGAAACAATCTTTACAACTTTCTCAAATACTTTATTTTGCAATTGCCGGTACTTTACCATTCCGGCTTCCGCAAGATCATATACTGCCCCATGTATCCAGGCAATATTTCTTTCTCCATCCGGCAGCAAAAAGGACGGCACCTGATAATTAAAGGAAACATAAATGTCGTACCCGGCCGGAATATATTTCCCAATCATTTTATCCGGCTCACAGTATGTATAATACATTTTCTTTTGGTATTCCTTATCACCTTCAAAAGTAATCGGTTCATAAATTTTTATGTTTGCATTTGCCGGCTCTTTCTTTGTGGAGCTATGATAAAATTCAAGAATACCAATCTGGTACTTCTGTGGATTCAAATGATTTACAATCGTCGTAAGCAGTGCCTCCGCACCGCCTCCAAGAGAATAGGACCAGATAATAAACAATATTTTCTTCATAATAGATTCATCATTCTCCGTTTATATTTCACGCCATCTATAATCATTTACCATGTACATCATGATGATTTAACATTTACAGCAATATATTTTCACACTCACAGACTGTAATACGCGTTTTAATCTGCTCGTACAGACATCTCTTTTTCTGCGTATTTTCTACGATACGATTATTCTCTGCCAGTTCTGTACACCCATTATCATAGACAGCCAGGCTGCTCCCGTCCTCAAAAAGAAAGACCTCATATGCCCTCAACCCCTGCTCCTGTCCGCATTTTTTATACAAATACTGAAAATCCGGATTGTATATGGCAGAACGCTGTGTTTTAACAATAACTGGCTGCTTTGGAGTAAATCTATTCTTCTCTAACAGACAGATTAATATCTCATTGATCTCCATCAGAGAGACATTCTTATCATTCACCCCGATACCCATTTCCGGGGACTTTATGATAAACGGAATATGTATCAGATCATCATGGTAAGTAAAATAAAGCGGCTGTATGTCCTCAAGTTTCATATCCTGGTTAAAGATAACATTCCCGTGATCTGCAAAAATAAACATTCTGCACTTCATGCGCTCCAAAAAGGGTATCAGGATATCATCCAGGTACCTCATGGCACTACTATGCTGCTGCTCATAGTTCGTACGTATCCTTCCACCATTTCTAGCCAGAAAATCAAACATAATGTTTGTTCCCTCTGCTATAAATCCTTCCTTTATGTAAGGATTGGGGTAGGAGTAATGGCTCTCATATAATACATGCACATAAAATAGAGCATTGGTTTCGTCAGCTGCATCAAGTATAAAATTCCATAATTTCTCTGTTACGGTCTCGTATGCCCCTCTGCGTATGATACCTTCCGCATCCACATATTTGACAAAATCCGTATAAAAATATATATTTCTTTCCTGCTGTCGGGCTTTTTGTATAAAACGGCATTCTTTATCCGACACGCAGTTCCTCTCATAATATTTAGTCCGCATGTCCCAAATCTCTCCGTATGCCGGAACCAGACTCTCATAAGTAGAAGTTGAGACCGCGTATGCGTTCACATATTGAAAACAATTGTCCTGAATAAATGCATCAAATGCGGGCATATCGCCGCTGGAAATATCTTTATTCCTCATGCCGTCAAGGCAAAGCATAAACACATTGTTTTCATCAATCTGCTCCACAGCCTTACATTCCAGTTCATATAATTCTTTTAACTGATGTAACAATCTGTTATATTCTGCACGATCAGCAAACCTGTACAAAGCCTCGGCACATTCAGCCGCAAGCAGAAAATCCTTTATTTCTACAAAGCTCTTAATCAGTTCAAGAAACAGGTTTTCCTTTCTCTCTGCATCCTTTTCTTCTTCCAGCAATATCCTTAATCTGTTTATTTTGGCATATTTCCTGTAGGGATGGGAAAACAGATAATACTCTTTTCTTAAAATAATACCGTTCTTTTCGAAATAATCATAAATATCAAGACATTTCACGGACGGATGCTCTTTTTCAATCAAAGTCCTGATTTCATTTCTGTATTTGAAAGATGATATGATGACTCCGTCAATTCCATAAAGCTCCACTTCCTGACTATGGATTACCTTGAATCCCGAATCCTCTGAGTACTTTTCCGCATGGGCATCCACAATGAATTTCACCTGTTTCAGTTCATTCATAAAATCTGACATAAGCATCTTGGTATGTTCACCATAGCACCAAATAGCCGGCTTCTTACAATCGCTTAAAAAAGCAGCCAGCGCATCCTGCAGCATATCATTGACATTGTCTGCATCATTTTCTGTTTTGAAGCCGTATTCTGATATCAGCTCGTTATATTTCTCTTCTAATAACATTTTTCCCTTTTCATATCTGCGATTTTTGAATCTCAAAAATTAAGGCTTTTTTCAAAAATCCACCGACAGAAAGTCCTCCATGCATAACTCTTGCTATTTCTCTCTCTAAATCATATTTATCATTACTGCTGGTCCCTCCTAATTTAAAGTAGGCTTGGACTTTCTTAACCTGCGTGAAGACAACATCATCTTTGCCAAACAATCTTAGCATCAGCTCATAATCCGCTGCAACTTTGAACCACTCAAGATATAATCCGTATTTCTGATAGATCTGCCTGGTCACAAAACAAGTGGGGTGCGGAATCATTTTATTTTTTAAGTTCTCATGATTTTCCGTGGCTATGTATTTGAGGATGCTTCCCTTTAACACCCCCATATAGCCATATATTACCTGACATTGTGCAGAACTCATATGCTTTACTGCTGTTTCCACTGCATCCGCTTCATAGTGATCATCACTATTTATAATGCCAATCAGCTCTCCGCCCGACATGCGGATTCCCTTGTTCATAGCATTATAGATGCCATGATCTCTTTCACTGATATAGCGCATGCGCCCCTGAAACAGTGGTTCATATTCTTTTACGATGTCAAGCGTTCTATCTGTGGATAGTCCATCTACGATGATATATTCAATGTTCTTATATGTCTGGTTCAGTACACTTTCTATTGTATCTCTTATCGTCTTTTCGCTGTTTAGGCACGGCGTAATGATTGAAACCTTCCGTTTCATACCAATGTCCTGTTTACACTTCATATAAAATATCCTCCAACGAGATAATCGGACAGTCCATTTTCTCTGAAAGTTTCTCCTCTATCTCGTCAAAAAATGTAATCGCTGTCACTACCACCGCATCTACCGGCTCCAGATTGTCTTCCATTGACAGAACATCTACATCTACATAAATGGAGGCTGCATTTTTATCAATACCGTATGCAATGGTTATATCTGTCTCCTTAAGTTCCGAAATCAAAGTTTCCCCTGCATAACTCATACCATAAACAGCTATTTTTTTATAACCATATTTTTCAAAATACGATGCAAGATTTTTCCCTTCCTGTTTCACTTTTACCCACTGGTTCATCATAAGAAACAGTTCAAGGTGTTTGCCCGACATGCCTTTTTCCTTGCTGATAGTTTCTCCCGTTATTTTTCCTACCACGCCAGCTCCAATCATTGTTCCTGCTAAAGTTGATAATACTGTAATCACGCCTTTTTTCATAGAAATCTCTCCTTATATTTTTATATGTTTCTGAATCTTTTCCCTCATGTATCCGTTCGCTTTTGTTTTACTGCACACACTTTATATATTCATCAATTCCCACTACTTTAATATCCCCGCGATACCTGCATACTCGGTCTTTTATATTTTCAATATCATAGTATGGAACCACTATAATTGTATCTATATCAGGGTACAGATTGTCTATAGCAACAATCGGGATACCTTCAAACGCCTTATCCAGTGGCTGTGTCTCGATGATACATTTTACTTCTATATTCTGTTTCTCCAATTCCTTCATTAAAAGCTTACAATATCTGCCTTTTCCCCAAATAGCAACCTTAGGTTCGCCAAAATATCTCTTTCCCGCACATATATTCTGTTTCGCCTTTACCCATTCATACAACATATCTATATATGCTTTTTGTTTTCTCTCGTTAGTAGTGGTCCAGCTTAATTGCATTCCTTCAGGAAATTCGATTAAGGCATTTATCTGTTTTTCTAAAGAATCGATATCCACCATACATCCTTTATTTGCATGATAAATTTTCAAAATGTCATCTTGTGTACCACATAGCAAGCGTAAATATGGCTCTGTAGAAACGCCTTGTGCATGTACCGATGACTTAATTGCAATTGGATAAATATTGTCTAAATCCGCAATACAACTTACCTGTACAATATCTGATTCATTCAATGCACCATACATATAAAAAACCGGCACTTTATTATTCCGCAATTGTATATTCAAATCAAACCATTTATTGCAGGCACTGTTTCCTATTTCTTCTTTTAAGAAATCATACCTTTCCAGCACTTGATTATATTTATACAAATTCCACTGGCCACCGGCATTAATTACATATTTCGCATCTAAGCGTGAACCCACTATAGCAGCCATATATCCCCCTGCGGAACCGCCTGCAGTAATAATTTCATACCCTTTCGTAAGTTCTTTTAACATGCATAAAACACTGTCTATAGAATTATACTTCTCATTGATTCCAGTCACATAAAAACTTTTCCGGATATCTCTGATTAAAATGATGCGCTCTACATATTCTATCAAAAGCGACGATATCCTTCCCCCTTCATAAAAATCATTACTGATAATCTTTAATCTGAACTCTTCGTATGTATTAGGAAAATATATTCCATTACTGCTGCATATAATAATACATTTCCTGTTCTTTGCCATACCATCAATAACTCTGATATTATCCTGTTTGTATATATGGTTAAGCAGCATATTTTGACTGTTTAGTTCAAAGGTCAACGTATCTTCTCTCCCTAATTCTCTTCCGCTGTTATATAAGAAATATCATTTTCCTTATAAATACAGCATTAAGTCATTCTTTCATAAATCACGGTTCTGTTATACTTGCTAACCGGCAAATATCCCTTATCCTTAAGAAAAGTACATACTTCACTTGCTGTCACATCCACAAGCGTCATTCCTCTTTGTTCCACTAAAATGCAGCTGATACATACTTCATCCCAGTTAATCGAATTCAGTACCTGCATTTCCATTCCTTCAACGTCAATATCCATATATTCAATATTTTTTATTGCGTGCTCCCGGAATATGGAATCCAATCTTTTTACAGGTACCATACATGTTTCTACAATATCATCTTTGTTTTCTATTTCCTCAGCACAAAATGTATTCAATGCACTTTCCTGAAAAATATAATACTCCAATTGTGTCTCTTCATCCGAAATGCCACAATTTAAATTGATATCCTCTTTTCTATGCTGTTTTAATAATTCAAAATTTCTTATATTAGGTTCAATATTAATTCCTCTCCACCCTTTCGAATATGCCCAATATGTATTGGAAAACCTGAACGGATGGTTCGCTCCAACATCAACATAAATACCTTTCTCGATTCCTATAAAGCGATTCTTCAGATATATTTCTTCGCCATCCTGCGAATAAATAGAATCTGCATATTTCTCCCGGACGGGCCTTACACAATTATCCTTCAAATCATAATAATATAGGATACTGTCGCTGATTTCAGCGCTTTTACACTGGCATACAAGTTCATCCAGATAATAAGGTGTAATTATAATTTTCTCAATTTCACCGTTCTGGTATAGATGTACCAGCTCTTCAAAGGCAACGGTTCTGATACCGCCTATATTTCTACCAATTTTATTTACATCATTATCACAAAATAATAGATCCTCCTTATAAACATCTTTCACCTTTTGTAAAACAGTACATCCATTCTTACCGGCGCCAAACAATACCATTCTTTTCATGCTGCATACCTTATCCCTTTTCGCATAATATTAACTCGATTTCTAAAAGTATACTTGATAGGTTTAATTTTCAAATATACAATCTACAGGCACAATATTCTTTATATCTGTATATTGCAAACTATTTTTTATCCGTTCAAATTCTATTACCGGTGTGACAACAATTACATTCACAAAAGGTAACTGCTCTCCTGGGTTTATCGTTTCTATATCCAGTTCCGGCGTATTTGAATTTCTATCAATAAAATAATCAACATTAATCGGCGTATCTTTTAATTTGGTATACAAATGCCTGCCTATCTTGCCTTTCCCATAAATAGCAATATGAAACCATCGTTTCTTTGCAAAATAGTCCTGTATTTTGCAGCCATTTTCCTCCATGCTCATCCACTTATCCAATATTTCGAAATATATCTGCATTTTATTGTTTTGGTATTTACACTCAGGAAGTGAAATTGTTCCAGATATCATTCCCAAGTCATATAAAAAAATACCGTCACCTGGAATGTTGTATACCAAATTCATTTCATGTGGCACCATCCGGTCACCCCAGGAACGTATGACTTTATATGGCAGCACTTTCTTCGTCAATAGGTATCTTTTATTGATCTCTGTATGATTCCCATACAAATCAACCGTGAGTTCATCTTTCTTTATATTACAATATTCATATAAACCCTGATTTTCAAAAAACACATCATACTTTACTGCATCATCTTCTAATTCTGCAAATCTGATAGAATGTGAAATTTTATTTGCAATTACCACTTGTAACATATTGGTATCTTGTTTAAAATGTTCTCCAATATCTGCAAAACATGTAGAATAGGAAACATACGGATACACAAAATATTTTTTATTTTCTATGCAGTATTTGATATGATATTTTTTCCATGATGTTTCTGGCCATGCCGTTACTTCCTGTGGAATCCAATGGCAGCTTTGCATTTCTTCCTGCTTCTTATACCAATCACGAAACGCATTCCACTGGCGCCTGAACCATACTTGTCCCCATGATTGCGCAGACTGCACAAAATAGTTGTCATAGCCGCTCATCATCGGCATAAAAGTCTGGTTACTATTATTAATCCCATTTGCATAAAGTGAGATACCTGCAATATTCTCATTATTAATATATTTTTCCGTAGCCTGCGTCATAAAATCAAAAAAGCTGCATGCTGGCAATGTGTCATCTTCAAATATGGCTATTGCATCTAAATCATAGATATTTAAATAATCTCCACACTGAAGCACATGATTTCTTAATCCTAATCTTTGCGGAAAAGTTACTACCTTTTTTTCACCATATGCCCAGGTAAATTCATCGGCTATTTCTTTGACTTTATCATTTTCTGCCTTATCAATACTTATAATAAGACAAATATCACTGGTACTATAATCCGCTGTACTCAAAGCATTCAATAATCTTATCATTCCAGCCTGATTCTTATAACCGATAGCAACAATTCCATATTTATACATACAAGTCTCCTCAATTTATATCATTCAACATCCTTTGATGTTAGACGCGATAATATCATCAATTGCCCTTTGTACTCTTTCCATACTGTTGTTTTCAAACCAAGCTGTACTAGCCATAGAATTTACATTTTTCTGATCTATAATCCCCAAAAAATCATCAACACTGCTTATAAGGTTTGCTCTCCCCAGTTCAAAAAACTCTTCATAATCCCTTTTAAACGGCGAATCTACTATGGCAATCTTAACGTCAAATGCTGTTGCTTCATACAGACACGTGGACTGCATCCCTAATACCCATTCCGCATCCATAAAAAAATCGTATATGATTTTGCTTTTGTCACCTGCCACATCTATATTAGGATGTAATAAATAAGAACCATATGCTTTTTTCCAATTCCCATACTCTACCGGGTGCAATTTGTAAACAATTCGATACTTCGTTCCGTCAATTTTATCAGCTAATTCCCTCGTAAATTTCAAAAGGTTCTCATCTACGCATGATATAATAAGAATCTCTTTCTTTTCTTTTTCTGCTTTTCCAGACTTTGTATTTTTAATATAATCATCAAGTTCCGGATATCCCACCGGAATTACTCTGGAAGAAGGAATCATAAATTTCCCGCGCTTCCTCTCTAATTCACTAAACACAAAAAAGTAATCAGGATAAGTACTGATATTTATCCTTTTTTGTGAATTATAGATAGGCTCAGTGCTCGTAATCTCTCCATGCTGCAGTACGACTACAGGTATATTCCTTCTTTTTGCCACAGCACACAATACGGCCATTTCAAAGCTGACACCGACAATCAGGATAATTTTGGGCCTGCTTTTCTCCAATATATAAGAATAATATGCGGCAAGACTTTTTCTTTTTTCCAGACGCTTTTGCAGCAATACCAATATTTGTCTTCTATGATTATTATTAAGCTGAATATCATAATAAATTTCTATCGGCCGGATAATTTTATTTTCAAATTCTTCCTTACTGATATTGATAACTTCATCTGTTATCCCCTTGTTCTTTTTAAATCGTTCAATGTCTATATGTATTAGATTCGGACTTGCCTGCGGAAGTCTTGTAACATCTAAAAGATAATGGGATTGTTCTAATTTTTTATCAATGATATCAGTATATACATCTCTATATTTGTAATTGTTATCCATGACCTTACGTGCAGATGCAAAGATAAGGACATCCCGTCTGCCAATGAAAGTCTGATTATACATTAATTTATCTTTCATACGGTCCCACACTTTGTATCTGTTCTTATCTTCTATTCCTGTTATTTTTTGCAGCCCACTGCCATCAAAAAATCCATAAATCATGCGCAGGTGCAAATCGTAAATATCATTGCGAATATACTGCCAGACTTTTACCCCTGATATCTTTACATGAAACATTCCACATTCTATTTCAAATCGACTGAAACTTTCCGCGAGATCAGTCAAATTTTTTTTCTCCAACATAACAATACCTCATCCTTCATCAACATCTGTCATATATCTTTGCCCCAACAGTTATGCCACTCTCATCAATCTTACCCGGATGGTTATTTGCATCTATATTCTTAATCAGAAACTCAAGCTCATACCCACTATTTTCGACCAAAGCAGTACCCTGTTTTAACATATTCAAAAGCTGCCTTTCATACTCAATTCCATCTGTCTCCCATTCAATCGTCTCAATAACACTGGTTCCGAGTCTGTACTTAAAACATCTTTGTGCATTATAGTTCAAACTAGGGGCATCCTTTGCATATACTATAAACTCAAAAAAATATAAATCATCATCTACTCTATTTAAGCAATAGGCATCTAAATTCTTCACATTACTCCATTCTGATTTTACAAATTCTCCATTTTTATTTATTTTAAAAATTTCTACTGCCCAATTAGTGACACCTATTAAATAAATCTGTTCTTCAGCTGAAAAAGCCATAATATGGTTTCCGGTCTCCGATAGAATTGTAAACTCTTTTATTAACACACCGCCTCTATCCATCAAGTATATTCTTCTATCCTCTATTCTATATAAAACAATTCTATCCTCCATTATCGCGATTCTATTAACACCTGCCATTTTATCATCTAACTTTATCCGCTCCATCTCATTTTTGTCCAAATTATATATCACTATTTCATTTAATTCTATTGACAAAAATGCAACTGAATCGTTCCATAAGGAAAACGACCTACAATGAAACAAATTGTGCTCATCATACCGAAACGCAATTTTAAAATTATTATTATATAGGTCATAATAGTAAATAGCTAAGCGCTCTCTGCATACTACATACACTCTGTTATTCCAGACAAAAGAAAAAAATCTGTTTGCATGAACTGCTTCCAACTCATTTAGGAAACTGCTTTTTTTTATTTTTGTCTGCACACCGGTTTTTATATCTAAAATATGAAAATACCTTCCATTGTTCCCTGGTATAAATATTATTTTATCTTGCGCGTATTCTATCGATTCCACTAAATCAAACGTATTTTCTTCGTCTTCCAGCTGCCCCAGACTTTTTATTCTCCTGGATAAAAGATCAAACTCATATATCTCATTAAAGTCGTAAGCGCTGCCCCAAATTTTTTTCTCATCTGCGGATATACCAAATGCGGAACAAAATACTCTGTTTTTCATATGATTTCTTCCCAATTCTTTATTATTAAATCCTATTCTTTAAACCATGCTGCATATCTGTTCATCAATATATTTAGACACCGCATTGTAAACCGATTCATTTCCTTTTTCATTTAAATGGTGTCCATCCTCACTTATAACAATATCATCTGCTTTTACCCCGTCATACACGGGTAGTAAGGAAACATTATAACGTTTTGAAAATTTTAAAAAGATATGATTATATTCTTTAACATCAGAAACCACCCCATAGGTTTTCCTAATAAGGTAATCACCTGGAGGTGCTATCGGAATAAATGCTATATGTGTTTTATGTATCAGACACAGTTTTTTGACTAAATCTTCAAATGTACCTATATCCGTATAATGCATGTTCCAAATCTTCGTTAAGTAAAAGTGATATTTTGAAGCAAAGTGCTGATATAGTTTTCCAATCTTCCTAAACCTTTCAAATACCTTCAGTAGGGTTTCCGGGCAGGCCCTCCTGCATGCATCACATATTCCAAACTGGCAGACAATAATGTCCGGTTTTAAATTATATATCCAGTTAAACGGAATATCTGTACTTCTTAGACCATAAACACAATAGGTATAAACAAGTACCTTCTCTTTATACTTCGACATAAACTTTTCCGTCCACGTTTCACTTGGGGGTACTTGTTGTCTTGGACATCCTAACGAATCTGTAATAATCAATATCCTTTTTTGCATATACTTCTCTCATTTCCCATCAGCTCTGTCTATTTACAGATTGCCAATTCTGAATTCTTTTCTCTATCTCTTCCGATTTATCCCACTTATGTATATCAAATGGCACCGCATATTCTTCCCGCAGTGGTTTAATGTCATAGACACTATTTTTAAGACAATCGTAACATAATGTTCCTTCCAGACTATGGTCTAAATGACGTTTTCTAAGTTTCTGCGCATACTCATTATGCCACGCATGTTCTAAACTTTCTTTATTTAAATCTGCCGCCACCAGATAATTTTGAAAATCCGTACAGCACATAGTGAGATATCCTTCGTATGATACAAAGAGTTTATTGAATATCATCGGACAGATTCCATCTACTACGTTGTACTCACCTCCATCCCTATTAATGGCTAATAATTCATTTAGTTCGTACATATAACCTGCCTGATTTATACATTTCATAAATACAATATCATCCACATATTTCCCATATTCCTGTGCAAACTTTTCTGTTGTCTCTACTGTCTGCTTTGTTGTAATAAAAGAAATATACAGTTTAAATTTATGGGACTGTTTTAAATCACTTATAAGCTTCAGATTCTCTATAACTTTATCAAAATCGTCCTTTCCATGTATCAACAGATAGTCTTCTCTGTTCGCGCCATTAATCGAAAACTTTATGCTGTCAATACCCGCATCTATAATGCTATGTATTCTTTGTAAATCGAACAAAGCTCCATTTGTAGTGATAAAAACATATTCAAATCCTATTTCCTTTGCATAAGAAATATATGTTTCAAGATTCCGATCCACCAACGGTTCTCCCGTCGCATAAAAGCCAATTTCCCGCGTTCCAAGTTTATATGCTTCTGAGATGATACGCTTGGCAAACTCTTTATCAACAAATCCCTTTTTTCTGTCAGATTTTGAGTTGGCGCAAAATGCACAAGTATGATTACAGATATTGGATACCTCAAGTAACATGGTCTTTGGAAAGGGCGGTTTTAACTCAGAACAACTTAATGTCTGATCATAGATTTCTATACGGTCTTTAATATCTTTCTTAATCATATTCATGCTCCTTGGTTTTGTTCAATAAAAGAATATGGATTTTATCTATTTCCACACAGGATTTTTCAGCACCCATTCACCAAACTTATTTTTTTCAAATAAGTCTCTATTATAGAACTTATCTACAATACTCCAAAATTCTGTTTCAGAATAACCTGCAAATTCAATAAAATCTTGTACACATTTGCTGTCTAAATTTCCGTCATGCAGCCTAACCGCTTCTACAGCTTCTTCTCTTGTCATTAATCCATATCTTATAAATCGCGAAGCATAATCTGTTGCAGTAGCATGCCCGAATTTGGGATATTTCATCCACGGATGCACTAAATATGCCCTGCTGTCCACCTGGTCATAGTTCTCTATATGATGGCTTCTGACCCACTCATGTGACAAGTCATGAAATCCTCTGCTTTTGGCAAACTGATAATTTGCATAGCTGTTCCATTCTGTGAAATAAGATATATAAATAGGATCCAGTTTTTCCATGTCCTCTGCATTTGGTGCTTCCAACATTGTCAAGGCTTTTATGTCTATCCCGTCTATAGTACACAATTCCTTAAAATCAATATCACTTGCCACGCCATTGTTCAACTGGCCTCTCGCAGAATATGTTTCTTCATAATCTGCCCCGCCATATTCATAACTTATATTCTCACCATAAACAAGCAATGGCGTATTAAACTTTAATGCCATGAGAAGTGGATATGTATAAATCAATCTGTCTACATACCATGTGGGCTTACCATATTTCTCAAAAGTATATCTCATTAATTTCTTCTGTGTTTTTATATCCGGCTTAAGACTGATAATGCTGCACCCAAACTCCTCCGATATATTCTGAATATTATACCTTCCTGCCTCCGTCATTTTGAAATTATCCTCAACGCTAAACAGGATAGGGTTCATTTTCATGACCTCTTTCATCAGGTATACCTGATAATGACTGTCCTTCCCCCCACTGGCTGCAATCGCACAATCATAGCTGTCACCATTCATTCCCCTGTACTTATCGCATAACGCTTCAAATTCCTTCCATCTTTCCTTCCAATCAATCAGTTTCCTTCTTTCATAAGACTGGCATGCAGAACATACACCCTGCTCATTGAAGGTAATTCCTGGTCTCGTGTCAGGCATGACACATTTTGTACAATACTTCATAATTATAATCCGCCTTTCTGCGAAAGGCACCAATGCGTCATGAAACATCTTG
>CAJTOO010000023.1 GCA_910577735.1 uncultured Lachnospiraceae bacterium
CATAGGTAACTTCTATTGAAGAAACAAAGGGTAGAATTTACTTTTGCAATTTAGGGGAAAAGAAAAGCCGAAAAATGACGCTTCCATTTTAAGGTGTTTTAAGATACAATGGATGAGTAGTATTGCAGTTACGGGAACGAATGGAAGGAGAAGTTGGATTTGAAGATCGGGACAAAAAGACCGTTGGTGCTTTCCTTGTCCGCAGTCCTAATTCTGGTGGGCATCCTGACTGGCTGTGGGTCAGCCAAAGAGCAGGCGGTTATGGAGCAGCCCCAGAAAGAAACCGTGGAAGTAGCGGATATCACAATCCATGAACAGATGGAAGTGACGGAAACGACAGACATTCCAATCCATGAGCAGATAGAAATAGAGAGAACCATACAGACAACAGACTGGCAGGATGCCATGGAAGCGCTGCTGCATGATATGTATGGGGATTACAGAGAAGAAGGCGGGGAGATTGTCTTTGTACCAGACGGTGAGCTGATGGATGGTATTTACAATGAGAATATTTACAATGGCATTCGCATGTATGCTTTAGCTGCGGGGATATCATTTTCTTATTATGAAGTGGAGGACGGTGGTCCTGAGAAATATCAGGAGGCCATAGTACATGCGGTAGACAAGCAGGCCAAAGTGATTGTCTGTGCCGGAGAAGATTTTCAGAGAGCAGTTGGGGCATTGCAGGGTGTGTATCCACAGATTTCCTTTCTGTTGATTGACGGTATGCCGCTGGATGAAGCAGGGGAGCCGGTGAATCTATCTGATAATGTGCATTGTGTTGCTTTTCGGGAAGAGCAGGCAGGCTATCTTGCAGGATATATGGCAGTTCTGGAGGGTTATCGGCAGTTTGGCTTTATTGGCGGCATAAAGACAGCACCGGTACTTCGGTACGGATATGGTTATCTGCAGGGCATTGATGATGCAGCGGACCAGATGATGCTTGATGATGTGTCAGTGAAATATTGGTGTGCCGGAAGTTATGAACCCAGTCAGGCAGTTTTTGAGAAAGCGCTGGCTTGGTATGAAGAGAACACGGAAGTGATTTTTGCTTGTGGCGGACAGTTATATGAATCGGTGTTGGAAGCAGCAGAAGATAAGGGCGGCATGATGATTGGCGCAGATATAGACCAGTGTCAGGAATCAGAATGCATTTTGACCAGCGCGGTCAAGGGGATTGCAGATGCGGTGATTCTTTCGCTGGATGATTATTATGCTGCTGGCGGCAGATGGTCTGAGCCCTTTGCCGGTCAGGTTCAGTATTGTGGAGCAAGGGAGAAGTGTATAGGGCTGCCGGTACTGAACACAGAGTGGAGATTTGAAAATGTTACGACAGATGAATATTATGAAGTGTTTCATCGAGTCAGAAGAGGGGAAATAGAAGTGTCGGACGAGGTAGAGGTAAGACCACAGGTGTCCGTCACGGTGGAATATTGATGCGAGCAGAAAAAAGAAAAATATATGGTGAACGCAAAAATATAAGGCGGAGTCTGATTGCCCTGTTGGCCGGGATGCTTATGCCGGTTCTTTTATGTGGCTGCGGTAGTGAGGATGTTCCGGTCAGTTCGGAGCGGGTTGAGACAGAGGGGGCGATTGTGCCTGGAGAGGAATTCGATGCGGAGAGGCTGACCAGGGGCGATGTGGAGTTAAGCACTTCCAAACTTGCCGATTATGCATCCCAGGCGGCATTGTTTTATGAGGAGTCTACCGGCAAACTGGAGTACTCTATGGTCATGCCCCAGATACCGGGAAGCGATGATGCTTATTTGTATCTGTTTCATGAGGCATGCTATAATGATGGTGTGTTGTCCGGTGAGCCAGTTGCCTTTCAAGCTAAAAGGCGGTATTGGAAAATCAGATTTTCTTATGAGGAGGAATATCTTTTTGATCAGTTTGTTCCGGCGCTATTGGTGGACGGGGAGTACGTGCCGATAGGGAATGGTGTTTTTCTGATGAATCCGGAGGCCTTGGCTGAGAATCAGGATGAATATCCGGATGTGGGTTCTAAAAAGGGATTGCTGTTGGATCCGACGATGCTTAAGACCACGGAATTAACGGATCTTGGTGTTAAGCATGCTATTTATAATATCCCATTATCCCATATAATGGGGGAGACCACCAATGAGTTTCTGCCCACCATTGAATATGAATATGAGGGAGAGACGTATCTGTTTAATGGAGCGGCGATCAACGGCTACGATGAGTTATTTACTTATTTAGAAGATTTAGGAATGTGTACCACAGCAGTGGTGTTAAATGATTGGAACGAGAAGCATTTGGAGCTGATACATCCGGAGGCCAGAAACAAGGAGAGCGGAGCCTATTATTATATGTTCAATGCTGCGGATGAGGAGGGGGTCAAAACACTGGAAGCAGTGGCTAGTTTCCTGGCAGGCCGTTATTCCGGCGGGGAACATGGCATCGTACACAGCTGGGTCATTGCCAATGAAATTAATCAGCACAGAATCTGGAATTATCTGGATACGGTTGACGTGGTATATTATGCTCAGGAATTTGAGAGGGGAATGCGGATCTTTTATCAGGCCATCAAGAGTAAATATGCCAATGCCAAGGTATATTTCAGTGTGGATCATGATTGGAACAGCAATAAGACTGCAAACCCGAAATATTTTAATGCCAAGGACTTGATCAGGGCATTTAATGATGCGGTACTTTTGCATGGTAACTATGACTGGGGCATTGCCATACACCCCTATCCGCAGCCTATGACCCGCGTGAATTACTGGTCACAGCACTATGATAAGACGCAGGATGCGGAAATCGTGTCAATCATGAATCTGGGTGTGCTGACAGACTTTCTGAGTCAGGACAAATATTTGGATACGAATGGGGCGGTGCGCAGCATTACGATCACAGAACTGGGATTTTCCTCGAAATCAGGTGAGAAACTGCAGGCGGCAGCCTTTGCCTACTGTTATTTCATCACAGAAGCAAATCCATACATAGATGCCTTTATCATGAACAGGCAGACAGATGCACCCGAGGAAGTAAAACAGGGACTTGCCTTCGGGATTTACGAATATGATCATTCCGAAAAATATATCAAGGATGTATTCCGCTATATTGATACAGATCGGGCAGAAGAATATACAGAGTTTATGTTAAATATATTGGAGGTCGAGAGTCTGGAAGAAGCCCTTTCCTGGGCGCAGTGATGCAATGAAAGCAAAAGAAGGAAAGTGCTTTTTGGTCTGCTTTTTGGCCTTGGTTTCTGGCAAAAAATTCTGTTGTATTCTGCGGTCAATTCGGATATAATAGAACTAACCTGAAATGTGCGACAAAGTCTTGTTATTTTGAACCTACAGATACTTTAAACGGGATTCCTATATCGTCATATGGATGTCAGGCCTCCAGCCTTTGAGCTTTATGCAGTGGAAGGCAGAAGTATGATTGCGGTTACCCACCTAGCTTTGCTAGGAGTCAAAATACAAGATCCGGCATTTCGGGGGATTACAAAAGATGGAAAGCAGTCGTCTAAGACGGCTGCTTTTGCTGTTTCATATAAGGATACGTGGCGAAACCTGGTATATGTAGTTTTGGGATAAATGCAGGCATTTATGCATAGGAATAGAGAAGAGTCTGTGACCACATGGAAGGATGAAACGGTACGCAGGCGAAAGTACTGACAGAAAGGTTATGATATGAAGTTTGATGCGAAGTGGATGGCGAAGCTGTCGTTACTCTTTTTCGGGATGCTGTTTCTGGTGTGTTTGTGGTTGGGAAGAGGACAGAAACTAAAGGAAGCTCCCCAAGGAGATAAAATCATGGTGGAGGATGTGGAGATTCTTTTAGGTGCCTTGGAGAGAGAGGCAGATTTTGACCGGGGAGAAGTGCAGGGCACATATCTGACCTATCAACAGTACATACAGATATATGAGAAAATAGGCGGAGCGGAATTGGGGCTCCCTGATTTTGACGGCCGTTATGAACCGGAATATGAGTTATTAAAGAAAGACTGGTATGAGGCCTATGAGATTTTGCTTGCACATCTGGATAAAGAATCTTCTATCTGGGAGACAACGGTCTTTGTGCTAAAAGTAAATCCGGATACGAAGGAGGTCTACACGGAAACCGGAGCCATGCAGGGAGCTTATCAATATTGTTCGACAGCCTTTGCAGAAAATGCCTTCGAGGAGATGCGGGTATATGTGAAAGGAGATAAGCTGTTAACGATTGTGGAAGTGCTTCCGGAGGAGCATTATCTGGGAAATGTATGGGTGATGGAAATAACAGAAGATATGCTTACGTGCTTTTATCATCAGGTGGTTTTTCAAGTGAAGATAGCACAGAAAGAGGCGGAGAAGCTGGAAAGGGAACAGATTGCAGATTTGACATTTCGAGGCGGCAGGGTTGCATCAGCCAAAGGACATCATGAGAAAATCCACGGGAAGCTGCTGCGGGTTACAGATGATACAGTAGAGATTGAAGGGCAGGGGATCTATGAAGTAGCAAAGGATATGGAGATTTATAAACTTTATGGAAGTATGGAGACATTGCGGCGCACCGATTTAAAGATAGGTTATGCAGACACAGATTTTGTGATTGAAAAGAATAAAGTCCGCGCCTGTTTGGTGTCCAGAGCAGAGAAAGCAGACAGGATACGCGTTCTTATCAAAAACAAGGCAGATAACAGCAATTATCATGAGGCCGTAGACATTCGTGTGGATGGAGAACATGTGCGGATAGAAGCAGATGATATGGAGATTGGCGAACGAAGAATCTTCCAGAGCAGAAATCTTACGGACAAGGTTCTTCTGGAGATAGCAAATAGCAGCAAGGAGAACAATGCCTACAGGGGATCCGTGGAGTGTTATCGGGTCTCGGAAGGAATTGCCCTGATCAATGAACTTTCTCTGGAGGAGTACCTTTATGCGGTGGTACCCAGTGAAATGCCTGCCTCTTATCCTGCAGAGGCCCTTAAAGCACAGGCCGTGTGTGCCAGGACCTATGGTTATCGTTATATTCTCCATGCGGGTCTGCCGCAGTTTGGAGCCCACGTGGATGACAGCACGGCCTATCAGGTGTATCACAACATAGAAGAGAATGCGGCCACGACCGCGGCAGTCAGGGAAACTGACGGCGTGCTGCTTTTCTATCAGGGAGAACCGGCACAGAATTATTATTATTCCACATCCTGCGGCGCGGGAACAGACACGAAGATCTGGAAGGGCGGAAAGGATACGGACACTTCCTATCTGTGTGCCGGACGGGTAAGCGAAAAGGAGGCAGGAATCAGTGCAGAACAACTTTGTCAGGAAGAAGTTTTCAGAGAGTATATAAGCAAAGTTCATGAGGAAGATCTGGAAAAAGAAGAGCCATGGTATCGCTGGACATATACCGTGGAGAAACTGGATGAAGATATCATGCTTGCCCGATTGCGGGAAAGGTATCAGGCAGCACCGGAGGCAGTTCTCACGAAGGCGGAAGGCGGCTATTATGTATCGGAACCAGTAGAATCATTTGGAAAGATCAGGGAAGTATCCATCACGAAAAGGGGTGGGGGCGGTGTGGCCGATGAGCTGCTCATAGAAACGGATCAAGATACAATCAAAGTGGTATCAGAGTATAATATACGCTATGTACTGTGTGATGGTAAAAGTACTGTGGTGCGTCAGGATGATAGTACCACAGTGCCGGGAACACTGCTTCCCAGCGGCTTTTTTATTTTGGAAGCTGACAAAAGCGGTGATAATGTGGTAGGATATACGTTGACTGGAGGAGGATACGGACATGGCGTGGGAATGTCCCAGAATGGGGCAAAGGCGCTGGGGAAGAGGGAAGTATCTTATGAACAGATTCTTGCAATGTTCTATCCCGGGTGTACACTGGAAGACGTAAGGACACTGCACGAAAATTGACAGCGATCAGGTGAGTTATGAGGACGATTTACAGATTATATTATATTTTACGGGATTTTAACTGGCAGATGACGAAGAAGAATATCAGTGCCTTTGCGGCCAGCACCGCGTTCTTCCTTTTTCTGTCCATGATACCGCTTCTGATGTCGCTTTGCGCAATTCTGCCGTATACGGCGCTTACGAAAGAGAATCTGCTCAATGCGATTACGCAGTTTACCCCGGCGGCCATGGAGGGAATGGTGGTACGGATTGTGTCGGATGTCTATGCCAGATCGGCGGGAACGATAACCATCTTTGCCCTGGTCACAATCTGGTCTGCGGCAAAGGCCATGCTGGCTTTGATTCGGGGACTGAATGCGGTCAACGATTTTGAGGAGAGACGTAATTATTTTGTGTTGCGGGCCATTGCCTGTATTTATACCGTGATTATTTTGGCAGCTATGCTGGTGGCGTTGTTTGTGATGGTGTTTGGCAATGTGATTGTAGATCTTTTGTTGGCAGACATTCCGCCGCTTCATCTTCTGGTTCGGTTTATCATGCATTTTCGGTTCTTGATATCCTGGGTGGTATTGACATTTATATTTGCTATGATTTATGCATTCGTGCCCGGTAAGAAGCTGCGGTTTAAGGTGCAGATTCCAGGGGCAGCATTTTCGGCTGTTTTATGGGGAGCTGCTTCGTATGCCTTTTCAGTGTATGTGGATAATTTTAATGGATTTGGAACCTATGGAAGCCTGACCACAGTGGTAATCCTGATGTTGTGGTTCTATATGCTGATGTATATTCTTATGATTGGTGCGCATATCAACCGCTATTTTGGTCCGGTTTATAAATTTTTGTTCGGCTGGCTTGACAAGTCACGGGAAAGACACTAAAATAGCAAGTAGATTTTATAGGAAGAAAAGCTGTGAAGGTGTCAGTAGGTTACTGTTTTCTGCAAGAGAGAGGGAATCATCGGCTGTAAGTTCCCTTCGGTTCAGATAGTATATCGAATTTCCCACCGGAGCTGCCTGTGCGAACAGAAGAGTAGTGCAGGACGTATCGGCACGTTACGCCAAATGAAGTGTCTGTTGCTGCTGATACATAAATGATATCAGTAATCAACAGGAATCTGGGTGGTACCGCGGATCTGATTCGTCCCATGTGTCAAACACATGGGACTTTTTTGCGCGATAAGCAGAGTCATAAGCCATTTTTTGTATGTGCCATGCTTGCATGAGCACAAACAAAAAATGGCTTATGACGAGCAACGCGAACTTGGAATGCGAAGCATTACAAGTCTGCTTATGTAAAAGTGAAAAGATTTAGTAAGAACAAAAAGGAGAGTAATAATGAAGGAGAAGTTAGAACAGATTAAGGCAGAGGCGCTGCGACAGATTGAGGCCAGTGACGCCTTGGAAAAACTCAATGAAGTCAAAGTAAACTATCTTGGCAAAAAGGGTGAACTGACTGCTGTGTTAAAGGGAATGAAAGATGTGGCGCCAGAGGACAGACCCAAAGTTGGACAGCTTGTCAATGAGACCAGAGAAGAGATTGAAAGGGTTCTGGAAGAGTCTGTTAAAAAGATGGAAAAGGCAGTACGTGAGGCGAAGATGAAGAAGGAAGTCATTGACGTGACGCTGCCTGCCCAAAAGAACAATGTAGGTCACAGACATCCGAATACCATCGCTTTAGAAGAAGTGGAGAGAATCTTTATCGGTATGGGCTATGAGGTTGTGGAAGGCCCTGATGTGGAAAGAGATTATTATAACTTTGAGGCTCTGAATATTCCGGCAGACCATCCGGCCAAAGATGAACAGGATACCTTCTATATTACAGGAGATATCCTTCTTAGGACACAGACTTCTTCCGTACAGGTGCACGAGATGGAGAAAGGGAAACTGCCCATTCGTATGATCGCGCCGGGCAGGGTATTTCGTTCTGATGAAGTGGATGCTACCCATTCTCCTTCCTTCCATCAAGTAGAGGGGTTGGTCATTGATAAGAACATTACCTTTGCGGACTTAAAGGGCACTTTGGCACAGTATGCAAAAGAGCTGTTTGGGGAGGATACCAAAGTCAAATTCAGGCCCCATCATTTCCCTTTCACGGAACCCAGTGCAGAGATGGACGTGACCTGCTTTAAGTGCGGTGGCACAGGCTGCCGGTTCTGTAAGGGAGAGGGATGGATTGAGATTTTAGGCTGTGGCATGGTACATCCGCATGTACTGGAGATGAGCGGCATTGATCCGGAACAGTACACTGGATTTGCTTTTGGCATGGGTCTGGAACGTATCGCACTGTTGAAATATGAGATTGATGATATGAGACTGCTGTATGAGAACGACATTCGTTTCTTAAAACAGTTCTAGAAAACAGTTTCTGTGAACAGGGGATTCCCTTAATGCAGGGGAATTTCAGAAGCGTGAAAGCCATTTGTAACGATGGAAAATGGATTGGAAAATAGATGCTAGGTTATGAAGAAAGGAAAGGTTATTGAAACATGAATACAGCATTATCATGGATTAAAGCTTATGTACCGGATTTGGCATGCACAGACCAGGAATATATGGATGCGATGACGCTGTCCGGCACCAAGGTGGAAGGTTATACCAGACTGGATAAAAATTTAGAGAAGATTGTGGTTGGGCAGATTGAAAAGATAGAAAGACATCCCGATGCGGATAAATTGATTGTTTGTCAGGTTAACATCGGTGATGAGGTGATTCAGATCGTCACTGGTGCGCCCAATGTAAAAGAAGGTGACAAAGTGCCGGTGGTCTTAGACGGCGGCAAGGTGGCAGGGGGGCATGACGGCGGGCCGCTGCCGGAGGATGGCATTCAGATTAAAGCAGGAAAACTGCGCGGAGTGCCTTCAAACGGTATGATGTGTTCCATTGAAGAACTTGGTTCCAGCAAAGACATGTACCCGGAAGCGCCGGAGATGGGGATTTATATTTTTAAAGATGATGTACCGGTAGGAACAGATGCGGCAGCGGTGTTGGGACTTAGAGATACAGTGTTTGAGTATGAAGTCACATCAAACCGCGTAGACTGTTACAGTGTGATCGGTATTGCCAGGGAGGCGGCAGCTACTTTCAGAAAGCCGTTTATCCTGCCGGAAGTTACCGTGAAAGGCAACGGCGAAAAGGTAGAAGACTATATCAGTGTGGAAGTGCTGGATCAGGAACTCTGTCCCAGATATTGTGCCAGGGTATGTAAAAATATTAAAATCGGGCCTTCTCCGGAGTGGATGCAGAGACGGCTTGCGGCCAGCGGAATCCGTCCCATTAACAATCTGGTGGACATTACCAACTATGTGATGGAAGAGTATGGACAGCCCATGCACGCCTATGATCTGGATACCATTGCGGGCCATAAGATTATTGTTCGCAGAGCCAAGGACGGTGATGTGTTTCAGACGCTTGACGGCCAGGACCGTGCGCTGGATTCTGAGGTGCTGATGATCTGTGATGCTGAGAAGGAAGTGGGCATTGCCGGCATTATGGGCGGTGAAAACTCAAAGATCAGGGATGATGTGACTACGGTGCTTTTTGAGGCCGCCACATTCAATGGCGCCAACATTCGTAAATCAGCAAAACGTGTGGGGCTGCGGACGGATGCTTCCGGCAAATTTGAGAAAGGTCTGGATCCGCATAACGCACAGGACGCCATCAACAGAGCATGCCAGCTGATTGAAGAGTTTGGCTGCGGTGAGGTGGTAGACGGCATGGTGGATGTGCGGGGTGAGATGAAAGAGAAAGTGATACTTCCTTTCGAGCCGGACCGTTACAACAAACTGTTGGGCACACAGGTTTCCAAAGAAGAGATGCTTGCAATATTCCAGATGATTGAGGTGGAATATGACGAAGGCTCCAATAGCCTGAAAATACCCACCTTCCGTCAGGATATCTTAAGGCAGTGTGACATTGCGGAGGAAGTGGCGAGATTTTATGGTTATGACAAGATTCCAATGACTCTGCCTACTGGTGAGGCCACAACGGGTAAGCTTCCTTTCAAGTTGAGAATAGAGCAGAAGGCACGTGATATTGCTGAGTATTGTGGATTCTCCCAGGGGATGTGTTATTCTTTTGAGAGTCCTAAGGTGTTTGATAAGCTGCTGTTAGCTGCAGATGACCCGGCCAGAAAAGCGATCACCATTGCGAACCCCTTAGGTGAGGACTTCTCCATTATGCGGACAGTATCCTTACATGGTATGCTCACAAGCCTTGCCACCAACTATAACAGGCGCAATAAGGAAGTACGGCTTTATGAACTGGGCAACGTTTATCTGCCGAAGGCATTGCCGTTGACTGAACTGCCGGAAGAAAGAATGCAGTTTACACTGGGCATGTACGGTGACTGTGATTTCTTCACCATGAAAGGCGTATTGGAAGAGTTCTTTGACTGTATCGGTATGAGAAAGAAAGCAGTCTACGATCCCAATGCCGGAAGAAATTATCTGCACCCGGGCAGACAGGCCAACATCTTCTATGAAGGAACCTTAGTTGGCTATCTGGGTGAAGTGCATCCGGAAGTCTGCGATAATTATGATATGAAGACCAGAGCCTATGTGGCAGTGCTTGATATGCCTGCAGTTCTCCCTTATGCTACCTTTGACCGTAAGTACGAGGGTATCGCCAAATATCCGGCAGTGCTTCGGGATATCAGTATGGTGGTGCCGAAGGAGATCATGGCAGGACAGATTGAGGCTATCATTGCCCAGAGGGGCGGTAAGATTCTGGAGTCCTACCAGCTCTTTGACATTTATGAGGGCGATCAGATCAAAGAGGGCTATAAGTCGCTAGCTTATTCTATCACTTTCCGGGCAAAAGACAGGACTTTGGAAGAGGCAGATGTGACGGCAGCCATGAAGAAGATATTAAACGGGCTTGAGGGTATGGGGATTGAGCTGCGAAGCTAGTGTGAGAAGAACTTCTAAAGCTCACGCCATAGACGCTTCGCTAAGAAGTACGTTTGTAAGAGACATGAATATCGTAAATATGTAAAATAGCAGAAATATGGAGGTTGTTATGGAACAGAAAAACACATGGGAAACGTATGATGCAAAACAGCTTGCAGAAGTGGATTGTTTTGCTAGAGAATATATGGATTTCTTAGATAACGGCAAGACCGAGAGAGAGTGCATCGACCAGATCGTGAATACGGTGGAGCGTGCAGGATATCAGGAACTGGAGACACTTGTGAAGGCCGGTAAGAAATTGAAAGCCGGAGATAAGGTTTATGCGGTGTGGATGAATAAGTCCATTGTTCTTTTCCAGATTGGCACGGAAAAGATGGAGGACGGCATGAATATCCTGGGAGCCCATATAGATTCCCCTCGTCTGGATGTGAAACAGAATCCGATGTATGAGGAAGGCGGTTTCGCTTATCTTGACACACATTATTATGGCGGTGTCAAGAAGTACCAGTGGGTGACCATTCCTCTTGCCATCCATGGTGTGGTGGTTAAGAAAGATGGCGAGACTGTGGAAGTGAATGTGGGTGAGAATGAGGACGATCCGGTGTTCTTTATCTCTGATCTGCTGATTCATCTGGCCCAGGAACAGCTTGAGAAAAAGGCAAATAAAGTGATCGAGGGGGAAGCGCTGGATATTATCATCGGCAACAAACCGCTCACCATTGATAAGAAGAAAAAAGAGGACGATGCAGAGGAAAAGGCAGAGAAGGATGCCGTAAAGAAAGGTATTCTGGATATCTTGGAGAAGAGTTATGGCATCGAAGAGGAAGACTTTATTTCTGCGGAACTGGAAGTGGTGCCGGCAGGCAAGGCCAGGGAGGCCGGATTTGACCGCAGCATGATTTTGGCGTATGGACAGGATGACCGTGTGTGTGCCTTTTCTTCCCTGAAAGCTATGCTGGAAGTGACAAAGACGAAACGGACAGCCTGCTGTATCCTGGTGGATAAAGAGGAGATTGGGAGCGTTGGCGCTACCGGCATGCAGTCTAAATTTTTTGAAAACGCAGTGGCAGAAGTCATGAATCTTGTGGGAGAGTACAGCGAGTTGAATCTTCGCAGATGTCTTGCACATTCCTGCATGCTTTCTTCTGATGTGAGCAGTGCCTTTGATCCGGCTTATGCCTCCAGTTTTGACAAGAAGAATGTGGCATACCTGGGCGGCGGCATGGTGTTTAATAAGTTTACCGGTTCCCGCGGCAAATCAGGTTCTAATGATGCCAATGCAGAGTATCTGGGACATATCCGGGCAGTCTTTGAGAAAGAGAAGGTCAATTTCCAGACAGCGGAACTTGGTAAAGTAGATCTGGGCGGCGGTGGAACCATTGCTTATATTCTGGCTCTTTATGGGATGAATGTGATTGACAGCGGTGTGGCGGTACTTAACATGCATGCGCCCTGGGAGGCTACCAGCAAGGCAGATGTGTACGAGACCAAGCGCGGCTATGTAGCATTTCTTGAAAATGTGGCTATGTAAAAGCTGACAGGAAATGCAAAGTATGTCTGCATGGCATAACTTGCTAAATCGCGTATAGAATAGTGAAACAGCATAAAGCCGGATTGTAATGAGGTAAGTATGACAGAACTGAAAAAATCAGATTTTTATTTTGAACTGCCCAACGAGTTGATTGCTCAGGATCCGCTTGCGGATCGTTCAGCGTCCAGGCTTCTGGTATTGAATAGAGCAACCGGCAGGAAAGAACATCATGTATTTACAGAAATTGTAGACTATTTAAGGCCAGGCGATTGTCTGGTCTTAAATAACACGAAAGTGCTGCCGGCCAGATTGATGGGTACCAAAGAGGATACGGGAGCTGCCATTGAAGTGCTGCTGTTGAAGCGGAAAGAGAATGACATCTGGGAAACCCTTGTGAAGCCGGGGAGAAAGGCGAAACCTGGTACCAGGATCGTGTTTGGTGACGGGTGTCTGCGGGCAGAGGTCTTAGAAGTGGTGGAGGAAGGGAATCGTCTTATTCGATTTACCTATGAAGGAATTTTCGAGGAGATACTGGATCGCCTTGGAGAGATGCCGCTGCCTCCTTATATTACCCATAAACTGGAGGATAAGAACCGATACCAGACAGTGTATGCCAAATATGAGGGTTCTGCGGCAGCACCCACAGCCGGATTACATTTTACAGATAACCTTCTCAAGCAGATTGCAGAGCAGGGTGTGGAAACTGCCTATGTGACTCTGCATGTGGGACTTGGCACGTTCCGGCCAGTGAAGGCTGACAACTTGTCAGAGCATCATATGCATTCTGAGTATTATGAGGTGACGAAAGAGGCTGCGGATAAGATTAACAGTGCGAAAGCGGCAGGAGGCCGGATTATCTGTGTGGGTACTACCAGCTGCAGGACAGTGGAGAGTGCAGCGGATGAGAACGGTATCGTACGGCCAGGCTGTGGCAATACAGAGATTTTTATTTATCCGGGCTATCGGTTTCAGGTGCTGGACTGTCTGATTACGAATTTTCACCTTCCGGAATCTACGCTTGTGATGTTAGTCAGTGCGTTGGCAGGCAGGGAGAATGTGCTGGCGGCATATGAGGAGGCAGTGAAAGAACGGTATCGCTTTTTTAGTTTTGGGGATGCCATGTTCATACAATAAGGAGTAAGGTTGCTAACAGGAATGGAGCAGAAGGATGATTGATAAGAAGAAGGTATTGTTGAGTTTTATTGTGAGTTTTTTGCCTGTTTTTATGATTCTGGTTTTTGGGCCGGCTGAAATTTTCTTCGCCAATGTAACAGAGTTTGATTTCCTGTACGGAGAATTTGCAGGGTATATGGCAGTGGTGTTTCTCATCTTTCTCATGATTTTTACGGTATTGCTGTCTTGGCTGCCAGAAAAGATTTACGAGATTGCATTGTCCGTTCTTTTTGTCATAGCAGCGGCAGGATATTTGCAGGTCATGTTTTTCAACAAAAATCTGGATTTGCTGGGAGTCAATCCAGATGGATATCATGTGCCACTCATGCAGGGGATTTGGAACCTAATCATCTGGATGGCGGTTTTGGTAGCTGTAATCATGTTGTCAGTGTGGAAAAAGGAAATATGGAAGAAGGTGCTTCTGTATTTGTCAATGCTTCTGGTTGGCATGCAGGCGGTGGCGTTGGTATCTCTTCTGGTCACAGCTCCGGAAGAAGCCTATGAACGTGCTAAAGTGGATGACCGTTTATGGGGGAAGGATCAATACACTGTGTCAGCGGATAAAAATATCATTGTATTTGTCCTGGATTATTTCAGCAGCCTCTATTTACAGCAGATGATGGCAGTATATCCCGATGGGGCGGATTGTCTGCATGATTTTACATATTATAGTAATGCTGACTGTACTTATTATGGTACGTTTCCTTCCCTTGCGCATATGCTGACGGGTGGTGAGGTGGATACCACCGTCTCCAACAGTGAATGGTGCCGTGACATATGGGATAACGATTTAACGGAGCAATTTTATCAGGAACTGCATGCCAACCAGTATAAGGTGAATGTATATACAACAGATTTTGATGTACTGACTGTGGGAAATGGCTGTGCCATTCTGCGGGACAAGGTATCTAATATTACGGATGAGCCAAGGGAAGTGGAGGTGGACACCGGACTGCTGCTTAAAACTCTGACGAAAATGTCTTGCTATCGTATGGCGCCGGATCTGTTGAAAACGCAGTTTTACACGAATGTCAGTGAATACAGTCTGATTGTACAGGATATGGGACAGGGGATTGCCCATACGAACAGTGACTTTTTTGCTGCTCTGCAGGATGAGGGCCTGAAAGAGGATGATTCCTCTAATTATTTTATTTTCCAGCATTTAATTGGAACCCATGAGTTTAATACAGATGAACATGGGAAGTATCAGGAAAAGACTTCTGTGGAGGAAACAGCGAGAGGCTGTATGACGATCATGGAAAAATATTTGGATGAATTGAAGCGTCTTGGAGTTTACGATGATGCCACCATCATTATAACGGCAGATCATGGCGGTGATTGGAAGGAAGACATGCAGGTGATCTATTTCATCAAACAGCCGGGTGAAGTTCATGATGCCAGTCCTGTGACCAATGCACCGATTTCACACTGTGACCTGCTGCCGACAGTGGCACAGATGGCAGGAATGGATCATACCAAATATGGTAAATCTATTTATGACTTTCAGCAGGACGAGCAGAGGGAGCGTACCATCTGGGTGCGTACCAAAGATCCTGATTATCCGGAAGATGTGTATTATTGTTATACTTATACGGGAGATATTCTGGCATTGATTACGCAGATAGATGCAGGCCCAACAGCTATTCAGGAGATGTATGAACCATATTATTAAGTTTGCTTTGATTAGGCAGTAAGGGAGAGGACGGGATATATTCATGGTAATCTATTACGTGGAAGATGATGAGGATATAGCCCGGTCCACCCGGATATATCTTGAACAAAACGGTTATGATGTGTCGGTGTTTGCCAGTATCCAGGAAGCCAAAAAGGCTTTGGCAGCGCGTTGTCCTTCCTTGGTTCTGGTAGACTGGAATATGCCTGACGGACAGGGCAGTGTACTGTGCCGGTGGATTCGGGAGAACCGCGGGGAACTGCCGGTGATTTTTCTGACCGTACGCAGTGATGCGAAGGATATTGTGGATGGGTTTTCCTGCGGTGCCGATGACTATGTGGTGAAACCTTTTGAACTGGAAGTCCTGCTTTCACGAATCCGTGCACTGCTTCGAAGAACGGGAGATACTTCTATGAGATATCTGTCCTGTGATGACATCGTGCTGGACAGGGAAGGTATCCATGTAAGCTGTATGGGGGAAGAGGTGTTTTTAAGTCCGGCAGAGTATCGTCTGCTTTTACTGCTCTTGGAAAACAAGGGCAGGACTTTGACAAGGGGGAAGATTCTGGAGGCGCTTTGGGATGTGGAGGGTAAGTTTGTCAATGACAATACGCTGACCGTCACTTTAAAGCGTCTGCGGGAAAAGTTGCATCAGCCGGCCTGTATCAAAACGGTTAGAAGTATTGGTTATCGGATGGAGGAAACGATATGCAGGAAAGAAAACAGATTGGAATCCTAATGGGATTTGTTATGTCCGTCAGTTTGCTGGCGGCTTTTTTTACCGCATTGTTCATGGCGCTTTCTTATGAAATGGTATGGGGAAAAGTGTTGTTGTGTACGGTGACAGGGCTGGGAACAGCAGGAGGCCTGTTTATCGGAACTGTGTTTTATCTCAAACGGCTGACGGATAGAAGAATACAGGTCCTGACGGATTATCTTGAGAAGAATCATATGGGTAAGTCCGGTATCCTTATGCCAGAAGGAGAGGATGCATTGTCTAAACTTCAGGATGAAATCTATAAGACAGTGACCATGCTGCGGCAGACCAGGGATGAGGCATTGCAGGCGAAGGATCATTATGCCAGGAACCTGTCCAACATAGCCCATCAGATTAAGACACCCATCACGGCTATTTCCCTGGCGCTACAGATGAAACAGGATAAGCCGCAAGAGCAGAGGAAACAGATTGGCAGACAGCTGGTACGGCTTATGCACCTGGAAGAAGCGCTGCTTTTATTATCCAGAATCGATGCCGGAACACTTATGTTCCAGAAAGAGAAGGTGGATGTCTTCACACTTTTGATGATGGCGGCAGATAATTTACAGGAACTTTTCAGGCAGGCACAGGTGGATGTTTCCATACCGGAGCTGGGAGAGCTGTACATTTATGCTGATTTTGAATGGACCATGGAGGCGGTCATGAATCTGTTTAAAAACTGTATGGAACATACCCCGCGCGGAGGATGTGTGTATTGCCAATATGAGCAGAATCCGCTCTACACAAAGATTCGGATATGGGATACAGGGGAGGGATTTAGGAAAGAAGACATGCCCCATTTGTTTGAACGGTTTTATCGGGGAGAAAATGCCGCAGGAGGCGGCATAGGTATAGGGCTTGCACTTGCAAAGGAGATCATCGAGGGTCAAAATGGCACCCTGCGGGCGCAGAATCTTACAGAGGCAGGTGCGTGCTTTGAAATCTGCATCTATAGTCACTGAGTTGTCACTTTATTCTGCTACAATATAATCATCTGGCAGACAGCGAAAGACAGAAACGCTATCTGTTAAACGGAAACTCATGTACCGGCATGCCAGAGGCTGGGACAGAAAGGATTGGTGACAAAATGGAGATTTTAAGATGCGAAGGGGTAAGTAAGATATACGGCAATGGAGAAAACCAGGTGAGGGCGCTTGATGAAATCGACCTTTCTGTAGAAGCAGGGGAATTTGTGTCCGTCGTTGGGGCGTCCGGTTCCGGGAAATCTACGCTGTTACACATTCTGGGCAGTGTAGACCAGCCTTCCCAGGGGAAAGTGCTGGTAGAGGGTATAGATATTGCTTCTTTGAGTCAGAAGCAGTCGGCAATTTTCCGCCGCAGGAAGGTTGGAATTATTTATCAATTCTATAATCTGATTCCCACACTTACAGTAGAGAAAAATATTCTGATGCCGCTTCTGTTGGATAAAAAGAAAGTGAACGAGGAATATTTTACGCAAATCGTAAATTCTCTGGGAATCCAGGAAAAAATTCATGCGCTCCCAAACCAGTTGTCAGGCGGTCAACAGCAGCGTGTGGCCATTGCCAGAGCGCTGATTTATCGTCCGGCACTTCTTCTGGCGGATGAACCTACCGGTAATCTGGATCAGCGAAATTCCAAAGAAATCATGGACATGCTGCGGCTTTCCAACCGTAACCTGAAACAGACGATTCTTCTGATCACGCATGATGAGAAGGCAGCCCTCATGGCGGACCGTATTGTGACCATAGAGGATGGCCGCATCGTGAGTGATGAGAAACGGGGGTGAGCAGTATGTGGAAAACATATTCGGCGGGCTATTTGAAGCATAACCGGGCCATATGCGCCTCGGTCATGGCGGCGGCCTTTATTGCCGCTTTGTTTTTGTCCTTTCTTTGTGGGCTGTTTTATAATTTCTGGCAGGATGATATTGCAGGTGTGATAGAGGAAGAGGGCGCCTGGCATGGAAGGATTTTGGGAGAACTTGACGAGGAGGATATTTCTTTTATCAGTGGCCTGCCTCATGTGGAGCATGTATCTGTACAGGAAGAACTGTCTGGAGAAGCAGGGGCAGTGGTAGAGATTATCTTTAATCCGGTAAGAGCAATCTTAACGGATATGCCGTTTATTACAGAATCCCTTGGTCTGGAGGAGGAAGCGGTTTCATATCATTATCGGCTGTTGGCATTGTATTTTGTGCGGATTCCAGGAGATGAATCACCGAGACTTATAATGCCTTTTTATCTGGCAATTGTTGCGGCTGTCTGCATTTCTATGATACTGGTGATTTATAATGCCTTTGCATTTACCATGCATTCACGGGTTCACCAGTTCGGGATTTTTGCAAGCGTGGGAGCTACACCATTACAGATTAGAATCTGTCTCTTGCAGGAAGCCTTCTACATGACGATGGTGCCCATACTTTCCGGGATCATGGCGGGGGCAGTTCTTTGTTGGTGTGTATTTGAGGCGATCATGAGGATGGCAGAGCAGATTGTGGGAGGACGGCGGGCCCAGTTTCTGTATCCGCCGGGCATACTTGCCGTGACGATGCTGGTTTCCTTGCTGACCGTGCTTGCGGCGGTCTGGAGGCCGGCCAGGAGGATGAGCCGTATGACGCCCTTAGAGGCGATTCGGGGAAGCAGTGAGATGCAGCTTGTGAAGAGAAAGCATTCTCCCATTTTATGTTTCTTGTTTGGTATGGAAGGGGAATTGGCAGGGAATGCCCGAAAAGCTCAAAAAAGAGCGTTTCGTACGAGTACCATATCTCTTACCATGTCTTATATAGGATTTATGCTGATGCAGTGTTTCTTTACCCTTTCCGATATCAGTACGGAAGAGACTTATTTTGCCAGATATCAGGATGCCTGGGATATTATGGTGACTGTGCCGGATACAGGGATTGATAAGATTGCATATAACGATATGAGAGAACTGCGAAAACTGTCTGGTGTAAAGGATGTGACGGTGTACCAGAAAGCAGAGGCGGCCTGTAAGATGCCGGAGGAATGGTTAAGTGATGAACTTATGTCCCTTGGCGGGTTGGAAGCGCTGACAGAGGAAAGTATCACTCGGACAGAGGGAGCACTGATGGCTGAAGCGCCGGTTTTGGTATTGGATGATGAAAGTTTTCGGCAGTATTATGAACAGACTGCCGGAGAGGAAGAAACCGTTTACACAGGAGAACGGGACACCGTCAGTTCCGTCCAGGGAACTATTGTCATCAATCGTGTGTGGGACAGTCTGCATAGTAATTTCAGAGACAGAGTATATGTTCCTTTTGTGCAGGAAAATCAGGACACCCTCATGCTGTGTGCGGCAGGGGAAGATAAGGAAACGATGGCAGTTTCCGTTTTGGCGTACACGGCGCAAACACCGCTTCTGCGGGAGGAATATGCAGACTTTGCGCTGGTGCAGATTATGCCGCAGTCTTATTGGGCACAAATAAAGGCACAGATAGGCGGAGTAGAACAGGATACCTATATTCGTCTTTTGACGGATGAGAATCTTTCTCTGGAGGAATTGACACAACTGGAGCAGAAAGCGAAGCAGATTCTCAGCGCATCCTATCCTGTAGAGAGTGAAAATCGTCTGCAGGAAAGAATCAGCAACGACCAGATGATCGGTGGTTATAAGCTTGTGCTGGGTGGCTTTTGTGTACTGCTGGCAATCATTGGTGTTGCCAATGTATTCTCTAATACGCTGGGATTTCTGCGTTTGCGAAAGAGAGAGGTCGCACGGTATCTGTCAGTGGGGCTTACGCCGGGTGGTGTAGCAAAGGTGTTTGCCTTGGAGGCATTGGTGACCGCCGGAGAGCCGGTTCTGATTACGCTTCCCTTGGTTACGGTATTGACATGGGCGATGATCAAAGCCAGTTTTTTAGAGCCGATGGTGTTTATCAAAAGAGCACCGTTTGGCCAGATTATGATATTCATCATGTTGATTTTTGGGTCTGTGGCGCTGGCCTATTATCTTGGGGGAAGAAAGGTGCTTCGTTATCATATTTCCGAGGCGCTGCGGAATGATGTAGTATAATCCATCCTTCTTTTTCAGGAAAAGAGGTGTTGACTTTAGTATGAAATCGTACTATAATGCAGTAAGTACGATTTCATACTATATTTTTTTGTGCTGCCATTTACAGTATACGGGTACAGCCCCCGCACTGGGAAAGGAGTAGGATAGATATGATTTCAAAAGAAATGAAACGCGTTAATCATCTGATTGGAGAGATAGATGCGGTATATCATGAAATAGCATGGAAACTGGGGCTCTCAGACAGCGTCTTTGAGATTCTTTATACCATTTGCAATTATGGAGACAGTTGTATGTTAAAAGATATCGGCCGCAATTGTGGCCTTAGCAAACAGACGATTAATTCTGCCCTGCGGAAGCTGGAGAAAGAGGGTATTGTTTATTTGGAAGCGGTGGATTCCAGACATAAGAAGGTGTGTTTGACAGAAGAAGGCAGAAGTTTGACCAGACGGACTGCGGAATCTGTGATTGAGGCAGAGAATCAGATACTGGCATCCTGGCCTCAGGAGGATGTGGAGACTTATATTGCTTTGATCAGGCGGTATTTACTGGCGCTTCAGGAGAAGGCAAAGAACCTGCCGGACATTTCAGAAGGGAGGAACTCGTGATGATACAGTTATCGGATCATTTTAATTGCCGCCGCTTGCTGCGCTTTACGGCTCCTTCCATCATCATGATGGTATTTACCTCAATCTATGGCGTAGTGGACGGTTTTTTTGTGTCCAATTATGCGGGAAAGACACCTTTCGCGGCGGTCAATTTCATCTATCCGTTTCTGATGATTTTAGGCTGTGTGGGATTTATGTTCGGCACTGGCGGCAGCGCGCTGATTGCGCTTACTCTTGGGATGGGAGATAAGAAAAAGGCCAACGAAGTATTTTCCCTGATTGTCTATACAGCGGCGGTCTGCGGCCTGGTATTTGCCCTGTTGGGATTTGTGTTTGTCCCTTCGGTAGCTGTGCTTTTGGGAGCGGACGGACAACTTTTGCAAGACAGTATAAGTTATGCCAGAATCTGTCTTCTCGCACTGCCCTTTTTTATTTTGCAGTTTGAGTTTCAATGTCTGTTTGTGGCAGCGGAGAAACCAAAGCTTGGTTTGTATGTGACGGTGGCATCCGGCCTTACCAATATCATTCTGGATGCTTTGTTTGTGGCAGTATTTCATTGGGGACTAAAAGGAGCGGCTGGGGCTACGGCGCTCAGTCAGTTTGTGGGCGGTGTGATTCCCCTCTGGTACTTTGGCCGTGAAAATACCAGTCTTTTACGGCTTGTGAAGTGTAAGTTTGATAAAGGCGTGTTATGGAAGACATGTACCAATGGTTCCTCCGAACTGATGAGTAATGTATCCGCATCACTTGTGAGTATGCTCTATAATATGCAATTGATGAAATATGCAGGTGAAAATGGGATTGCTGCTTATGGCGTGCTGATGTATGTGTGTTTTGTTTTTCAGTCTGTTTTCATCGGTTATGCGGTTGGCGTGGCACCGGTGATCGGTTATCATCATGGCGCACACAATCAGGATGAATTAAAAGGATTGTTAAGAAGAAATATTTTGCTGATTGGCGTGTTCTCTGTTCTCATGTTTGGTGCAGGACAAGTATTGGCTAAGCCTCTTTCCATGTTGTTTGTTGGCTATGACAAGGAGCTTTTGCAGATAACGATACATGCTTTTATGATATTTTCATTCGCCTTTTTGTTCTCGGGATTTGCGATTATGGGATCTTCTTTCTTTACAGCCTTGAATGACGGATTGACATCAGCACTGATTTCCTTCTTGCGGACGTTGGTTTTTCAGTGTGCGGCAGTTTTGATCTTCCCGGTCTTCTGGGGCATAGAGGGAATATGGTTATCCATTGTGGCAGCGGAAGTAATGGCGGTATTGGTGACAGTGTTATTTCTGTTTGGGAAACGTAAAAGATATCATTATTAAATGGAAATGGACTTTCTCTCACCTGTTTATGCGGTATATGCAGCATTTGATATCCTGTGAAGTATTGAGTTCTTTACAAAAAGGAATAAATAGGGTAGGATAAAGAAAAATGGGAAAACGCAAAATAGGATAATAGGTTGCGAGAATTGTGGAAGAGGAAGGGATATAAAATGGAAGAGAGAAGAAAGAACAGAAGATTAGGACTTACTTCCCGATTACTGCTTAAAAGACTGGATCAGGATGGAGGAGCAGAGGAACTCCAGATTGATGTGGCTGATGTCTCTAAAACTGGTGTTGGTTTTGTGTGTAAGGAGTCGCTGGAGATTGGTTCTGTATATGAGTCATACCTGACAATCTGGACCAAAGAGGTGTTGCATGCGTTTATAGAGGTCATTCGCATGGAAAGGAAAGAAGACGGCAGTTTCTTTTATGGGGCAATCTTTATTGGCATGTCGGAGACAGAAGCCGGGAGGATTGAGACTTACAGCACCATAGAAAATATGAGCAGATAGAGAGAAGTTGTTGCAATGAAGGGAAAGAAAAACAGAAATATCGGTCTCGAGATTGTTGTGATTACAGCCTCGGTTCTGGGGCTTATGATGCTTCTGTATTTTGTGATGATTGTATCTTTTCAAAACGGGAGCGTCTCTTCGGATGTTACAAGCAGGCTTGCCGGGCAGATTGCCCGGCGTATTTTTACGCAGCCCACATCAGACCAAATCATGACTACGGAACTGATGATACGTTATGGGGCACATCTGGGACTGTTTTTTGTGGTGGGTCTGGTGACCACTTTTGTCAGTATGGTGATATTCCGCAGATATTATCGTATTCTTGGGGTGATAGGAGCAGGAGCAGTATGTTATCTGTTGGCTTACTATACGGAATATTATAAGCAGTTTGTGGAGGGCAGGCATTTTAACCAGTCAGATGCCACACTCAACTGGTACGGCAGTGTGGCGGGGATAGTCTGTATGGTAGGTTCCTATTTGTTGAACCGGCTGCTGGTGAAGCTTACGTGAAAGGAAGCAGGCCCAAAATAGAGATATTTTAATCAAAGTAAGGCAGTGAGGGGATGTCAGAAGATGAGAAAGAAGAAGTGTGTAAGTGGGACAAAGACAGTCAGAAAGAAAATGCTTATCGGCATGCTTTTGTGTCTGGGTATGACAGTCATCTGGGGGTGCGGTAAAGATGGCGGCAAGGATGAGATAAAAGAAAAAATCCAGGAGCAGGGTACAGAAGCAGATTATGAGGAGCAGAATATAGAGGATATGGATGATGCCGTGACAAATACGGCAGAATCTGAATCGGCCAAGGGCGAGTCAACGCAGATTCAGGAAGAGACATCCGTTAGAGAACTTTCAGAGGAGATGCAGCAGGAAATCAATTACGCTAAAACAAGGCACTATTATGGAGATATTCTGTCCGGGCTTTTATGGGCCGGAGAATTGCCGGGCATGCAGGTGGAAATGAATGATGACTTTTATGATACCGTGAGGGATAATCGTTTTGCAGTAACGGATATAGACAACGATGGCAGGGAGGAACTGCTCATTTCTTACAGCACGGCCTCTATGGCAGGTATGTTTCTGGCGGTGTATGATTATAATCCTTCTACCAATCAGTTGAAACAGCAATTGTGCTTGTATCCCAGCCTCTCCTTTTATGACAATGGAATGATTAAGGCAGAGGCGTCCCATAATCACTCCAGGGGAGAATTCTGGCCATTTGGCTTGTATCAGTATCAGAAAGACAGCGATACCTATGAGATGGTGGCATCTGTAGACACCTGGGATAAGGAATTTACGGATTCCTGGGGCGATGGACAGCCGTTTCCGGAGGAACTGGATGTGGATGGAGACGGTGTGCTCTACAATATCCAGAGGGGAAACAATCCCGCTTATGAATATGCCGACTATAAATACAATCAGAGTGACTATGATGTCTTTTATCAGACTATGATGCAGGCAGCCGATGGCGCAGGCGTCACCGCAGATGAGATACAGATTGACTTTATCCCTCTGACCTATGAGTCTTTCAAGGAGTATACGCCTGCATATCTGAGGCTGCTGCATGAGGCTGGACGAAGGGAGTCTGATGTCGATCAGACGGACATTGGATTTCTGTTTTTGGAAGAGGAGAGAACGCTTTATGAGGTAGAGCAGTTCCTTTCAGAGCAATACGGTGTGGTCATTGTATCACAGGAAGAGGAGTATGACGATTTCATGACCGGCACGTATCGAGATAAACAGATATTTGAGTTTATCCATCTTGACGGCGGGGATCTTACGTACAGGAATGAGAAAATAGAGGATATCACAATATTTGGTATCTATCCGGGGATGCATGTGGATAAAGCATGGGAAAGACTGACGGCATATGGTTTCTATGCGAATCCGGATGCTGAGACAGAAAACAGCCTGATCACAGGAGTGGGAATGGGAAACCGGAGTATTTACTTTGAAGCGGAGGATCAGATCATTAACAATATAACAGTTCGTCCTTATTGCAAATATACGGGGTGATACAATAAAAGGGGGCAATTACAAGGAATTGCCCGCATGGTCAGCAGGTAAGTCCTGCCAGATCTTTATAAAATGCAGGGTAGCTGATGGTCACCACATCGCTGCCCTTTATTTGTGTCTCGCCATCGGCAATGAGAGAGGCAATGGCAAAACTCATGGCGATGCGGTGGTCTAAATGAGAGTCGATCACAGTGCCGTGAAGCGGGGCGCCGCCGTTTATGATCATGCCGTCATCAGTTCCTGTGATGTCACAACCCATGGCATGCAGATACTGAACCATCACATCGATACGGTTGGATTCTTTTACTTTCAGTTCTGCTGCATCGCGGATGGTGGTGGTACCTTCTGCACAGGCGGCCATGATATTGATGATGGGCAGTTCATCGATCAGCGTGGGAATGATGTCACCTGCAATCGTAATACCGTGCAGGGAGCTGTGTTTCACCAGAATGTCAGCAACCGGTTCGCCGTCATTTTTGATGTTTAAAAGTGATATATCACCGCCCATTTCCTGACAGACTCTCAGAATACCGTCTCTGGTAGGGTTGATGCCTACATTGCGGATTAAGATTTCTGAGCCCGGAACAATCAGACCGGCTGCGATAAAATAAGCTGCGGATGAAATATCTCCAGGGACATGAATCTTCTGGCCGGCAAGACGGGGGTTTGGCTGTACCGCGGCTGTTCTTTCCTCTGTATGCAGATCGGCGCCGAAATGGCGGAGCATGATTTCCGTGTGGTTCCGGCTTACAGTCGGTTCAGTCACGCTGGTCATGCCATCGGCGTAGAGGCCGGCAAGCAATATGGCAGATTTGACCTGTGCAGAGGCCACTCTGGATTGATAATGGATGCCGTGCAGCGGACGTCCTGTAATGTGCAGGGGGGCACAATCATTGCCGTTTACGCTGGTGATATCAGCGCCCATCAGGGATAAAGGTTCCATGATTCGTCTCATGGGACGTTTCTGAATAGAAGCGTCTCCGGTCAGGGTACTTTCAAAGGACTGGCCGGCCAGGATGCCGCTGATCAGCCGGGTGGTGGTACCGCTGTTACCCATGTTAAGTACCGATGAGGGCGCGCACAGTCCATGGAGCCCTTTGCCGTGGATTAAGATTTTCTGCGGTGTGTTTTCAATCTCAATCCCCATATTGCGAAAAGCATCTATGGTGGAGAGACAGTCTGCTCCTTGTAAAAAATTTGTGACTTCTGTAGTGCCTTTTGCCAGTGAGCCGAACATAACGGCCCGGTGGGAGATGGATTTATCTCCGGGGATGGTGACTTCGCCTCTGAGTGCTTTTACTTTTTTAAAAATCATGCTTGTCCTGTACCTTTCTGTGTTTCAGTATGTATGGATCTTGTAATCATGTTCTGTCAGAAGATTGACAGCGGCTTCCTTAGCCTTTTTATCATAAAATTCAATGCGCAAAGCGCCTTCTGCAAGTTCTCGGTTGTGATTGATGCCAATGTTTTTAATGCTTACCTCATGTTGTGCCAATAGAACTGCCAATGTGGCGATGGCGCCAGGTTTGTCTGCAATATCCACTGTGAGCACATACTCTGCCTTGATGGGGCCATTGGAACTGTTGGTGAAGGAGTCACGGTAGGTGCGCGCAGTATCAAAAAGGTCATAGAGGGCGTCTTCGTTTTGGTTTTCTATATAGGAGGACAATACGGTAAGGTACTGTATATAGGTTTTTAAAAGTGCGGAGATATTGTCCGTGTTTGTCAGGCAGATCTGCTGCCACATGGTGGGAGAAGAGGAGGCAATCCTTGTGATATCTTTAAATCCGCCAGCCGCGATCATCTTCATGATGCCATCCCTGGAATCACAGTTTTTAATCAGATTGACTAAAGAAGCGGCAATCACATGGGGCAGGTGGGAGATGGCAGCGGTCACATAGTCATGCTGTTCGTAAGTAAGTATCAGCGGAATGGCACCCATGGCAGTGACCAGGTTCTGGTAGGCTGTCACTTTTTCCTGGGGGACCGTTTCTGAGGGAGTCAGGATATAGTAGGCGTTTTCCAGTAAGGACGCCTTAGCGTTCTGGTAGCCGAACCGTTCGGAGCCGGCCATGGGATGACCGCCGATAAACTGGGATTGGAGATGAAGCGCTGTAATTTGACGGTGAATGCCAGTCTTAACACTTCCCACGTCTGTCAGAATGGTATCGGGGGAAAGAAAAGGCTTTAAAGTAAGCAGATTGTCATCATTATGTGAGACTGGCGCACACAAGAACAGATAGTCACAATCGCCAAAGGAAGCGTCGATGGAAGAACAGACGGTATCTATGATCTGTTCCTGTAAAGCCAGATGTAAAGATGCTGTATTGATATCGTATGCGATCAGCCGGGAGAAGGGGCAATGACGCTTGATCGCTTTTGCGATGGAGCCGCCAATCAGTCCCAGACCGATAAAACCACAGGTCAGAGTGCTCATATGCAGGGTCACCTTTCGTTAAATCATGTTGTGTAAATCCGTTCTTACTATAGCATTTAAGAGGCGGAAAAGCAAGGATTGCAAAAATTGTGCAAAATCCATAAATGTTATTGAAATTGTTGATGAAATTTAGTAAAATATAAATGCAATTTGATTTTGCGGGCGAAGTAGTGCGATAAATATATGATTAACGTCGATGTATTATGTGCAGTCAAAGACTTCGGCAGAAATGCAGGAGGAGATTTCGCCGGTTATGAAAGAATAACAGAATTGGAGGATTACAAGACATGAATGTTTACACAACGGATAAGATTCGTAATGTGGTATTGCTGGGCCATGGGGGCTGCGGCAAGACCAGTCTGGTGGAGGCGATGGCCTACCTGTCCGGCATTACATCCAGAATGGGAAAGGTTGCTGACGGGAACACTGTGAGCGATTTCGGCAAGGAGGAGCAGAAACGCCAGATATCCATTGCCACTTCTGTTGTTCCCATCGAATGGGAGGGCGTGAAGATCAATGTGTTAGACTCTCCTGGTTTCTTTGATTTTGTGGGTGAAGTAGAAGAAGCAGTCAGCGCTGCGGATGCGGCAGTCATCGTAGTGTCTGGTAAGGCCGGTGTGGAAGTGGGCACAGAGAAAGCATGGGAAATCTGCGATAAGCATAAACTTCCCAGATTTGTGTTCGTGACAGATATGGATATTGATAATGCGTCCTTTAGACAGGTCGTGGAAACCATGACGGAGAAATATGGTAAGAAGATGGCGCCTTTCCACCTTCCCATCCGTGAGAATGAGAAGTTTGTAGGATATATCAATGTCATCACTGAGCAGGCATACCGTTGGGAAGGCAAGGAAGTTGTGGAGTGCGAGATGCCGGAATACAGCAAGGCAAACCTGCAGCTGTGCCGTGATACGCTGATGGAAGCAGTGGCAGAGACCAGTGAAGATTTTATGGAGCGTTATTTTAACGGGGATACTTTCTCAGAGGCAGAGATTCGTGCAGCGCTTCGCACCAATGTCATGGATGGCAGCATCGTGCCTATGTCCATGGGTTCCAATGTACTCTGTCAGGGTATTTTCACATTGCTTGATGATATTGTTAAGTATATGCCGAGTCCGGAGAACAGAGAACTGGCAGGGATTGATTTAAAGACGAATGAGATTTTCCAGGCCAACTATGATTTCTCCAAAGCGAAGTCCGCATACATCTTTAAGACGATCGTGGATCCTTTTATCGGTAAATATTCATTGATCAAGGTATGCTCCGGCGTATTAAAGAACGATGATGTCATTTATAATGATGAGAAGGAAGTGGAGGAGAAGATTAATAAACTCTACGTTATGCAGGGGAATAAGCCCATTGAAGTGAAAGAGCTGCATGCAGGCGATATTGGCGCTATAGCTAAGCTGACAGCAGCCAGGACCGGCAACACCCTTTCTACCAAAGCAAGAATCATCCGTTATGGTAAGGCCGAGATTTCCACGCCTTATACATACAAACGGTATCGGGCTAAGAACAAGGGAGATGTGGATAAGATTTCCCAGGCACTGCAGAAGATGAAACATGAGGATCAGACGCTCTGGATTGTCAACGATGGAGAAAATAAACAGACATTGTTGTATGGTATGGGTGATCTGCATCTGGAAGTAATCGCCAGCCGTCTGTTGAATGAGTATAAGGTGGAAATCGAACTGACGGATCCGAAGATTGCTTATCGTGAGACCATCAAAAAGAAATCCGATGTGGAGTATAAGTATAAAAAACAGTCCGGAGGACATGGACAGTATGGTCACGTCAAAATGCGCTTTGAGGCGTCCGGTGATTTGGAGAGCGCTTATGCATTTGAGCAGGAAGTGGTAGGCGGTGCCGTACCGAAGAACTACTTCCCGGCAGTGGAAAAGGGATTGCAGGATTCCGTATCCGCAGGACCTTTAGCAGCTTATCCGGTAGTCGGTGTGAAAGCGGTTCTTTACGATGGATCCTATCATCCGGTTGATTCTTCTGAGATGGCATTCAAGATGGCTACCATTCAGGCATTTAAGAAGGGCTTTATGGAAGCAGGACCGGTGCTCTTAGAGCCTATCGCAAATCTGCAGGTTACCGTGCCGGATTCCTACACAGGAGATGTTATGGGTGACCTCAATAAGAGAAGAGGACGTGTACTCGGCATGAATCCTGCGGGGGATGGCAAGACAGTTGTTGAGGCAGATATTCCTGTGGCAAGTCTGAACGGATACTGTACCGATCTTCGGTCCATGACAGGCGGACGCGGTACCTATAAATATGAGTTTGCAAGATATGAGCAGGCACCCAGTGATGTACAGGAGAAGGAAGTGGCGGCAAGAGCTAAGGCTGTTGCAGAAGCGAATGCAGATGCATAATTGTATGTGAGCGTATAAAAGAAAATAATGTGATGGAAGATAAGCAGGGAAGTGACATAGTGCCATTCCCTGCTTATTGCATAATATAGCAGGGAATCCTTTTCAATATTGTGATGAAGTGATAGAATAGATTTATGAAAATGCAGGAAAGCAGTTTGATTTGTTTTTTAACAGGAGGGAACTTCCATGGCAGTCAGTGAATATGCAGCAGCGTTGAAACAGGGAAGGCGCAGTTATCGGACCGCACTTACGAAGGGAGAATATCCGTATCTTCCGGTATTAGATGATATGATATCCTATACAGAGGTTGCATCTATTGAAAACCTGGGCATTATGGATATTCCTTTATCCAAGATTGTGGGGACGAAGACGGTAGGACGGTCCAATGCTTTTGCCAATAATTTCATGCCGCTTCTGCCGGAAGAGTCTGAATTTGGAGCTAAGTGGGCAGCTTTGTATAATCATCAGATCAACGACGGCATAAACGATCCCGTGATTGCCTATGAGTTTATGAATCAGTTCTATGTGCAGGAAGGCAATAAGCGTGTCAGTGTGATGAAGTATCTGAAAACGTACAGTATTCCTGCAAGTGTTACGCGCCTGGTTCCCAAGAAATCCGAGGATAAAGAAAATCGTCTTTATTATGAGTTCCTGGACTTCTATGAGGTATCCCACAGTTATGATGTCTGCTTCTTTAAGGAAGGAAGCTATCAGAAGCTTTTAAAATACATGGGGAAAAAGGCAGATGAACCGTGGAGTGATGATGACAGAATGGATTTTCATTCCGCCTGTTATAACTTTGAACTTGCTTTCAATAAGGCGCATGGAAGGAAACTGGGCATCAATGTTTCTGATGCGTTTCTGATTTATGTGGAAATATATGGTTATCAGAAGGTGATAGGCCAGACGGAACAGGAGATGGGCCGCGCCCTGCAGAAAATGTGGACGGAGATTATCCTTGCCGGGCAGGGCAGTCAAGTAGAACTTGTGGAGAATCCGGAGAACGTTAAGGCATCTTTGTTAAACAAATTGATTCCGCTGGGGATTCCGGATTCCCTGAAAATAGCATTTATTTACACGAAAACCACAGACACCTCCAGCTGGGCCTATGCCCATGAACTGGGAAGATTGTATCTGGATCAGGCATTTGCAGGCCGGATAGAGACTATGGCCTTTGAGAAGGCTGACACAGAAGACGAAGTGGAAGCAGCCATTGATCAGGCGGTTGCGGCTGGATGCGAATTGATTTTTACAACAGCCACACAGATGATCAATCAGAGTGTACGTTCTGCCATCCAATATCCAAAAGTCAAAATATATAACTGTTCTATTAAGATGTCCTATTCCTCTATCTGCACATACTATGCAAGAATGTACGAGTCAAAGTTCCTGATGGGCGCTATTGCGGCGGCATTATCCCGGACTGACAGACTGGGGTATCTGGCTGATTATCCGATTTATGGAACGCTGGCTAACATCAATGCCTTTGCCCTGGGTGCGAAAATGATCAATCCCTATGTTAAGATACATCTGGAATGGACCAAGATCAAAGGAACGGATGCCAGGGAAAGACTCAAGCAGGAAGGTATCGTCTTTGTATCAGACACGGATATGATCACGCCCCATAAGGCTTCCCGGGAATATGGACTCTATGCGAAGAAGGAGGATGGAACCCTCGAAAATCTGGCCACACCCATCTGGCACTGGGGTAAATTTTATGAGCGGATTATCAGAAACATTTTCAGCGGCGGCAGTACAGAATCCAATGTACAGAAAGGAAAAAAGGCGGTCAATTACTGGTGGGGAATGTCTGCGGATGTGATTGATGTCATCTGTTCAAAATCAATGCCAGGCGGGACGGCGAGACTGATCGAACTGCTGAAGAGTTCTATTCGCGCTGGAGAATTTCAGCCCTTCGGCGGCCCCATATATTCCCAGGATGGCGTATTGCAGTGTGAAAAGGGAGAGAATCTGGGAGCAGATGATATTATCACCATGGATTGGCTGGCTGACAATGTGATTGGAAAGATTCCGGAGTTAGACGAATTGACGGAAGACGCCATGGAATTGGTAGGATTTCAGGGAATTAAGGTAGATGAAGCAGGTACAGAAAAAAAAGCCGGAGCAAAAAGCGCTCAGCCGGATGAGAGCGGTGAAGCAGAATGAAAATCTTAGTGCTTGCCGACCAGAAATCCAAATATCTGTATGATTTTTATGAGCCGGATAAACTGAAAGACATTGATCTTATCATTTCCTGCGGAGACCTGCCGGCCAATTATCTGTCGTTTTTTGTGACTCTTTGTAATGTGCCGCTTCTTTATGTGAAGGGAAACCATGATGGGAAATATGAAACGGCACCGCCGGAGGGGTGTATCTGTATTGAAGATGATATCTATGTACATCAGGGAATCCGTATCATGGGACTTGGCGGTTCCATGGAATATATACCGAGGGCGGACAACCAGTATACGGAACAGAAGATGAGAAAGCGGCTGTGGAAACTGCAATATAAGCTGTGGAAGCATAAAGGATTTGATATTCTGGTGACACATGCACCGGCACGTCAGGTGAATGATCTGGAAGATTTGCCTCACCGTGGCTTTGAGGTGTTCAGGACGCTGCTGGAGAAATATACACCTAAGTTCTTTTTTCACGGGCATGTACATGCCAATTACAGCAGGAACTTTAAACGGGTAGATACCTATGGGAAGACCACGATCATCAATGCCTTTGAATATTATATCGTAGACTATCCGCAGCCGGAGTAGATGCCTGGCTGCGCGCATCACAAGAGCAGGAAAGTTGTCAGAGTATTGATCCAACAGGAAGGGCAGTCAGATAGGCATCAGCTTCTTGTCGGGAATGGAAAACATGGATATTTTTATGTGCATGATATACTTGCAGCAGCTTGTAGATCTGAGGAAGCTGTTCTTTTGGAAAATCAAGAATCCATTGCTTAAATTCATCATCCAGTTTCGTCTCAACCCATGGTAAATCTTCCCGTGTTTTGCCAATGCGGGATTCGGCCCCAAGGAGACAGTCTTTTACCGGATAGTCCAGTAAAAAGACGGTATCGCATGCCTGTAACCGTATTTCCAGGGTGCGCAGATAGTTACCGTCTATGATCCAGCGGTCCTTTTTAAGCAGTTCCTGTAAAGCGGCATCAAATTCCTCCTTGGAGATGGTAGTCTGGTCAGGCTTATGCCATAACATATCCAGATAATAGAGAGGCAGATGTGCTGTGTCTCTTAACTTTCTTGCAAAAGTGCTCTTCCCGGCTCCGGGACTTCCAATGACAATAGCTCTTAACATGTGAGTCCTCATTTGTGTGTGGGGTATTTATGATTTCCTGTAACTTTCATCTGAATACAGTTTAACAGGTACCTTATAGAAAGTCAAAATGCCGTCGAAAGGAAACGTGTGGTCGAAATGTGTGGTTTTACACAGGGGGAGGGGATGTGCGTCATGGGGATGCGCAATGCTGAATTGCGGACAACTGAATTGCGGCGTGCGGACATGCACGTGCGGACATGCGGACATGTGGACATAAGAAAACAGTTGACAAATCCCGGAAGTATAATAAAATTAGAAGAGTATGAGTGAAATCTTATAATCTACGGCAGAAAGTGTTTCTTTATGCGGCGGATTATGGTGTGATATATGCCGGGGATGAGCACGGCGGGAAAGGTATGGTCAATAAAATGGCAGAAGTGTACAATCACAGAGAAGTGGAGACAAAATGGCAGAAAGTGTGGGATGACGAGAAGGCATTTAAGACTTCGGATGATTATTCCAAACCAAAATATTATGCGCTGGTGGAATTTCCTTATCCGTCCGGGCAGGGACTTCATGTGGGGCATCCAAGACCTTATACGGCGCTTGATATCGTAGCAAGAAAGAGAAGAATGCAGGGTTATAATGTGCTTTATCCCATGGGATGGGATGCGTTCGGGCTTCCTACAGAGAATTATGCAATCAAGAACCATATTCACCCGAAGATTGTAACGCAGAACAATGTATCCCGGTTTAAGAGCCAGCTTCACTCTCTGGGGTATTCTTTTGACTGGGACAGAGAAGTCAATACCACAGATTCCGATTATTATAAATGGACGCAGTGGATTTTCTTAAAATTATTTAAGGCAGGACTTGCCTATAAATCTGAGATGCCCATCAACTGGTGTACTTCCTGTAAGGTCGGACTCGCCAATGAGGAAGTGGTAAATGGTGTATGTGAGCGCTGTGGCGCAGAGGTAGTGCGCAAGGTCAAGAGCCAGTGGATGTTAAAGATTACGGAGTATGCAGACAAGCTGATTGAAGGACTTGACACGGTGGATTATGTGGAGCGTGTCAAAGTGTCCCAGAAGAATTGGATTGGCAAATCCACAGGTGCAGAGGTGGACTTTGCAATCAAGGATAAGGAAGACAAACTCCGGGTTTATACCACACGCTGTGATACCCTGTTTGGCGCCACATATATGGTAGTGTCACCGGAGCATCCGATCATTGATAAATATAAAGATGAGTTGAAGAACTGGGATGACATCTGTGTCTACCGTGAGCAGGCAGCCAGAAAGTCTGATTTTGAACGTGCGGAACTGGCTAAGGATAAGACAGGTGTGTGTATTGACGGCATGAAGGCCATCAATCCTGTTAATGGAAAGGAAATCCCGATATTTATTTCTGATTATGTATTGATGAGTTATGGGACAGGCGCCATCATGGCTGTGCCTGCTCATGATGAGAGAGACTGGGATTTTGCCAAGAAGTTTGGACTGCCGATCATCGAGGTTGTGGCAGGCGGAAAAGACGTGCAGGAGGAAGTATACACGGATGTTGCCACAGGCACTCTGGTTAATTCGGATTTCCTCAATGGTCTCAGTGTGGCAGATGCCAAAGAGAAGATGATTGCCTTCCTGGAAGAAAAGGGGGTTGGCTGTGCCAAGACAAACTTTAAACTGCGCGATTGGGTATTCTCCAGACAGCGTTACTGGGGAGAGCCTATTCCCATCGTGCATTGTGAAAAATGTGGCTACGTGCCTCTTGATGAGAGCGAACTGCCGCTGGAACTTCCGGATGTGGAGAGTTACATGCCTACAGATACGGGTGAGTCGCCGCTGGCATTAATGACTGATTGGGTCAATACAACCTGTCCATGTTGCGGCGGGCCGGCTAAGAGAGAGACAGACACCATGCCCCAGTGGGCCGGGTCATCCTGGTATTTCCTGCGTTACACGGATCCCAATAACAAGGAGGCTCTTGCCAGCAAAGAAGCGCTTGCTTATTGGATGCCGGTAGACTGGTATAACGGTGGTATGGAGCATACCACACTGCACTTATTATATTCCAGGTTCTGGCATAAATTCCTGTATGACCAGAAGGCAGTGCCTTGTCCGGAACCTTATGCCAAGAGGACTTCCCATGGTATGATTCTGGGATTGAATCCTCATTGTTTCTCGAATCTGTCTGCCAAGGAACAGGAACAGCTTCTGGCAGAGTATGGCAGTGAGAAGGCGGCCAGAGCGGCACTGAAAGAAAAATATGGAGAGATGGCAGATCATCCGGTGGTAAAGATGTCCAAATCTCTGGGAAATGTGGTCAATCCCGATGATATTGTGGCAGATTACGGTGCGGATACCCTTCGTACGTACGAGATGTTTATCGGCGCCTTTGAGCTGAGCGCCGGCTGGAGTGAGGACGGTGTTAAGGGCTGCCGCAGATTCTTAGAGAGAGTGTGGAAACTGCAGGATATTCTGACGGATGAGATGGACTACTCCAAAGATATGGAGATTAAGATGCACCAAACCATCAAGAAAGTCAACAATGATTTCGAGAACCTGAAATACAATACTGCGATTGCTGCTATGATGGCGCTTGTCAATGATTTCTATAAGAAAAATGCGGTGACCAAGGGTGAGTTTAAGACCCTGATTGCGCTGCTGAACCCGGTGGCACCTCATATTACCGAGGAACTGTGGCAGGCGGTGGGCTTCGAGGGAAGAGTCTATCAGACTGCATGGCCGGTCTTTGAGGAGGCTAAGACGGTGGAGGCTACCGTGGAGATTGCCGTACAGATCAACGGTAAGACCAGGGCCACTCTGGATATTGGCAAGGATGACCCCAAGGATGAGGTCATAGCCAAAGCCAAAGAGGTGATTGCAGATAAGCTGACAGGGACGATTGTGAAAGAGATTTATGTGCCGGGCAGGATTGTAAATATTGTACAGAAATAGCGGCTGTGTATAAGAGCTACACCAATTCCGGATAAAACGTCAGGGACTGTTTATGGTTCCTGACGCTTTTTATGAAACAGAAAGATATCTGGCGAAGCAGGGCATCTGTTCGTGAATAAAGATGTCTGACGAAGCAGGGTATCCGTTTTTGCATAAGGGTGTCTGACGAAGCAGGGTATCTGTTTTTGCATAAGGATGTCTGACGAAGCAGGGTATCTGTTTTTGCATAAGGGTGTTTGGCGAAGTAAGGTGTCTGTATTCGATTAAGTGAGGTATGAGAATGTTTGTTGATTATCATGTGCATACAGAATTCAGTGATGATTCTGTTTATCCTATGGAAGAAGTGGTAAAGGACGCTATCAGAATGGATATGGATGAAATCTGCTTTACCGATCATGTGGATTATGGAATCAAAGTCGATTGGGACAGCGGGAAGGAAATTAAGTACCGGGACGGCGAACCTATGGCAAATGTGGATTATCCGGCCTATGTAGAACGGATTGGGATGCTGCGGGAAAAATACCGGAATCAGATTACATTGAAGATGGGATTGGAGTTTGGCATGCAGACGCATACGATTTCCCGGTTTGAGGCGTTGTATGACAGATATCCTTTTGATTTTATCATTCTCTCTGTTCATCAGGTAGAAGACAAGGAATTCTGGAACCAGGATTTTCAGCGTGGCAGGACGCAGAAAGAATACAATGAGCGTTATTATGAGGAACTTTTGCATCTGGTAAAAGGGTATCAGCATTATAGTGTGCTGGGGCATATGGATCTGATCGTGCGTTATGATGAGATGGGTGTTTATCCCTTTCCTTATGTAAAACCTTATGTAGAGGAAATCTTGAAAGAAGTCATACGAAACGGCAAAGGGATAGAAGTGAATACCTCGTCTCATCGATATGGCCTGAAAGATGTGACACCGTCCAGGGAAATCCTCAAGCTTTATCGGGAACTTGGCGGCAGGATCATTACACTTGGAAGCGACAGCCACAAGCATGAGCACTTGGGAGCGTATATGAAAGAAACGACAGAGGCGTTAAAGTCTCTGGGTTTTCAAAGCTTTTGTACCTATGATAAAATGCGGCCTGTATTTCATGAATTGTAGAGATATTTTACTGTATATGCCTGATATGAATAGTGCTGCATTTTTCTGCGATATAAGAAAGACAGTTAGAATGATCTGTTGTATGGAAGTTTTTTTCCCATTGTTTAATGGAGATACTTTTATCATAACCATTTTCCTTAAACTCATTAATCATTTGAATAATGACAGAATAAATGCGGTAATATTCTGCGGGCGATAAATCGGAATATGAAAAGGATGTTTTTCCGAAAACCTCAGGAAAATATTCAGAAAATATTCTATCAATAATGGAATACGCAACAAGAGAATCCTTCTTTTCCAAGTAGAAAAGAGGCTCTATCTTATAATAATCATTTAAAATAAGAGATAACAAAAAATCCAAGCGTTTAGATAATATTTTTTCATCCAATATCCGATATATTTTTTCTGCAGATTGCTTTCCGTGTTGTACGATTAAAGTAATGAATGCATCTTTTAAATTGGTGTAATTTTGATAAGTTTCTTCTTTAAAATCCATGTAACTATGGATGAAGGTTCCCTTTGAATCGTTGCTTGCTGTAAGTCGATTTTGGGTTTCTGTAAATAATAAATCATCTAATACAATATACCAGTCATCTCCTTCATATTCTTGAAATTTACCAAGAAAGTTCAGAACATCACAAGTAAAAAAATCATATTGAAGACAGGAAGTACGAGCAGAGTTTCGAGCTGTCTCTTTGGGTAATAATACGATTTCGGTATAGGCTTCTGCAATTTGAGATAGGGAGTAGAATTTACAACGCCCGACAGAGTCGGACAGTATAAAGTCTTTTTGCATTTTATTGATTCTTGTAATTAAATTTGTAAGTGCATTGGCTCGTGTATCCAATATCTCTGCTAAATCTTTATGCTTTAAAGATTGATATTTATATAATGCGATTAATAGCGACTTTCCCTTTTTGGTCAAATTGCTGTTTAAATAGAAAATCGTATTCTTTGATAGTTGAGTATTTGAGGTAGTGTAATCTGTCTGATTCATTAGATATCCCTTTTTTAGTTTGTGATGGAATGGAGTAACATTTTTGGTTTAGACGCATTTTGTATATTAGCAATGTAATATGTGACAAAAATACTTTTATATTTGTAGTGTATCAGAAATTACGTGTGATTTCAATCATTGTCACCACAAACTTCACAAATATGAAGTGAAAAAATATATAATAACAAAAATGAACATTGCGAACAGAGAAGGTTCATAAAGATTAAGAATCGACTTGCAAAATTACAAAAGTGATATATAATTATTTATATAGTAAAAACTGTACAAAGATAAATGTGTGCACAAGAGATAGGTATACAGGAAGGAACAAAAGATTTTTGTATGAGCTTTAAGAATAGAACATCCTGTCGTAAAGTGGAGGCGAAAGAAACGATATTGGAGCTTCACACCACACGATTTAATATATTGATTCCACTCTTTATTTCGGCGTTTGTCTTTTTTGTTGAAATATATAGTGTGTATTATGTGGCCGGTGAAAAGGTGAATTTGCTTAGTATATTGCGTTTGGCTAATACTACTTTTATTCCGACACATATAGCCACAACCACTGGGTTTTTATATCAGCATTTTTCATTAGTCAATAATTTTAGTTATGGTGGGAAGATGAGGCCGATTGAAGAAATGGAAATAAAGGCCAAGTATGCTGGATTTACATTGACATCTACGATTGTTTTGGCAGTTTTTTATGTGGTATTTAGTTTTGGAGTAACTTTTACAACACAGATTCTCTTGTTCGTCATGCAATGTATATATATGTGGATTCTTTTTAAATACAGTATAAGAGATAAGATTCTTATTTATGAAGAGCAGATTAGAAATGTTGTAAGTTATTAAGGGTAATGAGAAAGGGGTAATGAGTATGATGAATAGTTTAGAAGCAATGATGCTGCTATCATCGATGGTGGTAGTTTGCTGTATGATTATCATTTGCTTAAAGTTTATCAGATATTTTCAGAATAAGAAAAGAATGATGAGCTCTCAACAAGACAATATGCGCAATATTGGAATTCTTGAGGTGAAAATACCGGAGATTAAATTAAAGAATAAGGGTTATAGTTTGGATGAAAATATTATGTTTATTTATGATGATGAAAGTGTAAGTTTTTTGATGGGATTGGAGGATCTTTTTGAAAAAAGAGATAACATATAATTTTTTGTGGGAGAGAGCAATAGAACTGCAAATAGTAGATATCGCTCGGTTTTTAGAAAAAACATATTCGGTAGAACAACATTATAACTTTCAAGTCAGAGAATTGAACGAATACAAAGAAGCTCTTTATACAAATTACACAGACATTAAGGATAGTCTAAAACAAGATTTCTTTTTTATGGGAACGAAACAGAACCCGGATGATAGTTTGATTGATATACATAAGATTTCTGCATGTTTTTGTAAAAGTATGATGGAGCATAAAGTTTTTAGGTTTAAACTTATGGAAAGTATTCCGGTTCCGGTTTTGCTTTGTAATTATTGTGCGGCATTTTCAGTTAGTCTGGGAATTATGTATTTGAATTTATTAGCGGAATATAAGAAAGAAGGAAAAATCGATCAATATAACAGATTAAAAGAGCAACAACATTTTTGTTTTCCATCGACGAATACAGGGCATGATTCTTATCCTTATGGCAGAATAAAGGCATTGGCATTAAATGATATTTATGGAAGAGATTTTGATTTATTAGGATATGCAGATATGATGTATTGGATCGAAGAATATAATAAGAATAAATTGAATGAGCAGGCATTGAACCGTACAGCAGGGAGTTAAACTTCCTGCTGTACAAATATAAACTGGTAAATTTAGTAAAATAATTTCAGCGTTTAAATTTTATCTTTTCCGCATTTTAAGCATTTTATTAATGCGGTCCAGTTCTTCCGGAGTGGAATACTTCTTAATCGTGTCAATGATCGTGTCGATTTCTTCGTTGGAAAAAGTGATATGATGATCCTGGCCTCTTTTGGCCACAGCCATCAGAAAGGGCAGCATCTGTTCTTTGCTCATGGACTGGCTCTCGAATACAAGGGCCTGCAGAAATTCCAGTTTGGACTTATCAATATGTGCAATGGCAGGATCATTCATCCAGGTATTGGTCATGAGATACTCCTTTTTATGGGTTTGAAATCAAATATGTTATGGTGCAAGTGTTTCACGATGATAGGAAAATCATGGTATGGGAGAACCGTTCCGGAACATCTCATACATGGCTTTCTGCTCCGGACTGAGCATATTCATCAGCATATCCAACATGGAAGAGGATTTGGAAGAATCATTGCCAGGGTCAGACGAGGCAGATGATTCGCAGGTGCTGTCAGAACAGCCAGTTTCCCCGAAACCGTTATTTGGGGAGAACGGATTGTCAAACAAGGAATCCATGGACATTTCCGGGAAAAGTTCCTGCATGGCAGACATGGTCTGTGACATTTCCTGTACGGTTTCCAGGGTCTTCATCATACTTTGGAACTGTTCCAGCTGTTTGATTTCTTCCGGCGTGGAATAGAGGCTCAATTCCTTACATAATCTGCACAGATCGGGCTTTTCTGATTGCGCCAGTCCGCATCCGCAAAGTTGAAAGGGATGTCTGCGCACATAATCCATGGTGTATTGCAGTTCCATATATTTGATGTAAATAGCCAGGTGCTTTTGCATGGAAGGTTCTATGTAGGGGAGAAGAACCTTGCATTTCTGTATCTGATTGGTAGTATATAAGGCATCGAATGTCATAACATTGGACGCGTCTTCATTTTTGTCTGCCATAGGATATGCCTTTCTGATGCCCGTATTTTCTCTAACAGTATATGACACATGAGAGAAAAATAGGCTCTAAAAAGAGCTAGAGCCTATTTTCCAGATGTGTGTTAAAGACGTGTTAAGATGAAACGTGACGGGTTAGTTGCAGCAGCAGGATAAGAGGATTAAGATCCAGATCCAGGAACAGCAGTTGTTGTCGTTGCCGCCGAAGAAGCCGTTGCCGCCAAAGAAACCATTACCACCGCAGCCACAGCCGTCGCCATTGTTACCGCAGCAGGATAAGAGGATGAGAATCCAGATCCAGGAACCACATCCACATCCGTTATTTGCAGTACTGGTATTGTTGCATCCGCAGTGAGTAGCTGTTAAATCGCTCATGTTAGTGCCCTCCAAATGTTGTTTATGGTTTATCTTATGACCGGAGGGTGAAATGGTGACAGAGTTTTTGTGGAAGATATTCTACTTGCATTTGGTGTACTTGAAACATATGTTCGGCTGTGGTAAAATAACAGTATGAATAAAAATATGGGTAAAAACAAACTGCAACTGAAAAAATTAGATGTGGTTGTGATAATCGTCTGTCTTCTGGCGGCGTTTATTCTGGCAGCGGGCTTTATCGCAGACCGAGAAAATGCAAGAATGCTGTGCATTTCCCATGATGGAAAAACACTTATGACAGCGGCGCTGCAGGATGGCCTGTTTGGCGGCAGACAGGATTCTGATACTTCCGGGAAGGGAATATATTATCTGATTACTTATGAAGATGGCAATACAGTGATAATGCAATATGAAGAACGCCCGTTTTTTCCTTCAGGCATCAGTTATAATCTGGTGTATGTTTTCAATGAAGAGGTGCGGATGGAGGCCGCAGACTGTCGGGATCAGATTTGTGTTCATCACAGGCCTGTCACAAGCAGCGGAGAGAGCATTATCTGCCTGCCGCACAGACTGGTGGTGGAATTGACAGGCAAAGGGCAGGAGGGAATGACGGATGGGATGGTGAAGTGATGAAAAGAACAGCGGAACTCGGATTTTTATTGGCAGTTGCCCTGATTCTTTCCTATGTGGAATCATTGATCCCCCTTACCTTTGGGATACCAGGGATTAAGCTTGGACTGCCGAATCTTATTGTGGTTTTATTGTTATATAACGGTAAAAAGTCATTGACTGGAGCAAGAGAAGCTGTGCTGGTGAATGGAATGAGGATTATTTTATCAGGCTTTTTGTTTGGCAGCCTGTATTCTATTCTGTATGCGCTGGCTGGAGCGGCGCTTAGCCTTATGGTCATGGTGTTTGCGAAAAAGTGCAGTTGTTTTTCCATGCTCGGCGTGAGCGTGCTTGGCGGTGTGTTTCATAACGTGGGACAGATTATTGTGGCCATGTTTGTGGTGGAGACCTTTGCCGTACTGTATTATCTGCCGTTTTTGATCATATCAGGCGTGGTTACGGGCGCCTTGCTTGGGCTGGTGGGCATGGAGACGCAGCCGTACCTTCAGCGGCATGATTTGTAGCCAGGTCAGTCTGGCAGTCAGGAGTTCTGTAGGTGGTCAAATGCTGCGAATGCAAAAGTAAAACAGTCAAAGGAGAGAGAAGATGTACGCATACATTAAAGGAACGTTAGAAGAGATGACAGAAGATTCTGTGGTGGTGGAAACCGGGGGAATAGGGTATAATGTGAAAGTATCCACCACGACGGCAGACCTTCTTCCTGGAATTGGCAGTGAAGTCAAGATTTATACATATACGTTGGTGCGGGAAGATGCTTTTTCACTTTATGGTTTTTTGACCAGAGATGATCTGGAAGTGTTTAAGAAGCTGATTACCGTAAGCGGTATAGGGCCCAAGGGCGGGCTGGCGATTCTGTCGGTGATGAGTGCGGATGCCCTGCGGTTTGCCGTCATGGCAGGAGATGCGAAGGCCATCGCCAAGGCGCCGGGAATTGGCGCTAAGACAGCGGAGCGCGTGATCATAGACCTGCGGGATAAGATTTCCATTGAGGATACTTTGAAAGGACTTGGCGCACCGGCAGATACCGCAGGAGGCAATGCAAATGCGCAGACCGCGGATAATCTGATGAAGCGGGAAGCTATCGAGGCACTGGTGGCGCTGGGGTATTCTGCATCAGATGCCACAGCGGCAGTCAAGAAGGTGGAGATGAAGGAAGATACTACAGTGGAGACGATTCTGAAGCAGGCGTTAAAGCATATGTTTTAGTGCAGGATAAGTGGTTTTGGAAGAACCGCGTTACAGGTTCAAAGGTGGAGAAATAAAATGGCAGGCAGAATGATAGAAACAAATCTCATGGAAGAGGATATGAAGATTGAAGGGTCTCTTCGTCCGCAGACACTTGTTGACTATATTGGTCAGACTAAGGTAAAGGATAATCTGAAGATATACATCGAGGCAGCGAAACAGCGGGGAGACGCGCTGGATCATGTTTTGTTTTACGGACCTCCTGGTCTTGGAAAGACTACGCTGGCGGGAATCATTGCCAATGAGATGGGTGTGCATATGAAGGTTACCAGCGGACCAGCCATTGAGAAGCCAGGGGAGATGGCGGCTATCTTAAACAATCTGCAGGAGGGCGATTTGTTGTTTGTGGACGAAATCCACAGGCTGAATCGGCAGGTGGAGGAAGTTCTGTACCCGGCCATGGAGGATTATGCCATAGATATCATGATAGGCAAAGGAGCTACGGCTCGTTCCATTCGTTTAGATCTGCCCCGGTTCACGCTGGTGGGGGCAACCACCAGAGCGGGACTGCTGACGGCGCCGCTCAGGGATCGGTTCGGTATGATTCACCGGCTGGAGTTTTATACGGTGGCAGAGCTTAAGGTCATAATCATGCATTCTGCCCGGATTCTGGGCGTGGAGATTGACGAAAAGGGCGCTGTGGAGCTGGCAAGAAGGAGCCGTGGTACGCCGCGGCTTGCGAACCGTATCCTGAAACGGGTAAGAGACTTTGCACAGGTGAAATATGACGGCATAATCACAGAAGAAATCGCAAAGATTGCCCTGGATCTGATGGATGTGGACAAGATGGGCTTAGACCATGTGGACAGGAATATTCTGGTGACCATGATGGAGAAATTTAAAGGCGGGCCGGTAGGACTCGATACGCTGGCGGCGGCAATCGGGGAGGATGCCGGTACGATAGAAGACGTGTATGAGCCATATTTGATTCAGAATGGTTTTTTAAACCGCACACCCAGAGGCCGGGTGGTCACGGATGCGGCATATCAACATTTTGGGCTTGAAATTCCCTCTTAAGACAGATATAATAGATATAGTGTTAAGCATTTTTATCAGGCGGCATATTTAGTATGGGAGGGGAGCCCAATGTCAACAAAAACAGATACAGAAGTAATCATTGCCGGTAAGGTGTTTACACTGAGCGGTTATGAGAGTGAGGAGTACCTGCAGAAGGTAGCATCCTATATCAACAATAAAGTAGCTGAGTACAACAAAGTTGATAGTTTTAAGAGACAGTCTCTCGATACACAGAATGTGCTGTTACAGCTTAACATTGCAGATGATTATTTTAAGGCAAAGAAGCAGATCAGCCTCTTGGAGGAAGAGTTGCAGAACAAAGAGAAGGAAATGTATGATTTAAAGCATGAACTGATTGCTTCTCAGATTAAACTGGAAAATACAGAGAAAAATGTGAAGAATCTTCAGTTGGAAGTAAACGAAAGTGCCAAAAAGATAGTCCGCATGGAAACAGAATTGAAAGAACGTAAAAAATAAGAACGGGGGGATGCCGTCAGGCATCTCCCCTTTGTTAAAAAGATTATCCTGTTTTGAGGGGCATAGGGTGAATGGGAATGCATTTGGACAGAAAAGTGGAACTGCTTTCTCCGGCAGGAAATTACCAGGCTTTTATCGGTGCGCTTAACGCTGGTGCGGACGCGGTATATCTTGGTGGAGAACGGTTTGGCGCCAGGGCATATGCAGATAATTTCACTACGGAAGAAATCTGCCAGGCTTTACATGTGGCGCATTGTATGGGTAAAAAAATATATCTCACAGTCAATACGCTGTTTAAGGAGAATGAGGCTGCCGGGCTTTATAATTATTTATGTCCATTTTACGAAGCCGGGCTTGACGCCGTGATTGTGCAGGATTTAGGTGTCTTTCGCCTGATCAGGGAGTGGTTTCCCGGATTGCCTTTGCATGTCAGCACACAGATGACGATAACCGGTGCAGGCGGCGCTGCCTTTTTAAAAGAACAGGGAGCGGTGCGCATTGTGCCGGCCAGGGAGATATCTCTGTCGGAAGTGCGTGCCATGAAGGAAGAGACAGGCATAGAGATTGAGTGCTTTATTCATGGCTCCATGTGTTATTGTTATTCAGGACAGTGCCTTTTCAGCAGTATACTGGGAGGCCGGAGCGGCAACAGGGGGCGGTGTGCCCAGCCTTGCAGACTCCCTTATCAGATTTATGCAGGGCAGGAGCAGATATTGGGAGAAGGATATCCGCTCAGTCTGAAAGATATGTGTACCCTGGAGTATATACCGCAGTTGATTGAGGCAGGTATCGATTCCTTTAAGATAGAAGGGCGTATGAAAAAGCCTGAGTATGCAGCCGGCGTCACGGCCATGTACCGCAAGTATATTGATCTGTATTACCGTCAGGGAGCGGATGGCTGTCGGGTGGAACCAGAGGATCTGGACATGCTCCGGGGATTGTATATCCGCAGTGAGATTCAGACGGGATATTATGAGAGGCATAATGGTAAAGAAATGATTACGTTATCGAAACCTGGTTATGCCGGGAGCGATGCGTGTGTGCTCGAGAAGATTCGTACAGAATATCTTCATGAGCCCCCCAAGATGCCGGTGCGTATATCGGTGGAAGTAAAACCAGGCGCGCCTATCAGGGTGAATGTGACTGGAGAACATGGAACAACAGAGCTTTCAGGTGATGTGGTACAGGCAGCAAAAAATGCGCCTCTGCGGGCAGAAGACATCAGAAAGCAGATGACGAAAACAGGAAATAACTGTGTAACGGTGTCAGCCTGCGAGATTTGTATGGAGGGTGATGTGTTTGTGCCGGTACGGGCCCTGAATCAGCTGCGCCGCGATGCCATAGAAGCCTATGAGAGAGAAGTGATCCGGCAGAACGGTTTATGTGACAAAAGAGCAGTGAAGAATGCTAAAACAGAACAAAGCGAAGGAATTTTTAATCGACCAAACAAGTCAACAGCTTTGTCACCGTCCATAGATTGTCTAGTCACGACTTATGAGCAGTTTACGGCTGTAGAAGACTATGGTTGTGAACGGATTTTTATAGAAAGTGATCTGTTTATCAAGGAATATGAACGTATCATCAGCCGGGCTTTTGACAGCAAAGCGAAAGGCGGCAGGAATAAAGCAGAGGGCTGTATCTATTACCTGGCTCTGCCGCAGATTCTGCGCAAACGCGATGAAAGATATCTGCAATCCCTGACAGAGAAAGTCAGGGAGGCGAAGGGGCTGATCAGGGGATTTTTGCTCCGCAATCTGGAAGGCCTTTCTTATGTGAGGAACCTGTCACAGGATTACGCGGTGATTCCCGATACCAATCTGTATTGTTTCCATAAGGGAACCCTGAAATTTTGGAAAGACTATGGAAGGGAATACACCATTCCCTATGAAGTAAATGCCAGAGAGGCTTTCCATCTTGCCGAGGCAGCGCAGGAACTCGACATGCGTACTACACTTGTGGCATACGGAAGGATTCCCATGATGGTTACTGCCAACTGTCTGCGAAAGACTGCGGGAAGCTGTCTGCCGCATCAGGATGAGAGACGGCAGATTTATCTTAAGGATCGTTACCAGACCGCTTTTCCGGTGATTATAAACTGTGAACACTGCTTTAACACCATATATAATTCGGTACCATACTCTCTGCATACCAGTCTTAAAGAGGCGAAAAGAGTGGGTGCGGATGTCTGGCGCTATGATTTCGTGATGGAATCAGGGGCTGAATGTGCACAAATCCTTGCCGGTGAGTTCCCCTTTGCAGGGTATACGACAGGGCATTTGAAAAGGGGCGTCGAGTAAGTTTTATGGAATTATACATCACAGAACTTTCTAAATATATCATCACATTGTTTATTGCTCTTTACACGCTGGAATGTTTCCTGGTATTTCGTTTTCAGGAGGAGGAGCGGCGAAAGGGCATCTATATCCGCCAGAATTTCCTGATGTTTCTGGTGCATTTTTCGTGCTTTCTGGTAATCTGCTTCGAGACGGGCAAGGTAGAATATCTGCTTTTTTATATCTTACAGCAGATACTCTTATTTGCCACGATTATGTTGTTCCGCATGATTTATCCAAAAGGAAACAGACTGATCATCAATAATATGTGTATGCTTTTGAGCATAGGCTTTGTGATCTTGTCACGGCTTTCCTATGAACGGGCAATCAAGCAGTTTTTTATCGTTACAGTTTCTCTCATCATGAGCATGATAATTCCATACTTTATCCATAAGCTCAAGTTTTTAAAGAGCCTGACCTGGGTTTATGCCGGGGTGGGTATTGTGGCATTGGGTATTGTGCTTATTCTGGGGTCTGTCACTTACGGATCGAAGATTTCTTATTCTGTGGGCGGGGTTACCTTCCAGCCGTCGGAGTTTGTGAAAATCATTTTTGTATTCTTCCTGGCCAGTGCCCTCAGTGAATCCCAGGATTTCCTGAGAGTTGCGGTGACGGCGGTGTTGGCAGGCGCCCATGTGCTGATATTGGTGGCATCCAAGGACCTTGGCAGTGCACTTATTTTCTTTATCGTCTATGTGATGATGGTGTTTATCGCCACAGGTCAGTGGGTCTACTTGTTTGCGGGCGCCGCGGGCGGCAGTGCGGCGGCAGTGGCAGCCTATCATTTGTTCAGTCATGTGCAGGTGCGCGTGCAGGCCTGGCGCGATCCTTTCAGCTGTATCGATGCAGCCGGTTTCCAGATTACCCAGTCACTCTTTGGCATCAGCAGCGGCGGCTGGTTCGGGCTTGGACTTTTTCGGGGAAATCCCACGGCAATTCCCTTAGTGGAGGCAGATTTTGTGTTCTCTGCTGTGGCGGAAGAACTGGGAATTATCTTTTCCATGTGTTTGATCTTGATCTGCCTGAGCTGTTTTATCATGTTTATGAATATTTCCATTAAGTTACAGAACGGCTTTTACCGGCTGATTGCTTTTGGTTTGGGAATCACCTATATTTTTCAGGTATTTCTGACCATCGGCGGGGGAACCAAGTTCATTCCCATGACCGGTGTGACACTGCCCTTTATCAGTTATGGAGGCAGTTCCATATTGACCACGCTGATCATGTTCTTTATTATAGAGGGATTGTATATCATCAGGCAGGACGAGGGAGAAAGACGTGCCAAAAAGAAGAGAAGACGAAGAAAGATTAAAAATGAGACAGAAAGATATGAAGAGGATGAAGAGGAATAAGCAGATTCTCGCTGTCACATATCTCTTTGTTGCGGTATTTCTGGGGATGATGGGATATACCTGTCATTATGCGGTCACCCATCAGCAGGAACTGATGAATAACAGCTATAACAGCAGGCAGGAAATCCTGGTGGCGCAGAATACCAGAGGGATGATTTATGCAGAAGGCAGACAGGTGCTGGCAAAGACACAGACCGATGAGGAAGGTAAGGAAACCAGAGTATATCCTTATGAAAATATGTTTTCCCATGTGGTGGGATATGCTTCTAATGGCCGATACGGGATTGAGGCGTCTGCCAATTATTATCTGATCAACTCTAATGCCAAGTTATCTGAGAAAGTGGCCAATGATGTGGCCGGCCTGAAATATCCGGGGGATAATGTGGTAACCACCCTGAATGTGGATTTACAGCAGATTGCCTATGACTCCCTGGGGCTCTATAAAGGAGCGGTCATTGTGTCGGATCCGTCTACAGGAAGGATTCTGGCCCTGGTTTCGAAACCGGATTTTGATCCAAACGAGATAGAAGTAATTTGGGATGACCTTCTTGCGGACAAGGAGAGCGGCGTGCTTTTAAACCGTGTCACCCAAGGGTTGTATCCGCCGGGATCCACCTTTAAGATTGTGACGGCCCTTGCCTATATACGGGAAAATCCTGACTCATATAGCCAATACACGTATCAGTGTAATGGCCGGTTTACCCATGGAGAGGAGACCATAAACTGTTATCATGGAACGGTCCACGGACAGGAAGACTTTGCTAAATCCTTTGCCAAGTCCTGTAATGCTTCTTTTGCGAACATTGGCATGCAGCTTGACCGCAACAGATTTGCGGATACCTTAGAAGGGCTTTTGTTTAACCAGGAACTGAAGGTTGGGTTTGCTTATAATCAGAGTAAACTGGTGGTTGACGCAAACACAGAAGATGCGGATATGATGCAGGCGTCCATCGGCCAGGGAACGACGGCGGTCACACCGCTGCAGATGAATATGCTTACCTGTGCCATTGCCAATGATGGTATGTTGATGAAACCGTATCTGGTGGATCATGTGGAGACCCACGAGGGGAATGTGATCAAACAGTTTGAGGCTGCTTCTTATAAACGCATGATGAGCGAAGAAGAAGCCCAAATTATGAAAGAGCTGATGCAGGAAGTGGTGAAAAGCGGTACGGGGACTAAGCTTGCGGACGCATCTTACACGGCGGCGGGAAAGACGGGGTCCGCAGAGTATAATAGCGTCAAGACAGATTCCCATGCCTGGTTTACGGGATTTGCGCCGGTGGAGGATCCGGAACTTTGTGTGACCGTCATCATAGAGGGCGCCGGTTCCGGCGGTGACTATGCGGTGCCCATTGCCAGACGGATATTTGACGCTTATTTTGAATAAAAGTGAAAACGGATTTGGAATTGAGGCATCCACCTTGAGAGTGGGTGCCTTTCCTGGTTATTAAGTCCTTAAAATGAATGGTGTAACTATCTTTTTGTACATCTTGGTCAAAGGAGGCCTTTTGGGAAGCAGAACAGGAACGGCTCTTGTCTTATCAGGACTTTTTATGGATACAGTTGAAAATAACCCCAAAAAGGTGGTGGGGGTGTGTCAGGCGCTTGTTTTGCTGGCATTATGGATATATTACTGATTACCGTATTTTGTGGAGCCGTGTCGGCGGGGCTGCATTGGCAGCTGTCACAACTGGTGATACAGTTTCTGTTTCCCCTTTGTGTGACAGCCTGTATCTGCTTTGGCATACTGTGCAGCAGACACTGGGTTTTACCCTGAGTTTACAGTACAGGATTATCTGCTGTATATTGGGGCGCTGAAAGGGATTCGTCCGGCAGTTGCAAGGAAACGGGTGAAAGAATTGATTGTAAAAGTGGGGCTTACGAAAGAGGCGGCAACAAAAATGAAAAAATTATCCGGCGGCATGAAGCGCAGGGCCGGCATAGCGCAGGCCATGCTCAATGACCCTGGAATCCTGATATTGGATGAGCCGGCAGCAGGTCTTGATCCCAATGAAAGGATTCGCTTCCGAAATCTGATCAGTTATAAAAATTCATAAAAGATTTGTTGCTTTAACCGATATAAAATAATAAAATAGAGATAGAAAAGTATGAATTGAAACAGAAGAACCATACTAACAAAGGAGGTGTTTATCATGGCAACTTCAAGTATCACAAAGAATTTTGTCATTTCCGGCAAGGAACAGGTGGAGATGTTTGTCAATGCGATTGAAGAATCTGCCAAGAACCGTCCTGTTCATATACCTGTGGCTGCAAGAGAGATAAAAGGAGAGTCCGAATTGAGGGAAATGATGCGGCTGCGGAAGATGAAAATAAAGGAGAAAGAAAATGCCGGAAAATGATAAGTTTTTTCGGTCAATATCCGTGAGTATTTGGCATTGGGGAATGATGAAGAAGCCGGAGAGCCAGCACTGGTTGAGTTGCTTTCCGACTTTTCCAGTCCGAAGAATAAGGACGTGGAGCGGTTTTTGAAAAAGAGTGCCATAGAGTTTACAAAAAAGAACCAGTCCGTTACATATCTTGTAGTTTCAGCAGAGGATGTTAGATTACTTGGATATTTTACCCTTGCATTAAAACCGTTGACGGTAAGGGGTGAGACAGTGAGCAATACCATGAAAAGAAAGCTGCTGCGAATCAGAGAGTTGGATGAAAAAACGGATACCTATACCATGTCGGCATATCTGATTGCACAACTTGGGAAAAACTTCTTGGAGAGTGGCGGAACAGAAATCATCGGGGCAGAACTTCTTAAACTTGCGTGGGATAAAATTAATGAGATACAGTATCTGGGCGGAGGCATGGTAACATTCTTGGAAGCGGAAAATGAGGAAAAGCTGTTATCCTTTTACCGTGTTAACCGTTTTTCACAGTTCGACACTAGGCAAACCATATCAGATACGGACGAATCGCACGAGCTGATACAGCTTTTGAGATTGCTCTGACATAATGGTGGTATGCTTAGTTAAAGCGCGATTTGTCGATTTGTCGAATGTCGAATTGAGTGGGGTAAATTCCTCACAGGTGGGGTAAAAGGGGCAAACATTTTCACCCCGGGGTAAAAGTCATCATAATCTAACAGCGGTACGGGCGGCGATTTCCAATTGATGCCATAGGATTTTTGGTACGAACAGGCAAAAGTATTGAAGAATGGCTTAAAATCAAGGCTTTTTAAGCGTAGAGGGGTTCACCGGAGCGGTTGGTGGGACTCTCTTTTTGCGTTTTTGATGCCGCTGATAATATGGCGATTGGGGAGAAAATCGTACTATCAGGCAAAAGTCGGTAGTTTCCGTGATAGTATGGAGTTTCGCCTGTTTGTAGAAAAATGCTGTTGAAATATGAGGGATATTGTCATATTTTGTAAGTACAGGCTGCAAATTTTGCTACATACATAAGGTGTTGTCCTGCAAATTAGATGCACCAGCTCCATGCAGATTAGATGCGCCTGATT
>CAJTOO010000024.1 GCA_910577735.1 uncultured Lachnospiraceae bacterium
CGAAAAACCATGAACGGACGCAAAAGGACAATACAGGTCAAATTCTATGTGACAGAGGAAGAAAGGAAACTGATTGAGGAAAAAATGAAGCTCGTCCCCACAAGCAACATGGCGGCGTATCTGCGCAAGATCGCCATTGACGGGTACATTATCCAAGTAGACCACACGGACATAAAAGCAATGACAGCGGAGATACAGAAGATCGGGGTCAATGTCAATCAGATCGCACGTCGCGTAAACGCGACGGGAAACGCCTACAAAGAGGATATAGAGGAAATCAAGGGGGTGCTTGCGGAAATATGGCGGTTACAAAGATTAAGCCTGTTAAAAGCACTCTAAGCAAAGCCCTTGACTATATCGAAAACCCGGACAAGACGGACGGAAAAATGCTGGTGTCCTCTTTTGGGTGCAGTTATGAAACGGCAGATATTGAGTTTGGCTATACCCTCTCACAAGCGCGGGATAAGGGAAACAATTTAGCTTTTCACTTGATACAGTCCTTTGCGCCGGGGGAAGTGGACTATGAGAAAGCCCATGAGATCGGGCGGCAGCTTGCCGACGCTGTAACAAAGGGGCAGCATGAGTATGTATTAACGACGCACATTGACAAGGGGCATATCCATAACCACATTATTTTTTGCGCGGTCAACTTCGTAGATTATCACAAGTATGTTTCCAACAAGCGGACGTATTACGGCATACGGAATATGAGCGACAAGCTGTGCCGGGACAACGGGCTTTCCGTGGTCGTCCCCGGCAAGGGAAGCAAAGGAAAGAGCTATGCGGAGTACCAAGCGGAGAAAACGGGGACAAGCTGGAAAGGCAAGTTAAAAATTGCCGTGGACGCGCTCATTCCCCAAGTTTCCAGTTTTGAGGAATTATTGCAGCGGTTACAGGTGGCGGGCTATGAAATCAAACCGGGAAAATATGTGTCGTGCCGCGCACCGGGGCAGGAACGCTTTACCCGCCTTAAAACCCTCGGCGCGGACTATACAGAGGAAGCCATAAGGGAACGGATAGCGGGCAAGCGTACCCGCGCCGCCAAAGCTCCAAAGGCAGAGCGTAAGGGCGTTAATCTTCTCATTGACATTGAGAACAGTATCAAGGCGCAGCAGAGCCGGGGATATGAACAGTGGGCGAAAATCCACAATCTGAAACAGGCGGCAAAGACTATGAACTTCCTCACCGAAAACAGGATTGAACAGTACGCCGATCTGCTCACCCGGATAGAGGAAATCGCCACAGCAAGCGAACAGGCGGGGGACGGCTTAAAGGACGTGGAAAAGTGGCTTTCCGATATGGCGGTGCTTATCAAGAATGTCACTACCTACCAAAAGACAAAGCCCCTCTATGAAGCCTACCGTAAAGCCCGGAACAAGGAGAAATACCGGGCAGAGCATGAACGGGGTATTATCCTCCATGAAGCGGCGGCAAAGGCACTAAAAGCGGCGCAGATCGGCGGCAGGCTCCCCAACGTCCCCGCCCTGCAAGCAGAGTATGAAAAGCTCCAAGCGCAGAAAGAAAGCCTTTACGCCGATTATGGCAAGCTGAAAAAACAGGTTGCGGAATACGACGTTATCAAGCGGAATATTGACAGCATTTTACAGGCAGAGAAGCAGACAGAACGAAAAAGAGAAACAGAACGGTAATAAAGTGCTATATCGTGGAAAAAACAAGAAAATTATGATAAAATGAATATGTCCTTAGATTTAGAAAGCAGGTGTAAGCATGAAAACAAGAAAGAAAAAAAGTAAATATTTGATATATAACGAAAACACAAAGCTACTTGAAGTAAAAGCTGATACCAAAAGTAAATTTCAAACTTTTTTAGAGAGAAAGAAAATTTACTTTGAAACAGTTATGATGTTAGCTCTTTCTATTGCAGGAGTTATAGTGTCAATCGTTAGTGTTAAAGTTGCAATGGTTGCAAATGATATATCTTTGAACGAACAACGGATAGAAGATTTAGAAAAACAACCCGCTTTTATTTTAGATATAGAAGCTGATGAGGATAAAATGAAATATGTTATTAAAAATGTTGGTGGAGATATAAAGTATGGGAATGTGTTTGGTGATGTAGTGCTTATTATCGCTGTTTATGATGAACAATATGATTATTTAGGAAAAGGGTATATTCTTTTAGGGGGATATTTGGAAAAAGACTTTTCTACATATGACTTTGAAACGAATAGTTTTGAAATGTATAGCACATTAGAACCAAAACCAGTCACACAATGGGTAGATAAAATCCAAGAGATAATAATAAAGCAAGGTTTTTTTTGTGGGATAGAGTGTACAGAGTATTTCGATTTTATGTATACTGATTATAAACAAGAAATGATTAAGAAAACTATGGTAGTTCAAGGGGGTATTATTAAGGATATAGAAAATACTGGTGATTATGAGTTCAAAATACGTGTGGATATTGATGATTTGGAAAATGAACAAATATGTAGTGAAATAAAAGAACAATTAGAACATTTGGTAAGATATAATAGTCTCTACAATTAGAAAAAAACGGGACGCGGCAGCTATCATATAGCCACCGCACCCCGGATTCTCATTGGTGCAGATATTGGAATGTTACGCAATAGAACGGCATTTTCGGGGATAAAGGTATAAATCCCTGTCCCCGGCAAAAGTGCGCCCGCAAAGCCGCATATAGCAAGGCTCTTTTCGCCCCTACTGCGTAACATGAGGGCATAAAAAAAGCGGCGTTCCTATTCTCCCGTGTTGGGATAGAGAAACGCCGCGTATGCGTCGTATTCAGTTTTCATTTATTCTTTCTCAATGCTGTGTGCTGGTGGCTGGGCTGGCAGGGTTGGGGGGCGGCATATCAAGGCTCTTTCCCTCAAAAGTAGTAAATTGGTAGTAAATTCAGCTTGAAATCCTGCTTGTATGCCCGTAAATCAAGGCTTTTTTGAGATAATCAACCATTTTTTTATAAAAATAATATCGTTTATTTGAGTCAGCCAATCTGGCGACTGATTCTGGCCGATTTTATTCAGCCGGCGGCGGGTCAGCCGGGGGCTGCGGTTGTTGTTCGGCAGCCTGTTGCTGTTGTGCTGCCAAGGCGGCCTGCTGTTGTTCTAAGAGCGCCTGCTGTGTTCGCTGCTCCAGTTCCAATTGCTGCATGGCTATCACAGCCTCGTAGTTAGGATCTGAGAAGAATGCCGCATTGTGCGGACACATATTGGTCTGGGCAGATGTGGCAACGTTATTTACGGTGCCGTCCGGGTCTACTATCTGTGACACGTTGGCAGAACCGCCCTGCAGGGAAATGTCTTCAATGGGCGTCAGTTCTACCACACCCTCTGCTTTGAAAGGGCAGAACTCGCTTGCCGGCAGTCCGCAGTACTGACAGATCTGACCGGCGTAATGAACATCGCAGGTAGCGGATGGAACGGTACCCTCTGCAAAGTATTCACTGCGCAGTGTGCCATCGCACAATCCTGCGATGGGCAGCTTTCCGGAACGGGAACAGACAGTGGCAGTCACGATACCGGAAGGGACAGAGAAGGATTCACTGGGCAGTTCTTCATGAATCTTGGACATCACAGCCCGCCATAACTTCTTGGCCAGGTTCTTTTCCTCACCGGAAAGTTTCACATTGTTGTCGAATCCCGCCCAGGTAGTAGCGGTATAGTAGGGCGTATAACCGGAAAACCATACATCATTGTAATCGGAAGTGGTACCTGTTTTACCGGCAATCGCCATGTTGCCGAAATTGACAGATCCGCCGGTACCGCTGGTGACCACGTCCACCATGGCGTCTGTCAGAAGAAAGGCCGTGGTTTCTTTGATAACCTGTCTGGACTGCGGCATGGTGTTGTCCAGGATAATATTGTCGTCATGGTCTACGACCTTGGTGTAGAGCTTGGGTTTGATATAGGTGCCGTGGTTGGCAATACATGCGTAGGCGGCATTCAGCTCCTCATTGGTGACGCCTTTGGTAAGACCGCCCAGTGCCGTGGTCTGTTGGATATCTGAAAAGATCTCACCGTTGATTTCCATGCGGTCCACCACTGTGGTGAACCCAAAACTCTTCAGATAGTCAAAGCCCAGCTGCGGTGTGATCTGTGTCAGTGTCTTGACAGCGACGATGTTCATGGAATCACGGATACCGTCTCTGAGAGAGGAAAGTCCCCGATAGTTTTCACCGTACCAGTTGGCTACCGGACGGCCAGTGGCATAGTTAAAAGGTGCATCATTCATAACGGTTGCCAGCGTAAGCCCTGCACTGTCTAAAGCAGGCGCATAGGTGGATACCACTTTAAAGGTGGATCCGGGCTGTCTGACGGTGTCCGTTGCACGGTTTAAGGTACGGCTGGCAGATTTGGCGCCTCGTCCGCCTACCATGGCCACGACATGACCGGTGCTTTGGTTTTGCACGACCAGAGAGACCTGGGGTTGGGGCGTCAGAGTGATTCTTTCTCCGTACACCTCATCACCGTTTGACATGACAGCCTCTTTGTAGGCTTCGATATCCTGGTAAGCTTCCTCCTGGGAAGCATAAATCAAGTTGTATTTGGAAGAACGGTTTTCCCGCCAGTAGGCGCGGAACATTTCTGTGCTGACGTTCTCACGGTCTCCATTAGCCTTATCTATGGTCAATTCGTAATTCAGATACCACTTGGTGTTGGCCGGGAAATTGCTCTCGTCTGCAAACGCGTTATCACAGATTTCCTGAATCTTCGGATCCTGAGTGGAGTAAATTTTAAGGCCGCCGCTGTAGAGCAGGGTATAGGCCTGGGTCTCGTTGTAGCCTGCCGCGATCAGATCTTCTAAGACATCATCTATCAGCGCATCTGTAAAGTATGTATTGATAGATGAATCTTCATTATTTTCAGAATCAGCAATTTGAATCCGGGAGTACACATCGTCGGCTAATGCCTCATCATATTCTTCCTGTGTGATATATCCCTGTTCCTGCATATCTTCCAGTACCTTTTTACGGCGTTTGGCATTGTCTTCCGGGTGGGTGATGGGATTATAGCGGGAAGGATTCTGTGTGATTCCTGCGATAACCGCACACTCGGAAAGATTCAGTTCATTGACATGCTTGTCAAAATAACGTCTGGACGCTGCTTCCACACCCAGTGTATTCTGGCCCAGATTGATGGTATTCATATAGTTGATCAGGATGGTATCTTTATCCATGACTTTTTCAAGTTCCAGTGCCAGATACTGTTCCTGGATCTTACGCTTTACTTTGTCAGCAAAGGAATCCTCGCTGGTCCAGTCTGTAAAGACGTTGTTCTTAAGAAGCTGCTGTGTGATGGTACTGGCGCCTTCGGAGAAATGCCGGTTCTTGATGCCTATCACACCGGCACGGATGATACCTTTGATATCAATACCGTTGTGATCATAGAAACGGGAGTCCTCGATGGCGACAAAAGCGTTCTGCAGATTTTCGGGCACCATGTCGATGGTCACCGGGATACGGTTGGAATCCCGAGATACTAGCTTATCCGTCTGATTTCCTTCTATATCATATACAAAAGTGGAAAACCCTGTGGGAGTCACGTCGATGTTGCCGATGTCCGGCGCTGATGCCAGAATACCTTTGAAAACGCCTATACCGGCGCTGATGCCGATGATGGCAGTACCGATCATGGCTAACAGGAATACCTGTATAAAGGTAAAACCAATCTTTTTACCCCATTTTTTCCCTGTAGAATTAAGGGCCTGCTGTTTCTTGCGGACACCTCTTTTACTATAATTCATAAATAGATTGCCTCCTTAGCTTGATTTGCTAGAGTCATACTCCTTGAGACGCAAACTGCCGAGTTTGCGTCAATTATATCAAAACTTCCCATATAAAGGAAGGAGTTTCATTCTATCTTAAGAATTGTTTACGATTTTGTACACTTTTATTCCGCTTGTACGGGTCAGGTGAAAATGTTATACTGTATTAAAGTAAAAGCCAGATAAAAGGATATAAAATCCCGGGGAAAGGATACTGAGATCTACGGATATGGAACCAGGTCATAGGTTAGAAGCTTATAAGATGATTGAATATGGCGGCGTGGGGGAGATTGAGGAGAAGAAGTCCCGTTTCATTGCTCAGGTGCAGGCGGTGACCACGGAAGAAGAGGCAGCAGCCTTTCTTGAGTCGGTGAGAAAGCAGTATTGGGATGCCAGACACCACTGCTATGCTTATATTCTGGGAGAACAGGGGCAGATTATGCGCTTTTCAGATGATGGAGAGCCGTCGGGGACGGCGGGCAGACCCATTCTGGAAGTGCTGACAGGTTCCGGAATCCGCAATCTGGTACTGGTAGTGACCAGATATTTCGGGGGAACACTGCTTGGTACCGGGGGGCTTGTGCGGGCCTATACACAGGCAGCGCAGGCCGGCATTGCGGCCAGCAGGGTGTGTACCATGTGTTATGGGTATACTTTTACAGTGGAGACAGATTACAATGGTATCGGTAAGATCCAGTATCTGCTGGGACAGCGGGGGATTCCCATAGAGGATTCGATTTATACACAGCAGGTGTCTGTCACCTGCAAGGTTCCTTTTGATGAAAGGGAAAAATTATTGCATGAGATTACGGAGGCTACCGCCGGCAGAGCCCAGGTGACAGTCTCGGATCCCTTATATTATAAGAGTGCAGGGACAACCTCCCGGGGCAGTGCGTGATAAGACAGCCTGCCTTGCGGCATGCCGGGAAGGGGTTGACCTGTGCGGAAAGGCGGCATGCTATGGGAGAGGTCAGGCAGGAGAATATTGTGACGCAGGAAGTGAAGGAAAAGCCGTATTTTGAATATGCGGATTTTGGTACGGAACAGATTCGGGAACTTTTGGGCAGGGGGCAGTATACGAAACTCAGGCAGGTGGTCCAGGAGTTGAATGATGCGGATATTGCTGACTATATGGAGGATATGGAAGAGGAAGAAGTGATCAAGATTTTCCGGATTCTGCCAAAGGATATGGCGGCAGACGTTTTTTCCTATCTGGAGCTTGACAGGCAGCAGTCCATCATCACTTCCCTGTCTGATAAAGATGCAGCCCGCATCATCGACAATATGATGTCCGATGACGCTAAGGAACTGATGGAAGAGATGCCGGCAAATGTGGTGAAACGGCTGATTGCCAATACCAGTCCGGATACCCGCCAGGCCATCAATCATCTGATGCGTTATCCGGAGGATTCTGCCGGCAGCATCATGACGGTGGAGTATGTGGATTTAAAGGAAAATCAGACGGTTGGTGAGGCCATAGAGCGAATCCGTAAAGTGGGTCTGGACAGTGAGACCATTAATATTTGTTATGTATTAGATAACAAAAGAACGTTGGTGGGGACCGTTGCACTGCGTTATCTGCTGATCAGTGAATCTGATGCAGTGATTGGAGAGATGATGCACCGGAATGTGGTATCCCTGCATACCCTGATGGATCAGGAAGAGGTTGCCAGGCAGTTTAAGAAATATGAATTTACAGCCATGCCGGTGGTGGATAACGAGGACAGGCTTGTGGGCATCATCACCATGGATGATGTAGTGGATATCCTGGAAGAGGAGACCACGGAGGATATCGAAAAGATGGCAGCCCTGATGCCTTCCGATAAACCCTATCTTAAAATGTCTGTGTTTGACGCTTATAAGAAAAGGATTCCCTGGCTGTTATTGCTGATGATTTCAGCTACCTTCACGGGAAGCATCATCACTTCTTTTGAGAGTGAACTGAGCAGATATGTGGTACTGACGGCTTTCATTCCCATGCTGATGGATACGGGCGGCAACGCGGGTGGACAGGCTTCGGCCATTATCATTCGCGGAATCTCTTTGGAGGAGATAGAGTTTGGCGACTGGCTTGTGGTGATCTGGAAGGAAATCCGCACGGCGGTTTTGTGCGGTCTGACACTGTCGGTGTGCAACTTTGGAAGACTGATGATCTTTGATCATGTGAGCGTGCAGGTGGCTCTGGTGGTCTGCCTGACTCTGATGATGGCAGTGATTGTGGCGAAGGTGGTGGGTTCCACGCTGCCCATGGTTGCCAAGAAAATAGGACTTGATCCGGCGGTGATGGCAAGTCCGTTTATTACGACGATCGTGGATGCCATTTCCCTGTTGATTTATTTCAGGGTGGCGGAACTGGTGCTGGGGATATAGGTGAGAGGAAACGTGTTGGGAAGATTAGACATATCAGTTTACCAATGGGTAACCTTTCATAAGGAAGTTAAATCTAAAAGACTTTGTAATCAGCCGGAATGATCGAATTGTAGGTAAAATGGTTGATTATCTCAAAAAAGCCTTGATATATACGGCTTTGTGGGCGTGATACCGTTATGAGCAACCACCATTCCACGCCAGACATGAAAGGAGCGCGGCATCCGCACCGAACGCGGCGAAAGATTATCTTAAAAGCATGATGAACGGCAAGACCATAATCCCGACAAAGGCATGGAAAGAAGAATACACCAAGCTGACCGCCGAGAGGAAAACACTCAATCAGCGGTATCTTGCGGCAGGAACAGCGGGAACAGCAACCCCGCAGAAAACAGGATATGGAGCGATAACAGACAGGGCGGCGGGATAGTCAATGCTTATCACCACCGCCCTGTTTTTGTTTTAATCAGCCCGACAAATTGAAATCTGTCAACCCATCTTATTAAAAATAACCGTTTGTTCTTTTATCGATATTTTTCCTACTTGATAGCCGTACTCTGTAAGTTCCTTTTTGTATTTTAGAAAAGAGTGGTCTATCGGTATCCCTGCAATATTCTGTATTTCTTCAAAGCTCAATTTAAAAGACGGACTTCCATTATTTTTCACGTATTCCCATAAAGCGCCGTATTTGCCCATTGTGTTTTACTCCTTTTAAATCCTGATTTATCAGTTTGTACCGGGGAGAATTATATCATACCCAAATACGAAAAACAATTTCCGTTCTATGTCTGTTCCGACTATCCAGACCGTCAACAGGGCAATACCGCCGACAGAGCAGAGAAAGGAGAAGTCAAAAACGCATGATATGTCATTATAAAGTGAATTTTGGATGGAAATATATTAAAATATTCATTTTCTGACCGATAAATAATATGAGTATAAAGTGAGATAGTGGATAATTACAAAGTAAATCATTCAGTTACGCACATCTATATTTGGGGCTTGGTTGGAAGTTGAAACGATTGAGATTGGGTATGCAAAAACACGCTCAGCCACTCTTAACAGCACTAATATGACCTTGAAGTCTAAAAGAGCGATAGACCTTGATAATGACCGTATAATCGATGGATGGGCTTGCGTTTGGAGATTTGAGAACAGCTATGGTTTTGAAGCCGGAACATTAAGGCTAGTTCCAAATCTGCAAATTCACTGTGGAATACGATGAATATTACTTTTTATATACATTAAGCCGTATGGGGGAGGTAGCGTAAATGCAGGTTAATTCTAATTATCAGCAGAATATCATATCATACGAAAATAAGCAGAAAAGTAACGGGACTCCTAGATTTGCACAATATGTAACCGAAAAGAATGAAGAACGGCTTCGAGATGAAGCGGCAACGGATTTTGAGGAACGTGTGCTACAGAGTGCCGGACCGAATGCTCCACAATCTGTAAAAGATGCTTGGATGGAGACAGTGAAAGAAGTTGGAGTAAACGGATTGGGTGAAACTAAGAATGGGCGGACTCATATAACAGATATGCACATACAGCAAATTATAGCCCATTATTACGGGTTGTCGAATAGTACGGACATTTTGGGTAATTCCGTGGAGTCTGCAATGCGGGCTACTCAAAAAGCTTTATATGATTTTGACCATCCTCTAGAACCTAATCGGGTTATGAGTATTGAAGAACAACAGGCACTTGTAAAGGAAAGGCAGTTTTATGTATCTTTTCTGGATAAATTGGAAAAGCTGCTGACAGGGAATAAGGAGCAAAATGGAACAGACTTGTACGGCGCAATCAACAGAGGTCTTTTGCGTAGTAAATGATTTTGTTGTGCGTAAATTGTTACGGGAGTATGCACCATGTGAAGATTAGCATGGTGCATATTTTGTTTGCCCAGCATGGGAGTTCTCTAACGGGTGCAAGTCCCAAATCCGCCCGGCAGTGGGAAGGATACAGCCGAAGCCAAGGGTGTCCATCGTGAGGTGGAATCTGAAGAAAGGATTAGACAAAACTCTGGCTTGTTGCATTTGAGGATAAATACAGGGATAAGGTTGCCAAACAGACCAAAGTCCGATAACTGTACGGAACTGTAGTTAGTAGTTATGGAGTGAGTATAAGAGGGAAAGAGCGTGTGAGTACCCGGGGAGGTCTCGTGGACGCATCCAAAGCGATAGAACATTCGCGGGAGCGGTTGAAACAAGATTTACCACGAGAAGTCAGTAGAGGTCATAGCCTTCCCACGTCCTGTGAACAGAGTTACCCACAATTCTAAAAGACAGCCAGTTATACACATTACCGCCAATGCCGACTACTACGGAATCCCTCTCATTCATTCCTGTATATATCCAGTAGTTGTAAAGCGTACAAAATCAGTACATAATCAAGGCATCTAAATACGTTGGAGGAAATGCAGTATGTTTTCGTATGAAGAAATACAAAAGTACAACGAAACAGATATTCGTATTTACAAATATATCGTTTCTGATATTGATAAAATACAATACATGACCATTAGAGAGCTTGCAAAAGAACTCCAAGTATCTACGTCTACCATATTGCGCTTTTGCAATAAAAACAATTTTGACGGGTATTCAGAATTTAAAGAAGCTCTGAAAAAAGAGATTACCTTGCAGGCTGCCTGCCCGCCTATGGAAGATTTGCAGGAACTTTCGGATTTTTTTACAAGGGCAAATTCAAGTGCATTTGAGGAAAAATTATTGTTTGCGATTGACGTTCTTAGAAAAGCTGATTTGATAATCTTTATCGGAATGGGTTCATCAGGAACATTAGCAAAATACGGAGCAAGATATTTTTCCAATATGGGGCATTTTGCCGTAGGGCTTGAAGATGCGCTTTATCCGATAGATTCTTTTCGCTGGAAGAACACCGTCGTTATTGCTTTTTCAGAAAGCGGTGAAACCGAAAGACTGATTGAAGCAATTAACCAGTTTAAGAAAAAGAAATGCTGCGTGTTAAGCATTACTAATTCCCCGCTCTCAACTTTGGCAAAATTATCAGATTGGAATTTCTCTTATAACTTAAATACGAAACGGATTAACGGCGGATATAACGGAACGACACAAGTCCCAGTCATTTTTGTTATTGAAACACTTGCAAAAAGAATATAAGGAAACAGCCTGTTACTTGCTTTGTAACAGGTTTTTTTCTACCATGAAACACAGAGGTGACATTATGACCGAATTGGAAAAATGTATGGCGGGAGAAGATTATAACTGTCATGACAAAATCTTTCTGGACTTTAAAAGCCATGCGAGAAAATTGTTGCAGGAATACAATGCCCTTGCATATGAACAGAAAGAGGAAAAAGAAAAAATTCTAAAAGAGTTATGTGGAAAGATTGGTACAAAAGTATCTGTTGCATCACCATTTATATGCGATTATGGGCGAAACATTTTCATGGGAAATAATGTATCAGTCAACATGAATTGTACTTTTGTAGATTGCAATGAAATTATCATCGGAGATAATGTGCTGATTGCTTCAAATGTACAGCTTTATACAGCAACACACCCTGTTGAGTTAGCGGAAAGATATGTTCAGAATCCCGAAACAGGTGAGTTAGTCCGGCATACCTATGCATTGCCAATAAAAATTGGGAATGGCTGTTGGTTAGGGGGAGGTGTTATTGTTCTTCCGGGTGTAACAATAGGTGACGGTTCTGTCATAGGAGCTGGAAGCGTTGTCACAAAAGATATACCAGAAAACTCATTGGCAGTAGGCAACCCCTGTCATGTAATACGGAAGATTAACGGAGAAAATATGTAATGTTTAAAATAGTTGCTTTTGATATGGACGGAACAATAGCCGATACCATTCCCCTGTGTATAACAGCATTTCGCAATAGCGTATCTCCTTATACAGACCATGAACTTAGCAGAGAGGAAATCTTGCATACGTTTGGGCTTAATGAAATCGGTATGGTAAAAGCTATTGCTGGTCAGAAATGGGAATCAGCGATTGAGGATTTTTATTGTCAATATGAATCGCTGCACAATGAGGTTACAAGTGTATTTCCAGGAATATTGAAACTGATTGCCTTTTTGAAAAAGAAGAATATTACCGTGGCATTGATTACGGGGAAAGGAGAAAAAAGCTGTACAATTACTTTAGAAAAATTGGGCTTGTCAAAAATATTTGATGAAACATTATATGGTTCAGAAATATCCCCAAACAAGAAAAAGAATATGGAATATCTCTTGAAAAAATATTCTATTTCCAAAGAGGAATTTTGCTATATAGGAGATACGGTTCAAGATATAAAAGACTGCCAAGAGGTAGGCGTGATTTGCTTTTCGGCGGCATGGCAGGAATCCGCTAATGCTGATATTTTGGAAAAAGAAAATCCTAATCATGTGTTTTATTGTGTAAATGATTTGTATGAATATTTTATTCCAGATTTACGATTGCCCGCCGAAGAAGAACAGCAGACAGGCGCAGGAACGCTTTGAAAGGCTTGTTGAGGACATGAAACAGACACAAGGCATAACAGAACAACTAAAGGCTGAAAATGCCTTAGAATGGGTAGGACGGTTAGGCAATATAAGAGCTTGTGCAAAGGGAGATTGTAAACAAGGTAATCATTTTTGCATAAGTGAACAAAAGCGGCAGGGAGAAATCTCTGTCGTTTTTTTAAATGTCAAGAATTTTGTGGATTTTGCAAATAAGTGATTTCTGCGCTATGACAAATTATGGTTATTGCATAAATTTAAGAATGGTGCTAAGATAGTTATTGACTTTTAGTCAATAACTAAATACAAAGGAGGTGAAATAACATTTGGCTAGACCTGTAAAAAAGACCCCGGAACAATGGAAAAAGGAAATACTGGATGCAGCGCAGAAACTGTTTATCTCCAAAGGGTACGAAGAAACTTCGGTTTCTGACATTATGGATGTGGTAGGCGGAGCAAAAGGAATGTTTTACCGTTGTTTTCAAAGCAAAGAGGAAGTAATGTGCACATTGGGCAATCAAATGTTTTTCGAGGACAACCCATTTGAAATAGTCAAGGGGAGGAATGATTTGAATGGTCTGCAAAAAATTAGGTTGTTGCTTACACTGAATCAGTCGGACGTTGAACGAAATCAGATAAATATGCAGGCAGTCCAGATTTTGAAAGACCCGCACATTTTAGAGGCGGCAGTTGCAGAAAACAGGCGTGTATTAACTCCCTTGTGGCTGGAATTGCTGGAGGAGGGAAAGAAGGACGGTTCTATCAAGACGGAATACATAAAGGAGCTTTCCGAGCTTTTGCCGCTTATCAACTTTTGGTTCATGCCCTCGGTATTCCCTGCTACAGAGGAAGAACTGCTTCATAAATACCATTTTGTGAAAGAAGTGTTAGCCCATATGGGACTGCCGCTTTATGATGATGATACGACAACCTTTACAGAAAAATTTATCACCGCGATTACGGAAACACCCTGCGGGCATACCTTTAAGTCGGAAAAAGCCGACAGCAACAGTGAAAAAGAAGGGAATCAGCTATGACGGAAAAATTATTTACCAAAAATTTCACGCTTATTATTTAAGGGCAGCCATATTTGCAGGGATATTGTCTGCTGCTACAATCCCGACCATTCTTTTGTCACCGCTTGGCGGACAGGGCAGACAGACGGAATATTATGGCGTCTTTATCTTATCTGATTGCCCCTATGTTGGGCGGTGTACTGTATGCCATGTTTGGACTGAAACCAGTAATGTATGCGAGCGTTGTCTGTTTTTTAATTACTGCCCTGTTTGAATGTTTTATAAGATTTAGCTATCAGCGTATTCAAAGTCAAGGCGGTGTGTTTCAGATTGTTAAGCAGGATTTTTTATCGAGTATGCAGTATATTTCAAAGGAACGGCAGGAGGTGTCAGCATGAAGCGGGAAAAATGGTTATTGTGTCCTGTATGCGGAAACAAGACGAGATTGAAATTCTTACAATATATAGAAATGATAACATCCCTATGGAAAATTCCCCATTCTCATATGTTTTGTGCTATACTGTTTTATTATGATGATTGAAACAGAGAGTCTTATTCTTGACAAGGCAAAATTTTCAGATTGGAAAGAAATGTATGATAACGTCTGGTCACAGCCTGAAAGTGCAAAATATATGGCATGGAATATTACAACAAGTGAAGCGGATGCAAAAATAAGAATCCGTAAAACCATTGCATTTCAGAAAGCGCATGACACATATTTGGTCTATGAAAAAGCAAGCGGTAAGGCAATCGGATTTGCCGGCGTAGAAAAAACAGGACCATACCTATATCAGGAAATGGGGATATGTTTGGGCCCGAATTATGTGAGAAGAGGGTTTGGTAAGCAGATTCTTAAAGCGTTAATTCAATATTGTAAAGAAGAATTTGGTGCAAAGGAATTTATCTGTTTCGCAAGAGAGGAAAACATAGCTTCTAATCTATTGGTGAAGTCGTTAGGTTTTACAGTGGTTTCTTCCGAGATGAAAACAGACACCCGGGACGGACACAGGTATCATCTTTTGCAATATAGCTTAAAGCTATCGTAAGACCGGAGGGACACCGACAATGAAATTAAAAAACGTTCTGATTGTTGTAAAAGATATCGAAAAATCGAAACGGTTTTATCATGATCTGTTTGGCCTTGATATGGTGCTTGACAATGAGGGCAATATGATTTTAACGGAAGGTCTTGTGCTCCAGGATGAAAAAATCTGGAGAAAATTTTTGGGAAAAGAGATTATTCCGAAAGGCAATGCCTGTGAGCTGTATTTTGAAGAACGGGATATAGAAGCATTTATTGAAAAGTTGGAAAGAATGTATCCCGAGGTTACCTATGTCAATCGGCTTATGACCCATGGCTGGGGACAAAGGGTAATCCGCTTTTATGATTTAGACGGTAATCTGATTGAGGTGGGGACGCCTGTCTGAGCGATATTTGGGCCGAAAGAGGAGAAAGCAGGAAAATACTTGAAAAACAAAATCTGCACGCTTTTAAAGCACAAATAAGGTAGCTGTCTCCAGGCGCTTCCAAGTAAAATGAAAGAAAAAGCCGCAGGGGGACAACTGATATGGCAGCAGATCATAAGGAAAATGCGGAAACAAAAGTTGACGGAAATTGGATTCGCTGTAAAGGGAACTGCTTTCAGACAGTGGCGGGGGAAAGCAGACGCTGTGAATCTTACGGACATCATGAGTGGTGTTGTAATTATATGGTAAATCAGAATCTGCCTGCGCCAGAGTTTTTCGAAGCCTGCGATGCGTGAAGGAGGCAGAATATGGAAATTTTCGCAGTGACAGATCCGTCTTTTCGAGAATATGGACAGATTGTAGAGGGGTATGATAAGGAAGAACTGCTTACGTTCCTGCGCAGTGAGATTGAGATTGTGCAGAACATGGCTTATGTACCCAAGGATGAGCGGTTGATGAGACTTCCGATTGCCAGGGAGATTTCAGAACGTTTCTATGGCGGTATGCCGGTGGCTTTAGGCTGGGTCTGTGGACACAATACGAAGCTGAACTGCCTGGAATACCACAGGGACAGCGAATTGAATCTGGGGTCGGAAGATTTTATTTTACTGCTCGGCAGACGGACACAGATGGAGGATGATGGTACGTTTGATACTGCCAGGGTGAGGGCGTTTTTAGTACCGGCAGGTGTGATGGTTGAGATTTATGCCACAACGCTGCATTATGCACCCTGTCAGGCAGACGATCATGGGTTCAGAGTGTTTGCCGTGCTGCCGGATGGAAGCAATACGGAGAAACCGGAGATTACGCCGGTGAATGAGGAAGACAGGCTTTTGTTTGCCAGAAATAAGTGGCTGCTTGCCCATCCCGATTCACAGGAGGCAGCTGCCGGGGCTTTTGTGGGGCTTAAGGGAACGAATCTTGATATCGGTAAGAACAGGTGAAGATTGTTTGGATGCGCAGCCTTTCATCTTGGACAGGATAAGGAGTGTCTTACTGTGACCTGTCCTTCTTTGCGATAGGCTGGATCATAGCGTCCCGAAACTCAGTAGGAGAAATGCCCTTGACTTTCTTAAAGGTACGGTTAAAGGAGGAAATACTGGAAAATCCGCATTCGATGGCAATGTCAAGGATTCTCTTTTTAGGGCCTAAAAAGAGCGTTTCCGCCCGGTTGATTCTTTCCCGAATGAGATAGTCAATAAAGGTCATCTGGGTATAGTCCTTAAACAAATGGGAGAAATAGGATTTGCTGATGCCCAGTTGATGGGCAACACTATCCAGCGTCAGTGGCTCCGCACAGTTCTGGGATATATACAGACAGGCTTCTGCCATCAGTTTAGAGGACTTATATTGGGTCACCGTATATCCGGCATTATGGGCATTGTTTGAATTGATACAATATTGTCCATATAGAGAAAAGAAAGTAAGCAACAGAGAATAAGTATCAACTTCAACAAATGGATGTTCTGATTTACGGAGAACATCTATTTTTTTTAGTGCCAGAATCATCCTGTCATTTTCCACGCTGCAGGGATCATAGGCGCAATAGAGTGTTTTATATAGAACAGGAAGTATGCGGTTGATATCATTCATGACGGTGATCAGGTTGATGGGAAACTGAATGATCAGGAAGGATTCTTCTGTCACATTTTCAACGCAGTGCAGGTCTCCCGGATAAACAATGATAATATCATTGGGTTTTAATACATATTTGTTAAAGTTGACGGTAACAGTATTGCCGTCCTGCAGACTTAGAAGAATTTCTGCATAAGGATGCCAGTGAATGCCGTTCACGTAGTCAGCATCAATATTTTTGGAAATAATAATCTTTCTGCCTTCCGCAAAGGAAAGGTCTTCGTAGTAACTATCTAATTGCATGACAATCATTCCTCCGAATAGTTTATGTAAACCGCAATATTTGAACTACAACAACAAAGTTATAAACACTATCTGAATATGTGTAATATATACAGAAGTTTTTATAAAGACTATCATTTATAAATAAAAAAAGCAATATATTTACTGCTTAAAAATATAATTTGGAAAAAAGTGCATAAAATTGTCTGTATTTGGGACTGAAATATAGAAAAAAAGCAAAATATTCACATATAAAAAGGAGGATATGAGAAACATTAACTGTGCACATTTATTATAATAAGTTACAAGATATGAAGAAAAGCTGAAATGTTTTCAGCAGAGAATGGGAAGGTAACAGATGCGTACTTATCAAATTGGCATATTGGGATGCGGGGTGATCAGCAGGACTTATCTTGCGGATATACAGTCCTTTTATAAGGAACTTCATATTGTTGCATGTGCAGATGTGGATCGTACACTGGCACAGAAGCTGGCAGAAGAATTTCAGATTGAAAGGGCGTATACCACAGAAGAATTACTGCAGGATACAGAGATTGATATTATCATCAATCTGACGCCGCCGCAGTTTCATGTAGAGTTAAACAAACAGATCATCCGTGCCGGAAAGCATTTATTCAGCGAGAAGCCTTTTGCGCCGGATGTGGATACAGCTAAGGAAGTGCTGGAACTTGCAGAGGAAAAGAAGATTCTGGTTGGATGTGCGCCGGATACGTTCCTTTCATCGGGATTACAGAGTGTCCGCTATTATCTGGACAGCGGCCTGATTGGGAAGCCTTTCTTTGTGACAGCAAATATGACAACTTTTGGGGTGGAGACCTGGCATCCGAATCCGGCCCCCTTTTACAGGGAAGACAGTGGACCGCTGTTTGATATGGGACCTTATTATGCATCGGCCATTGTATCACTGCTTGGGCCGGTGGAAAGGGTTGGCGCATTCAGCGCAAAGGCGAATGAGACCAGACATATCTATACAGGCAAGGATGCAGGAAAGGATATTCCGGCAGAGTACCCAACCCATTATACGGCGATTCTCCGTCTGCGAAGCGGCGTGGTGGTGAACCTGAATATCAGTTTTGATATATATAAATCAAATCTTCCTATGTTGGAGATTTATGGTGATGGCGGTACTTTAAGCTATCCCGATCCTAATTTCGGCGGCGGGACACCGAAAGTATACCGCAAAGAACAGTATACCGATACGGTATTCCGGCAGTCGGAGGAGGCCATGGCAAGAAAGGAGAAGTTCTATGAACTTCCGGAGCTGTTCCCGAGAGTGAAGGATTATTCCAGGGGAATCGGTGTTTTAGACCTTGCAAATGCCATTGAGACCGGCGGAATAAACCGGGCGAATGGAGAACTGATTCTTCATGTGACAGAGATTTTGCAGGGTATCCGGGAATCGGCCAAGACGGGTACTTTCTATCAGCTGCGGACAACCTGTGAAAGACCAAGTGCTTTAAATCCTGGCGGTTATAGTAACGGGATTTAAGAATAAAGAGAGTCCCTGGAGAGGGACGATAAACAATACTACAAAAAAACGAGGAGGATAAAATTATGGCAGGAGTAGTAGGAACACATCTTGTGGCCCAGGTAGGTTTTATTGTAAAGGATGTGGAGGAAACAAAGAAAAAATGGGCGGAATTTTTAGGACTTGAGGTACCGGAAACACAGCCGATCGGCGATTATGCCGTCACAGGAACCACTTATAAAGGAGAGCCTGCACCCAAGGCATATTGTTGGATGGCATTCTTTGATGTTGGACCAGGCTTACAGTTGGAATTGATTCAGCCAAATGAGGAGCCGTCCACATGGAGAGATTATCTGAATGAACATGGCGAAGGCATACATCATATAGCATTCCAGATCAAGGACTCCAAGGCAAAGGTTGCCAGCGCAGAGGCAGCGGGACTGAAACTGGTGCAGCGCGGCGTATATGGTGATGGCAGCGGTGAATACAACTATCTGGAAGCACCGGAACTTAAGTGTATTGTTGAGCTTTTGGAAAGTTATTCTAAGGAATAAAAAGATTGTGTTTTAGTCTTGTATTTTGTTTTGGAATTAATCGGATAAGGGGGTGGAAGTAGAAGTATGAAACTGGGAGTATCATCACCGCTTCTGCATGACAGTCCGAAACAGTGGGCCAGGAAGCATAAGGAACTGGGGCTTGCGGTAATCAATTTTTCACCAAACTGTGAAGATGAGCCGGCGCTTGTGGAGGAATATGTGAAAGAGGCAAGGGCACAGGGACTTACCATAGCAGAAGTGGGAGTATGGCGCAACACCTTGGATCCGGATGAGGATGCCAGAAGAAAGGCTGTCAGGTTTGCCGTTGGTCAGTTAGAACTGGCAGACAGGATTGGCGCCAGGTGCTGCGTGAACATCATCGGCGCCAGAGGCCCCAGATGGGATGGCGCTTATAAAGAAAACTATACCAGGGAAACCTGGGAACTGGGTGTGAAGACGATCCGTGAGATCATAGATGCAGTCAGTCCCCATAATACGTATTTCACGATTGAATCCATGCCCTGGATGGTTCCCACGGGGCCGGATGAATATCTTCATCTTCTGGAAGCGGTTGACCGTGACAGGTTTGCTGTACATATGGATGTGTTTAACTGGATGACAACACCGCAAAGATATTTTTACAATGAAGAATTTATAGAAGAATGTTTTGAAAAGCTGGGAAAATCAGTGAAGAGCTGTCATCTGAAAGACGTCTGTATGGAAGAAAATTATACCTTGTTCTTTCGCGAGACCTATATGGGAAATGGAGCTGTTAATATCCGGCACCTGATTGAGACAGCGATGTCCTATGATGAGGACATGCCGTTTATCATCGAACATTTGAATACGGATGAGGAATATCTTAACAGCATCCGTTATGTTAAGAAACTAATTCACTAACTTCAAGGGAGGTAAAGTATGAAAGCACGTAAAACAAAACTCATGGCACTTTTACTTACCACATCAGTTGTGTTAGCAGCATGTGGCGGCACAGGAGCAGAAGGCAGCAGTGGAAATGATGCAGCATCCGGGCAGGCAGCACCGGCTGCCGGTGACACAGCAGGTGATGCAGCAGAGGCATCTGAACTGGTATGGTGGGGATGGACACCCGGTTCACCGCTGAATGAGCAGTATATTGCAAAGTTTAATGAAACCTATCCGGATGTCAAGATTACATGGAAACAGACCACGGTGGATGATTATGATGCAGCAATCAAACCGGCCCTGGCAAACGGTGAAGGCGTGGATATCTTTGAGGTATCTGCAGGTTCTGCAAACGGCGGTGTTCAGGTCTTTGGCAGTAAGGCAATTGATCTGACAGACGCACTCAAAGGCTATCTTGGCGATGACTATGCGGATAAGCTGAACGAGGCTTCTCTTGCCAGCATGACCGTAGACGGAGAGATTAAAGCATTAGGTGTTGGTACCTGTTATGCAGGAAACCTTTGGATCAACCAGGATTTATTTGATCAGTACAATGTAAAGGTTCCCACCAACATGGATGAGTGGAAAGAGGCATGCGCTACATTTGAAGCCAATGGCATTATCGGTTTCGTACAGGGTGCAGGACAGGGCGCCTTCAATATGGATACATGGCATGCTATCTGTGATAATGTTAAACCGGGTGAGTTCACCAAGGCAACCAGAGGGGAAGCAGAGTGGACGGATGAGACTTTTGTAAAAGCTTTAAATCTCTGGAAGAGCCTGTTTGATGAGGGAATCATGCAGGATGGCGCACTGGGCATCCAGCAGTATCCGGAGGCGAACAATCTGTTCCTGTCCGGGCAGGCGGCTATGATCATGATGGGTTCCTGGTATACCATGAACTGTCTGCCGGATACCATGCGTGCCAATATGGAAGCAGCATCTTCTACAGACGATCCTTTTGCAATGGTTCCGATTAATTTCCCTGACATTGCAGGAACCGGTAATGTAGGTTATGTATTCTGTGATATTGACTATGCAACAGCAGTTTCCACATCCGCAAAGGATCAGAAGGCTGCTACGGATTTCGCTCTGTGGCTCGGTGCATCCGAGGAAGGTCAGCAGATGATCGCTGACTCCCTGAACCTTGTTCCTGTACTGAAATCTGTATCTCCTAACTGGGATAATGTAACTCTGGTCAACGCAGAGAAACAAAACGATGCCGTTCAGGAATACCTGAGCAACGCTGTAAACAATCCTGACAACCCGCGTTTCGGCGGTATTGGCGCTGATCTGAATCAGGCTATGATGGATGTGCTTGCAGGTGTGGCTTCCGGCACCATGACAGCTGAAGAAGGTGCGGCACATTTAGCTGAAGTTCAGGCTGAGCAGTAACTGCATCACTACTGTTTGATGAGTAGAGGGTGTCCCTCAGGGACACCCTCTTGGTGATAAAGGAGATACGATGATAAAAAATAATAAGTTATTCAAAAAGTCGAGGATGAATGGATTTTTCTGGATTCTTCCAGCCTTTTTATTCCTTGTTATCATTATTTACTATTCCATCTTTTATACATTTAATCTGTCAACCATAGAGTGGGATGGTCTGAGTCCTGAAATGGAAAGAGTCGGCCTGGACAATTTTACCAAGATGTTTAAGGACAAGGTATTCTGGAAATGTATCCAGAACACGGTTGTTTATTTTGCCATTACCTTTGTGATTCAGAATTTTCTGGGATTTATTTTCGCGGCAATCCTTCATTCTGATGTCAAACTGCCTACAGTGCACAAATGTCTGATTTTCATTCCGACGATTCTGGCGCCTTCCACGATGGCACCGGTGTTTCGGCTGATGTTTTCCCCGCAGGGAATGCTGCAGTCTTTCTTTACAAAGGTTGGTATCCCGATTACGGTGGACTGGCTGTCGAAACCAAATACCGCATTGTTTGTGCTGATGGCGGTGGTAATCTGGGAATTTACCGGTATGAGTTTCATCCTTTACTATGCGGCAATGAGCCAGATTGACAAAGAGGTTTTGGAAGCGGCACAGATAGACGGCGCCGGGGAACTTCGCATCCTGTGGACGATGGTATTCCCGTTTTGTAAAGGAACAACAGTTTCTCTTGCCATGCTTGGCGTGATCGGTGCACTCAAGACCTTTGATATTCCCTATCTGATCACTACCGGCGGCCCGAACCATGCAACAGAATTTTTGGGGACCTATATCTACCGTCAGGGAATACGGCAGTCTCACTTAGGATATGCGGCAGCTTTATCTGTCATGCTGCTGGTGATGGCGGTTGCCGGCGCGTTCCTCACAAATAGAGCAAATAAAGGAGATTCTTGAGTATGATTAAATTACAAAGTAAAAAGAAAAGAATCCTGTTACAGATCCTTTTGTTTATCATGGTGGTCCCTTATGCGCTTCCGCTGGTGCAGATGTTTCTGGGCTCTTTGGGCGGAAGAGGCTTCTACAATTATGTGGCAGTCTGGGAAACGGGTGTTGTGCCGTACTATTTCAGAAATTCCATCATTATTTCGGTCAGTGTTATTCTCTTGGTCTATCTGTTCAGCATGACTGCCGGATTTGGATTTGCGAAACTGAATATTCTTGGGAAAGAAACCTTTTTCTGGTTGATTTTAATTGCGTTGACACTGCCGGAGGTTATTTTGTTGACACCGCTGTTTGTTACCTTCCAGAGAATGCATATGTTCAATACCTTTTTTGCAGTCATCTTCCCGTTGGCAGCCTTGCAGCTTCCCTTTACGATTCTGCTGACAAGAAGCTTTGACGAAGGAATCCCCAGTGAACTGATGGAAGCAGCGAAGATTGATGGGGCAACCACAGTAAAGACGTTCTGGCATGTTATCCTGCCGCTGACAAAGCCCATTGGTTCCGCAGTGATCATGCTGACACTGATCAATTCCTGGAACTCTTATCTTCTGCCATTGCTGTTTCTGCAGAGTCCGTCCATGCAGACGGTTACCTTACTGCCGCAGTATTTCCAGGGTGAGTTCACCAATGACCAGACAAAGATCCTGGCGGCGGCTGTGATGACGGCTCTGCCCGAGATCATTGCTTATCTGTGCATGCAGAAGAACTTTGAAAGAGGTATGAGCGCAGGAGCCTTGAAATAAAATATATGGAAACAAATATGCAAGGCAGCTATGCGAAGTGCATTATAGAAAGAAAAAATAGAAAGTAAATATAGAAAGTATATAAACGAAGTAACTAAAAATATTCGGAGGTTTGACTATGAAAATAATAAATCCTGTTCTGACCGGGTTTCACGCAGATCCTTCCATCATTCGGGTGGGGGATACCTATTATATTGCCAATTCAACGTTTGAATGGTTTCCTGGGGTAAGGATTCATGAATCGAAAGACCTTGTTCACTGGAATCTTACCACAACGGTTCTTGACAGGGTGGAGCTGCTGGATATGAAAGGCGATCCCTGTTCCGGCGGTATCTGGGCGCCGGATCTGTCCTATGCAGACGGAAAATTCTGGCTGGTTTACACAGATGTTAAAATCGTCAATGGTGCGTTTAAAGACATGTATAATTACCTGACTGTGGCAGAGGATATCCGCGGTCCCTGGAGCGCCCCCATATTCTTGAACGGCGTGGGCTTTGATGCTTCTTTATTCCATGATGAGGATGGCCGCAAGTATCTGATTCAGCAGACCTGGGATCATCGGGAATATCACAATGCATTCCGTGGACTGACACTGACAGAATATGATCCGGAGGCCAGACGCCTGAAACCTGAGACGGCGCGGACCATCTATGATGGAACCAGTGTTAAGACAGTGGAAGGACCGCACCTGTATAAGAACAATGGTTACTACTATATCTTTGCAGCCCAGGGCGGAACGACCTGGACCCATCAGGAAGTGGTGGCCAGATCCAAAGAACTCCATGGGCCTTATGAGACGGAGCCGGGAGACCCCTTTATCACGAATTTTGACACGCCGGATCATTGCTTGCAGAAGCAAGGCCATGGCGCACTGGTGGAGACGCCTTCCGGAGAGTGGTATTATGCGTCTTTATGCGGACGTCCCCTGCATCATGCCATTGAGAATTTCTATGACCCCAGAGGGTGGTGCACACTTGGCCGTGAGACCAGCATTCAGAAAGTCTATTGGGATGAGGAGGGCTGGCCGAGAATAGAAGGCGGCCATGGCGGACTTGTGGAAGTGGATGCGCCAAAGGATGCCATTCTTACAGAAGCGCCTAAAACTCATGCAGTATATGATGACTTTATGGCAGAGCAACTGGATGGGGAGTGGAATACCCTGCGGGTACCGTTCTCAGAACATATGGGCAGTGTTGGAGCAGGAAGTCTTAAGCTGATAGGACGCGGTTCCTTGTCAAATCGGTTTGACCTGTCTCTGGTAGCCAGAAGGTGGCGGGATTTTGCCTTCGCGGCTGTCACCAAAGTGAAATTCGATCCCTACAGTTATCAGGCAATGGCGGGGATTGTCAACTATTATAATAATGAACATTGGTCTTGGATTTTCATTACCAGGGATGATAAGGATAATCGCGTCATTGAAGCGGCGGAGTGTGATAACGGGAAATATACATCCGTCCTGAAGGAGGATGCGGTGATCATTCCGGAGGGCACGGAATGGGTTTGGTTTAAGACGGTGGTAGACCATCTGGATTACTGGTATGAGTATTCCTTTGATGGGGAAACCTGGCACAGGATTCCTGTAAAGCTGGATGCCATGGTGCTGTCTGACGACTATGTGATGTCACATTATGGCGGATTTTTTACCGGCGCGTTTGTAGGACTTGCCGCAGTGGATTATTCCGGTTATGGGTCTGAGGCAGAATTTGGTTTCTTTGAATACTGTGTGTAAATACAGGCCGTAAATGCGTTTATATTTTACAGTGCGTTAACGGATTGAGGAAAGGAAATAAAATAGTATGAATAAAAAATTGATGGACCATGAATTGTGTGTTATCACAGGCGCATCCAGCGGTATCGCAAGAGGGATTGCGGAACGTTTCCTGGAAGAAGGCGCAGACCTTATCGTTGCAGATTATGATGTGGAGACGGCTAAAAAGGTTTATGGAGAGCATCCTCAGGTGGTCGATATTCTGAAAGTGGATGCTACCAAGGTGGAAGACCTGAACAAAATCGCAGAAGCGGTAAAGAAAACCGGACGTAAGGTGAAGGCGGTTCTTCCCATTGTGGGCAACGGTCCCACCAATATGATTCCGGATGTCACACCGCAAGAGTTTCATCTGACCATGGATTTGAATGTATTTTCTGCCTTTTTTACCGTACAGAAGGTGCTCCCCTATATGTCTGAAAAGTCTGCCATTGTGCTGATTTCTTCCATTGCAGGCTTTCAGGGAGGCTCCAATAATATCGTCTATAATGCAGCGAAGGCGGCTGTTCGCTCCATGGCGCGTTCCTTTGCCGGTGAACTGGCATGTAAGGGCATCCGTGCCAACGCGATCAGCCCAGGACCCACGGAGACGAAAGGATTTACAGAATTTATCAATGAGAATGATGAGGCCAGAAATGGCATTATAGCCAATATTCCGTTAGGCCATATCGGCCAGCCAAGTGAGATTGCGGCCATTGCCCTGTTCTTAGCGTCAGATGAAGCGTCTTATGTGACAGGAGCGGAAGTGATCGCGGACGGCGGATTTACCAACAGATAAAAGATATCGTCAACGGGATGTTGGATCTTGTTTACGATAGACAGGATAAAAATAAAGGAAAGAGGAAAAAGAAATGGCATTATCCAGCACAAATATTGTGAAAGTAATCGTAGTAACAGATGACCTTGAGAAAACCGTAAATGCGTATCAGAAGCTTCTTGGAACAGGTACTGCGCCGGCAGAGGAAACCGAGCACAAACAGATTCGTACACCTTTCACGGTATATAAAGGCGAACCCATCACAGACACGCCCATGAAAGTGGAGAGTGTTTTCAGTGATAATTTCTGGTTTGAGATCATTCAGCCTCTTGGCGACAAGGATCCCTGGGCACAGTGGCTCAAAGAGCATGGCACCTCCATCTGCTCCATCTGCCTTCTCACAGACGGTCCCCTGGAGAGGGATGAGGAAGTCATGAAAGATGCCGGCTACGAATCCATCTTCAAGCAGGAAAAGGGGTATGAAGCTTATGAGTACTTTGATGCGGCCAAAGATATGGGTGTTCTTGTGGAGGTGAAGGAGCACTACCAGGAAAATTGATTGCTTAAAACACTGCTATTATGGTAGAGAATAAAGAAAAGTACCATATATACAAGGAAAAATTATAATATTGCAAGTTTGCAAAAGAGAACAGGGTTGAAAGCGTAGGGAAGCTTGTCAGCCCTGTTTTTTGTATTGGCAGGTTTGCGGTGCACAATTGCACCTTTCTGGGCAGCTATTTCTTCGCTGCCGCTGAAATAGCCGCACGCTTCCGGAGTGTGGGATCCAGAATCTTTTTACGGATCCGCAGGCTCTTGGGCGTTACCTCCAAAAGTTCATCCGTATCAATAAATTCGAGGGCCTGCTCTAAACTCAATACCCTTGGCGGTGTGAGGCGCAGCGCTTCGTCCGCGCTGGAGGAACGGGTGTTGGTGAGCTGCTTTTTCTTGCAGACATTCAGTTCAATATCCTCACCGCGGCCATTCTGTCCGACGATCATGCCGGAATATACTTTGGTGCCGGGGCCGATGAAAAGGGTGCCGCGCTCCTGGGCGTTGAAGAGACCGTAGGTGATGGCTTCCCCTGCCTCGAAAGCGATCAGAGAACCCTGCTTGCGGTACTGGATATCTCCCTTATAAGGGCCGTAACCGTCGAAGATCGTGTTCATGATGCCGTTACCCTTGGTGTCGGTCATGAATTCGCCGCGATAGCCAATCAGTCCCCGGGAAGGGATGGAGAATTCCAGACGGCTGTAACCGCCGGAAGCCATGCCCATGTTTTTCAGTTCGCCCTTGCGCAGGCTCAGCTTCTCGATGACCGTTCCGGAGAATTCTTCCGGCACGTCCACGTAACACAGCTCCATGGGTTCTAGTTTCTTGCCGTTTTCATCTGTTTTATATAATACTTCCGCTTTGCTGACGGCGAACTCGTAGCCTTCCCGGCGCATATTTTCAATCAGGACGGACAAATGCAGCTCACCGCGGCCGGATACCTTAAAGGCTTCGGTGGTATCTGTCTCCTCTACCCGCAAGGACACATCTGTATTGAGCTCCTTAAACAGTCTGTCACGCAGATGACGGCTGGTGACATATTTACCTTCCTGACCCGCCAGCGGGGAATCATTGACCATAAAGTGCATGGCGATGGTAGGTTCCGAAATTTTCTGGAAAGGAATGGGTTTGGGCGCATCAGGAGAGCAGAGGGTGTCTCCGATGTGAATGTCTGTAATGCCGGAGATCGCCACGATAGCGCCGATACCGGCTTCTTTGACTTCTACCTTGTTCAGACCGTCATACTCGTAGAGTTTGCTGATCTTTACTTTCTTTTGCTTCTCCGGTTCGTGGTGGTTTACGATGACCACTTCCTGGTTGACTTTGACGGAGCCATTGTCAACCTTTCCCACACCGATACGTCCCACATACTCGTTGTAGTCGATGGTGCTGATCAGTACCTGTGTACCCGCGTCGGGATCGCCCTGGGGCGCCGGGATGTGCTCGATGATGGTGTCAAAGAGGGGTGTCATATCACCGCCTTTCACGGTCAGCTGTGTGCTTGCAGTGCCGGCTTTGGCGGAAGCATAGACGAAGGGGCAGTCGAGCTGCTCATCATTGGCATCTAAATCCATGAAAAGCTCCAGCACCTCATCCACCACCTGAATGGGTCTTGCCTCCGGTCTGTCACACTTGTTGATACAGACGATGACGGATAAATCCAGTTCCAGGGCCTTTTTTAAGACAAATTTGGTCTGGGGCATAGGACCCTCGAAAGCGTCCACCACCAGGATGACGCCATTTACCATCTTAAGCACCCGTTCTACTTCGCCGCCGAAATCAGCGTGGCCGGGGGTGTCGATGATATTGATCTTGACATCTTTATACGTAACAGCGGTATTTTTGGAGAGGATTGTGATACCGCGCTCTTTCTCGATATCGTTGGAGTCCATGACCCGCTCTGCCACTTCCTGATTTTCTCTGAATACACCGCTTTGTTTCAACAGCTCATCCACCAATGTGGTCTTACCGTGGTCAACGTGGGCGATAATGGCTATATTTCTTACATCTTCTCTTGTTTGCTTCATGTGTTACCATGCCTTTCTTGGAGTTGTGTTACTTCTTTACTTAAATAAATGCATAAACAGTAATTACCCTTAAACTTGGACATTATATCACTAGTTCCCTCTTCTTGCAAGGGGGCCGGGAAATGGTGACAGAATGGAACCGGAATGGTGACTGGAATCAGCCCGCCGCGCGACCATTAACAGTTCTATTTTCTTTCTTTATCCTATATATTGATAATACAATACTAAAAGGGATTCCTGCGGTTATGCAGTGTAGAAGGGAGAAGAAACATGACAGATAAGGTAATTGAAAACAACCAGGTGGCGATTATGGGAGAAATCGTGAGCGATTTTTCTTTCAGCCATGAGATTTTTGGAGAGGGCTTCTATATGGTAGATATCAGCGTGGATCGACTTAGTGAGTCAACTGATATCATACCGGTGATGGTGTCTGAACGCCTCATTGATGTGAGTGATGACTATAAAGGCATGAAGATTTGTGTCACAGGACAGTTCCGCTCCTATAACAGGCACGAGGAGAGGAAAAACAGGCTGGTTCTGTCTGTTTTTGCAAGAGAAATTGAATTTGTGGAGGATATCGGCGAGGGCGCGAAGACCAACCAGATCTTTTTAGATGGTTATATCTGTAAAGAGCCAATCTATCGTAAGACGCCGCTTGGCAGGGAGATTGCGGATCTGCTGCTTGCGGTCAACAGGCCTTATGGCAAATCGGACTACATACCTTGTATCTGTTGGGGACGCAACGCCAGGTTTGCCAGTAATTTTGAGGTGGGCAGCCGCTGTGCCATCTGGGGCAGGATCCAGAGCCGTGAATATATGAAGAAATTATCTGAGGAGCAGCTTGAGAGGCGGATAGCCTATGAGGTCTCAGTCAGCAAGCTGGAGATGGTGGAGGACGAGTGAGAGCCATAAGGATGTCTCATTCCCGCGAGGTATTCGAGTTATAATGTCTGACCTGAAATAAAAAGTTGCACAAAGTGACCAGTTGTGCTATGATATGCAAACATAGGTTTTATCAAGGAAACGGACATGAGGTATCTATATGGGAAAAGGCATGATTCAGATCTATAGTGGAGAAGGTCATGGGAAATCTCCGGCTGCGCTTGGCAGGGCTGTTCAGGCAGCGTGCAGGGGGGAGTATGTGGTGATTATCCAGTTCCTGAAGGGAAGAGGACTGGCGGAATCAGAGTTTGTGAAACGTCTGGAACCGGAGATTAAGATATTCCGTTTTGAAAAGTCTGCGGAAGATTTTTCACAGTTATCAGAGGAACATAAAGGGGAAGAGAAACAAAATATCAGAAACGGCCTTAACTTTGCCAGAAAGATATTTCATACGGGAGAATGTTCTTTATTGATTCTGGATGAAGTGCTGGGTCTGATAGACAATGGAATTATTACGGTGGAGGAGCTTAAGACGCTTCTTGCCGGCAAGCCTGAAGAGATGGAGATCATCATGACAGGAATCAGCTTAAATGATGATGTCTGTGCTCTGGCGGATAATGTGACGAAAGTAGAGACCATGCATTTTAAGATTTGGGAATAGTAGTACCTGTCCGGGTATCTTTTGATTGACAGAAAGAAGCCTGAGTGCTATTATAATTTCAATATTATAGAGTTTGATAGAGGTTGCGTTTTTTATCAGTATGGATGCGGATGCGGCAGGCGCAGGAGAAGTGTCGGGAAAGGAAAAGACGCCGAAAGGGGAGGCTTCCTGTTCGCCTTTGCCTTGGGCATGCAGTGAAGAACTGCATGACTGTCATCGTTCGATGGGGCGCTATCCAGACCAGAAATGGCAGACTATAAGACTGGCCCTGTGTGGTCAGTCTTTTTTTAAAACAGGGGCGCGTCAGAAAACCACATCATAGCGGGAGGAAAGTATATGGCGATTTTTAAAGGGGCGGGCGTTGCGATTGTCACACCGTTTCACGAGGACGGCAGTATTCATTACGAGAAATTTGCACAGCTTGTGGAGGAGCAGATTGCAGGCGGCACGGACGCTATCATCGTCTGCGGAACCACAGGGGAGTCATCCACTTTGACACATGAGGAGCATCTGGATCTGATCCGGTTTTGTGTGGAGACGGTAAAGGGCAGGGTGCCTGTGGTGGCTGGAACTGGTTCTAACTGTACACAGACGGCAGTCTATCTGTCGCAGGAAGCGGAGAAATACGGCGCGGATGCCTTGCTTTTGGTGACGCCTTATTATAACAAGGCCACGCAGAATGGTCTGTTCGCACATTATAAGAAAGTGGCGGATTCGGTGAAACTGCCAATCATTCTGTACAATGTGCCCAGCAGGACAGGATGCAATATCCAGCCCCAGACAGCAGTGCGGCTGTGTACAGAGGTGGAGAACATCGTGGGCATCAAGGAAGCCAGCGGCAATATCTCCCAGGTTGCGAAACTGCAGTCTCTGGCAGACGGTAAGGTGGATGTATATTCCGGCAATGACGATCAGATCGTGCCGATCTTATCTCTGGGCGGTAAGGGAGTGATTTCCGTTTTGTCCAATGTGGCACCGAGGCAGACCCATGATATCTGCCAGAAATTCTTCGACGGTGATGTGGAGGGCAGCATGCAGGAACAGCTTCGGGCTATCGATCTGTGTGATGCGCTGTTTTGTGAGGTCAACCCGATTCCGGTAAAGGCGGCGCTCAATCTGATGGGCAAGGAAGTGGGTCCGGCGCGGATGCCCTTGTCTGAGATGGAACCGCAGAATGTGGAGAGACTCAAGAAGGCCATGCAGGAGTATGGGATTCTTGCCAAAGAAGCGTAAGAGTGCAGCATCAGAGCAGTGGTATGATGACGCAGATGTAACAGGATAAGAGAAAGAAACGCAAAACGTCTGTTAAAGAAACATTTAGCAGACGTTTTTAGCTAAAAATGTATGGTGAATTTAGATTATCTCTTTAAAAGTGTGTGAAAAAGGGACACTGCCAAGACAAAAGCAGTGCAGAAAGGGAGGAAAGTATGGTAAAGGTAATTATGCATGGCTGTAATGGTAAAATGGGACAGACTATTTCCGGGCTTATTCAGGCAGATGATGAGATAGAGATCGTGGCAGGTGTGGATGCCAGGGATGAGGGCAATAATCCATATCCGGTGTTTACAGATATCGCTTCCTGTACGGTGGCGGCAGACGCGGTCATTGATTTCTCCGTGGCGCCCGCAGTGGATGGACTGCTGGATTACTGTGTGAAGAAACAGGTTCCCTGTGTACTGTGTACTACGGGTCTTTCAGAAGAACAGCTGCAGAAGGTGAAAGAGGCTTCCGAGAAGGTGGCTGTTCTCAAATCAGCCAATATGTCTCTGGGAATCAATATGCTGTTGAAACTCTTAAAGGAGGCTGCGCAGACTTTGGCGCCGGCGGGATTTGATATGGAGATTGTGGAGAAGCACCACAACCAGAAGTTGGATGCGCCCAGCGGCACAGCGCTTGCGTTGGCAGATGCGATAAACGATCAGATGGACAATGCCTATACGTATGTCTATGACAGAAGCCAGGTCAGGGAGAAGAGAGATACCAAGGAGATTGGCATCAGTGCGGTCAGGGGCGGCACCATCGTGGGTGATCATGATGTGATTTTTGCTGGAGCAGATGAGGTGGTCACTTTCTCGCATAGAGCATATTCCAAGGCGGTATTTGGCAAGGGAGCCATACAGGCGGCAAAATTCTTAAAGGGGCGTCCGGCCGGCATGTATGATATGGCGGATGTGATAGGATAAACTCTGACATCATGACAGAGTTCTACAAAAACGCGATATATAAAACGATATTTAACAGAAAATGTGTCAGATGGAATGACTGCACAGATAGTTGGCTGATAGAATGAAAGGACAAAATAGGGAGCAGATGGACGATTTAGAATTAAAGTACCTGAAAAGTTTATCCAAACAATATCCGACCATTGCGGCGGCATCGACGGAGATCATCAATTTACAGGCAATCCTGAATCTGCCGAAGGGAACGGAACATTTTATGACAGACATTCATGGAGAGTATGAGCAGTTTAAGCATGTCCTGAAAAACGGGTCCGGTTCCGTGCGGCGTAAGATTGATGAGGCATTTGGCAATACCCTGAGCATCAGGGATAAAAAGAGCCTGGCTACATTGATTTATTATCCTGAGGAGAAGCTGGATATCGTGATGCAGGAGGAGGACGAGAGTTCCATCGAGGACTGGTATAAGATTACCCTTCACCGCCTGGTGCAGATTACGAAACGGGTCTCTTCCAAGTATACCAGATCCAAAGTGCGCAAAGCGCTGCCGAAGGACTTTTCCTACATCATTGAGGAACTGATCACGGAGAAGGCGGAGATTCAGGATAAGGAAGCTTATTATAATGAAATTATCCATACGATTATCCGGATAGGCAGGGCACCGGAGTTTATCGTTGCCTTGAGCAATCTGATTCAGCGGCTGGTCATTGACCATCTTCATATCGTGGGAGATATCTTTGACAGAGGCCCAGGCCCTCATATTATTCTCGATACCCTCTGTCAGTATCATTCGGTGGACGTGCAGTGGGGAAATCATGACATTGTCTGGATGGGGGCGGCAAGCGGTCATCTGGCCTGCATTGCCAATGTGATTCGGATGGCGGCCCGGTATGGGAATCTGGACACTTTAGAAGAAGGCTATGGTATTAATCTGATTCCTCTGGCTACCTTTGCGCTGGCTGCTTATAAAGATACAGACTGTGAGGCATTTACCATCAAATATAATACGGATTACGATACCAAGGATTTGAGCCTTGATATGAAGATGCATAAAGCCATTGCCATATTGCAGTTTAAGCTGGAAGGACAGCTGATCATGCGGCGCCCGGAATTTGGCATGCAGGACAGGCTGCTTTTAGAGCATATTGACTATGAGAATAAGGCACTGGTCATTGACGGGGTATCCTATCCCATGAAAGATGTGGATTTTCCGACGATTAACAGAAACCGTCCTTACGAACTGACACTGGAAGAACAACAGGTGATGGAACGTCTGCGGCAGGGATTTGTGAAGTGCGAGAAATTACAGAAGCATGTGCGGTTCCTCTTTTCTAAAGGAGGACTTTATAAGATTTATAATTCCAATCTGCTCTACCATGGCTGTATGCCCATGGATGAGGAAGGAAATTTTAATAAAGTTAATGTTTACGGAGAGGAATACAGCGGCAAGGAACTGTATGATGTGCTGGAGCATTATGCCAGAAAAGGTTACTATGCACACAATAACTTGCAGGAAAAGTTAAAGGGACAGGATATCATCTGGTATATCTGGGCAGGTCCCAATTCGCCGGTCTTTGGCAAGGATAAAATGGCTACCTTTGAGCGGTACTTCCTGTTAGATCAGGAGATGCACAAAGAGACCAAGAACAGCTATTACAGACTGCTGGACAATGAGGAGGTCATTAATAAGATACTGCGGGAGTTCGGCCTGGACGAGACACACTCCCATATTGTGAACGGACATGTGCCGGTGGAACTTAAGAAAGGAGAGACACCCATCAAGTGCGGCGGCAAACTGCTGATCATTGACGGCGGATTCTCTAAGGCATATCAGGATAAGACCGGTATTGCCGGATACACGCTGGTGGTCAATTCCTATGGTATGCGTCTGGTGGCCCATGAGCCTTTTGAGTCCACGGAGTCGGCAATCCTGCATGAATCAGACATCTTTTCTGATTCCGTTATTTTAGAGACCACATCGCTGCGCCAGAAGATAGCCGATACAGAGATCGGGATGGAACTGCGGGAGAGTATTCATCAGCTGGAAGAGCTGCTGCAGGCATACCGGGATGGCATTTTGATTGAAAAAGGTGTTTAGCATGTAAAGACTATGAATGGTCATAAAATTTCCCAGACGTTATGAGAGCGTCTGGGAAATTTTGGGTTTTCTTAGTGAACGTTGGAATTTGTAGTGTTGTCTGTACCTGTCACATCATCCACCATGTTCTCAACGCCTGTAGCGGCATCATCAATGATGTCAGAAGCGGCGTTACCGGCGTCGTCAATGGCATCGCCGACAGCGCTTCCTGCATTGCCGTTGTTGGTCGTATTGTTGTTGTCACCAGCTGTCACATCGTTTACGTTGTCGTTATTGTCGGTTCCGATGGTGTTATCGTCCGTGAGCCCGTCATCTGCTGTGCCGTTCATACCATCGTCTGTTGTGCCGGTACCAGTAGTGCCGGTTCCGGTGGTACCGGTACTTGTTGTGCCAGTACCATTATCTGTGCCTGTTGTGGTATCGGAAGTGGTTCCGGTACCTGTCTGTGTGCCGTTTGTATTATTTCCGTTGTCGGCATTTGTGTTTCTGTTACCACAGGCAGTCATCATAGACATGGTCAGTACCATAAGAGAAACAAATAGTAATGTTTTTGTCTTTTTCATGATTTCACTCCTTTGCATGAATTACTGATATTAAAACAGAAGGTTTGATAAACTTCCTGTTCTTATGTTATTATGTCTGTTAGATGGTAAAATATGCACGGCATATTTATTCTGAAAGACATCATAAATTACCGTTTTTTGGAAAAGTTTCGGCATATGACCTTTGCATGATGGAAAGTGAAATTACCGATTTTGAAAAAATAGAATCGAGGAAGAAAGATATGGAATTTCGACCCTGTATTGATATTCACAATGGCAGTGTCAAACAGATTGTAGGCGGCAGTTTGAAGGATCAGGGCGATCAGGCCCGGGAAAATTTCGTGGCTGCCCAGGATGCGGCATTTTTTGCCAGACTTTATCAGGAATATCAAATAAAGAATGGACATATTATACTCTTGAATCCGGTATCTTCCTCTTATTATAAAGAAACCAAAGAACAGGCTCTTGCGGCCCTGCGCGCTTATCCGGGGGGATTGCAGGCAGGCGGCGGCATCACACCGGATAATGCGTGTGAATTTCTGAATGCAGGGGCAAGTCATGTTATTGTCACTTCCTATGTGTTCCAGGGCGGACAGATTCAGTATGACAGATTGCGGGAACTGGTGCACAAAGTGGGTTCTGAAAATCTGGTATTGGATTTAAGTGTGAGAGCAAGAGACGGGCATTACTATATTGTGACCGACAGATGGCAGAAGTATACTGCGGTGGAACTGACTGAGAAGACCATGGATGAATTGTCTGTCTATTGTGATGAATTTCTGGTACATGCGGTGGATGTGGAAGGAAAGGCTTCCGGCATTGAGGAGTCTGTGGTGAGCCTTTTAGGGACCTGGGGAAAGATTCCGGTCACCTACGCGGGCGGGGTTCATAACTTTCAGGATCTGGAGCGGCTTAAGATTCTGGGACAGGACAGAGTTCATGTGACGATTGGCAGTGCACTGGATCTCTTTGGCGGGCAGATGCGGTTTGAGGATGTGCTTCGATTTGTGCATAAAATGAAAGCGTAGAAGAAGGCAGCAAAATCCTATATGATATAAACAAAAAAGAACCTGTCGCATTGACAGGTTCTCTTTTTCTCTAATCCGTTACAACAATATTGCTGATTCTAAATAAAATTCATCATTTATATTTAAGAACAGGCACATCGTGATACTGATTATCGATGTTATAAGTCCGATGTCTCTTATAACTTTGTTACATTTACGGCCTGGGGTCCTTTCTCGCCGTTTACTACTTCATACTCAACCTCAGCGCCCTCTTCGAGAGACTTGAAGCCTTCCATGTTGAGTCCTGAATAGTGAACGAATACATCGTTACCCTGCTCATCGGAGATAAAGCCGTAGCCCTTTTGGTTGTTAAACCACTTTACTGTACCTTTGTTCATTGTAGATACCTCCAAGAATATTAAAAATGCGTTGATTGACAACACCCATAGAATAGCATATATCCTTATAAATGTAAAGCTTTCTTTTTCGCTAAAGTCATGATTTTGTCGAATGTAGTGCTTTATGTAAACAAATATTGGCATTTGTACTTCGTTTGTGGTTTAATATAAAAAGAATTTTCGAGATATCGGATGTAGTATTTTTGTTTATTAAATGAAAAAGGAAAGACCTCTTACTTGTGAAGCCGTTCAAATATCAACTCATAACCGTCATTTCCATAGTTCAGGGAACGGTTGACACGGCTGATCGTGGCAGTAGAGGCACCGGTCTTATCGGCGATTTCAAGATAGGTCTTGTGGGCCTTTAACATGGAAGCCACTTCAAAGCGCTGGGATAGTGATAAGAGTTCATTAACGGTGCACAAATCTTCAAAGAAATCATAACATTCTTCTAAGGACTCCAGACATAAAATAGCCTGAAATAAATGGTCCACAGCATCATTTTTAATCTTTTTATTCATAGAAGACACCTCACTGTTGTGTTAGCAAATATGCTGAATCAATCTTCGCTATTATCCAAAATTATTAAAACATAATACTTTCGCGCGTTAAAACTTTACAGATATTATGTATCAATATAACATGGGGAAAGGATTTTGTAAATAACAATGTCACATCACCGCTGCCACGATACCGGCAATAATGATCGCCGCGCACACGAGTTTATGGGTTGTGTTCTTTTCTCGAAAAAGAAACCGTCCGGCCAGTATCGTCACTACACAGCCGGATTGCTTTAAGAGGGTCATTACGGTAATGCGGCTTCCCTCCATGCCGTTGGCTACAAAGAGCGCCCTGTCCGCGATGACAATGAGCAGACTCAGAAGCCAGACCCACTGGTTGCGCACAGCGCTTCCCCAATTCACAGGCACACGGCTGACCAAAATGAAAAGCAGATAAAATAAGGTCAGAAAAAGCAGATACCAGAATTGCAGCTGGGAACTGCTGATATCCTTCATCAGAATCTTATCCAACAATCCCGATACCGCATTTAAAAGACAGGATGCAAAAGCCATTACCACATACCTGACTTCCACGGCTTCACCGGCCTTTGATACGCCGTTTTGCCTGCTTCCTGGATGGTATTTTAAGAGCAGAAGCCCTGCCGACACCAAAAGAAGCCCCAGGACCTGATATGGGCCAAGGATTTCCTGCATCACCGCCACGCCCAGAAGCGTGGCAAAAAGCACTCTGGAAAGATCCAGCACGCCATAAAGACTGATAGGCATCTTTTTAATCGCCTTAAAACTGCACATCCAGGCCAGAAAAATTACAAAAGATTTCATCGCTATGTAAAAGTAGAAATGCAGTTCCAGTCCCATTGCATTCTTGACGTCTGGTAAGACTATCAGAAAAGAAAGCAAAGTATACATAAACAATACCTCTATGGTAGAGTTTTTGCTCAAAGCCTTCTTTTTTACAATCTCGCGAACGCCTTTCAATACGCCGTACAACAGCACCAGCGCAATCCACATCATTTCCAATCCTGCCGTCTCCCTTCGTAATCTTTATCTTCAATCGTAAAAAAATAGCTGTAAAGCATTTCCACACTTTACAACTATACGCTAAAGAGCAGGCGAGGGGAATCGAACCCCCCTCCCAAGCTTGGGAAGCTTGTATTCTACCGATGAACTACGCCTGCAAACTTTGTGACTTCCTTAGTATACCATTATTTTTGCAAAAAGAAAAGTAAAATTTTTTGTCGGCGGATGTCGGCGGACAATTTTGCGGACAATTATAATTAAGAACGGGGCAAATCAGTAAGCAAATCAGTAAGCAAATCAGTAAAAGAAATAAACACTTGTCATGTAGTAATAAAAACTATATAATAGAGTGTAAATATTATTAATGATATGAAAGGATGCAGGAAAGCCGATATTGTATCTGCATCTTCAGCGCAGAACGCTATGAAATGGAGTAAAAATGACGATCAACATGGAAGATTTGTTGAACAGTATATTGAACAGCCTGGATAGAATAGAGTATATCAAGGCGGAAGATATTCCGGATATCGATCTTTATATGGATCAGGTGACGACTTTTATGGAATCCCATCTGAGAAATTCAGCCAGAAATCCCCAGAGTGATAAGATTCTGACCAAGACTATGATCAATAATTATGCCAAAAACAATCTGCTGCCGCCGCCAATCAAGAAGAAATATTCCAAAGACCATGTGCTGCTTCTTATTTTCATCTATTATTATAAGGGAATCCTGTCCATCAGCGATATCCAGGACCTTCTCAAGCCGATTAAGGAACGCTTTTTTGCCAATGGAAAAGAATTTGATCTGTCTTCTGTCTATGAAGAGGTATGGGGATTAGAGCAGGATCAGACTGCCGTGATGAAAGCGGATTTGGAGGAAAAGTTCCGCATTGCCCAGAAGTCTTTTGAAAACGCACCGGAAGATTCTCAGGAATTTTTGAAATTCTTTTCTTTTATCTGTATGCTGAGTTTTGATGTGTATGTGAAGACGCTCTTAATAGAGAAGATGATAGACGGATTTGCTACAAAAAGAGCCGAAAAGGAACGTAAGAAATCAAAAGTCCAGGATAAAAAGGAAGAGACTGATTTCGCAGGCAGGGAGGACTAGATGGGAAAGATACAAACAATAAACGACCTGGTGCACAGAGGATTTGATGTGGAAGCAGGAATCGAACTGTGTGCCGGGGATGAAGAACTTTATCTGGAAGTACTGGAAGAAGCTCTGGAGGAAGGAGAAGAAAAGATTCCACTGATCAAGAGTCTCTATGAGCGCAGAGATTACGAACACTATCTGGTAGAGGTGCATGGATTAAAAAATGCCATGCGGTCCATCGGGGCAAATCATCTGTCTGAAACAGCCAAGACCCAGGAATTTGCGGTGAAAGAGCAGGCTTATGAGAAGATAGATGAGCATGTGGAAGCGCTGCTCTTAGAGTATCAGGATGTGGTAGATGCTTTGCGGGAATTATTGAGATCATAGAGCAGCTCGTATGAATACGTTAGTTTACATAACATAATAAATAGCGCCTGGCGCATTCATGTGTCAGGCGTTACTTATTCTGTATGTGACTATTCTGCCGCTTTTTGGGCAAAGGATGTGTCTACCAGATCCGCATAGGGAACCCGGCCTTCCAATTCACCGGCCTCTTCCAGAATATTCTGTAGAAGGGTGAAGCTGTCTTCTTCAAAGATCAAATCTGCTTTCCAGGTATCCTGGGCTGCATATCTGGCTACGATGGTTTCTATTGTGGCCAGATCAGTCTCTGCAAACTGCGGAGCAATCACCTTGGCAATTTCTGCAGGCGTGTGGGTCTGTACATAGTCCATGCCCTTTTGTAATGCTCTGGTAAACGCTTCAATCACAGCAGGATTTTCTTCTAAATAACTCTTTTTGGCAGAAAAGGCTGTGTAGGGTACATATCCGGAATCTTCTCCGAGGGATGCCACCACATAGCCGTCACCTTTTTCTTCCAGCGAGGTGGCGTGAGGTTCGAATTCTACCGAAAATTCACCCTGTCCGCCAGAAAAGGCAGCCGCAGTAGCTCCGAAATCAATGCTTTGGTCAATAGAAAGATCGGTGGCCGGATCCAGCCCGTTCTTTTTCAGGATATATTCAAAGACCATTTCAGGCATACCGCCGGCTCTCCCGCCCAGCACCTCTTTGCCCACCAGCATATCCCACTGAAAATCATCAATGGGCTCTCTGGATACCAGGAAATTTCCTGCCCGTTGGGTAAGCTGAGCGAAATTTACCGCATAGTCCTCTGCCCCTTCTTTATAAGTATAGATAGTACTCTCACTCCCCATGAAGCCTATGTCTGCCTCACCTGTCAAAAGTGCTGTCATGGTCTTATCGGCACCGAATCCGGTAACCAAGATTAGGTCAATTCCCTCCTCCTCAAAGTAACCTTCCTCGATTGCCACGTACATAGGTGCATAGAAGATAGAATGTGCCACTTCGTTAAGTACTACGGATGTCTTTGCTTTAGCGGAAGATGTATCCCCTGCGCTTCCTGTCTGTGTTCCGCAGCCATAGAGAGTGCCTATGACCAGAACGATCACAAGAAGCAAACTGCATATTTTTTTCATGATCCTCCTCGAATTGCCAGAAAGAGATCTGTCAATCCCTGAAAACATATTTATTATAGTCTATGCAGGACAGCGTAAGAAGTGAAGCAATAGAGAATAATATTGCTGTGACATATTCAATTTTTCATTCCTTTTCCGGTTGTAAAGATATGTACGGATAATTCTCTTGTCCTTGCATAAAGGGGTATGATATACTATACAAGGGTCATTCTGTGGGTAGTATAAAGTGTTGATTGTCGTTTTAAGGGTATATACTAAATGTATCAATATCAGGAGGATGGCAGAATGAACAAGGAATGCGTATTTAGTGAAGGAAAGGCGATGAACAGGGTAGCCCTGTCCTGTCATACAGTGTTGGCAGCTGTTCTGGCACTATCTTATCTTCTGGAGGTAATAAAGGGCGACAGGACGATTGGGTATTATCTGATCTTTTTAGTTTTGGCAGTGGGACCGGTCATTGTTGAGTTCCTGATGTATAAGAAAAGCCCGGAGAATGTGAGGCTTAAGTATGCGATAGGTGTTACATATACGATATTCTATGTGTTTGTGGTATTCACAACGGTGAACATGATTGCGTTTACCTTTATCATACCAATTTATTTAGTCTTGATCCTGTATTCTGATTTTAAATTGTGCGTGGGAGTGTCGGGCGTAGGATTTTTCGTCAATGTGGTATTTTTAGTCTGGCAGGGGATTGTAGGAAATATTGCGGCTGCTGATGCTGCAACTTATGAGATTCGGCTCTTTTTACTTTTGCTGATCGGAATCTTTATCTGTCTGTCTACCAGGACACTGGATAAGATTAATAAAGTGAAACTTGAGGAGTTAAATAGAGAAAAAGATAATGTATCCGGTCTGCTTGACAGAGTGATGAACATATCCGGGCAGATGTCCGAGGGGATTGTGGATGTAGCAGAACAGATGAAGGAATTGGGCGCTGCGGTATCCGAGACCACAAATGCAATGCAGGAGGTATCGGCGGGCACCAATGAGGCGGCGGAATCTATACAGAATCAGTTGGGGAAGACGGAAGAAATCCAGGATCACATCGGGCAGATGAATGACGTGATGGATGCCATTGCCCACAGTATGGAAGAGGCCAAGGGAAATGTGCATCTGGGTAAAGAAAATATAGATACACTGGTGAAGCAGATGACAGTCTCTGAGGGAGCCGGCAGAGAAGTGGTGGAAGATATGAAAGCATTGGAAGAGTACACATCCAATATGCAGTCCATCATCGACCTGATTACCAATGTGGCAAGTCAGACCAGTCTGCTTGCTTTAAATGCCAGCATTGAGGCGGCATGCGCCGGGGAAGCGGGCAGAGGCTTTGCGGTGGTGGCATCAGAGATATCCAGTCTGGCGAACCAGACCCAGAGCGCCACAGTCAACATCACGGATGTGATTCAAAGTGTTTCAGAGAAACTGGGCATTGCCATGAAAGCAGTGGATCAGCTGATGAAGAGCAATGCGAAGCAGAATGAATCTGCCACGGCGGCGGCAGACAGCTTTGAGAAGATTGCAGACAGTACGAACCAGGTAGATGAGCAGAACGGGCGCCTGGACCGGGCTATGGAGCAGCTGGCGGCGGCCAATGGCGTCATTGTGGAGAGTATACAGACGATTTCAGCGATTATGGAGGAAGTATCTGCGCATTCACAGGAAACCTATTCCGTGAGTGAAAGAAATACAAAGATTGTAGGCGAAGTGGAACGGTTAGTGGAGGATTTAAGCAGTCAGGCGAAGCGTCTGAACCAGAGCCAGGATATGTGACGGCTTGCCTGACTTATGGCAGGCTTCATTTCACCGTTATGCAAGGGGCGGCATGTCAGCCAGGCATCTTATATTTAAGGTTGGTGTCTGTTGATATATAGTAAATGACATAATGAATAATTAATGGAGGTTAAGTATGGGTATCATGACAAGATTTAAGGACATTATGGCGGCCAATGTGAATGCGCTCTTAGACAAGGCGGAAGACCCGGAAAAGATGATCGATCAGTATCTGCGGAACTTAGAAACCGATTTTGCCAAAGTAAAAGCGGAGACAGCATCTGTCATGGCGGAGGAGAAGTCGGCCAGAAGGAAACTGGATGAGTGCAGTGAGGAGATCGCTAAGATGGGCGAGTATGCCAAAAAGGCAGTGGCAGCAGGCAATGACAATGATGCCCGCCGGTTCTTAGAGAAAAAGAGCGAGCTTACCCAGAAGCAGGAAGTCCTTACGAAAAATTATGAACTTGCACAGGCTAATTCTGTCAAGATGAGACAGATGCATGACAAGCTGGAGAGTGATATCCAGGCTATGAAGAGCAAGCGAGACATGCTCAAAGCCAAGGTCAAAGTGGCACAGACCCAGAGAAAGATTAATGAGATGGGTTCCGGTATGGAGAGTGCGGGTAACAATGCGGCGGCTTTTGAGAGAATGGAAGAAAAAGTCAACAGGATGCTGGATGAGGCAGATGCAGTTGGAGAATTGAATACTTCCAGCGAAGAGGAGGACCTTGATAAGCTGGCATCTAAGTATGACAGCACGGAGACTGTTTCAGCGGTAGATGATGAGCTGGCGGCGTTAAAGGCAGAAATGGGCATGTAAGGACAGTTATACACAGAGACATAAGGAGAAAGAAATGGGATTTTTTAAGAACCAGTTTTCCAGTGTGATAGAGTGGAATGAGACCAGAGAGGGTGTCTTATTCTATAAATTTCAGAATCAGGAGATTAAGAAGGGTTCCAGGCTGATCATTCGTCCGGGACAGGACGCGATATTTCTATACAATGGCCGTGTAGAAGGTATTTTTGAGGATGACGGCGACTATGATATTGAGTCAGATATTATTCCTTTTCTGACTACCCTGAAGAGTTTTAAATTTGGTTTCAGTACACCTCTTCGGGCGGAAATACTCTTTATTAATACCAAGGAATTGTTAGTGAAATGGGGCACCAAGAACGCTATCAATCTGCAGGCGCCGGGACTTCCGGGTGGTATGCCCATCCGTGCTTTCGGTACCTTCAGTTGTAAGATTGTGGAGCATGATGTGGTCATTGAGAAGCTGGCAGGCATCCGTCAGATTTACACGGTAGAGGATGTAAAAGAGCGGATTGTTGCAAGTCTTGACCAGCTGCTTATGGCATGGATCAGCAGAGAGGGACGGGATATGTTTAATCTGCAGGCGGATGCCAGAAACATTGCCAAAGGGATTGCCAGCGATCTTGATATGGATATGCGCAGGATCGGAATTGGAATCACGGATTTTACAATCGAGAGCTTTTCTTATCCGGAAGAAATCAAGAAAATGCAGGAGAAGGCGGCAGCCCAGTCCATGGTGGGCGATATGGGCAGATATACCCAGATAGCGGCGGCAGATGCCATGGGCAAAGGCGGCGGTGGCAGTCATATGGCTGCTGATATGGTGAGCATGCAGATGGGGATGGCCATGGGACAGCAGATGGTCAACCAGATGAATCTGAATGGCAGTTCCAATATGGGGCAGCCTCAGCAGAGGGGAGCAGGCACTGGAACAGGGCCTAAGTTCTGCCCGAACTGCGGCACACCGACCACGGGATCAAAATTCTGTGGAAACTGCGGTAATCAATTATTTTAAAAAGATTGAGAAAAATTGTTCAAGGATTTGACAGGCATGAAAGCATGCAGATACAGAATTTTTGACAGTGACGATAACAGCAGCTTGAGGATTAGAAAACAATGAGTATATACGATACACTGAATGAAAGACAGAAGCAGGCTGTCATGCAGACACAGGGACCGGTTCTGATTTTAGCAGGAGCCGGTTCCGGCAAGACAAGAGTGCTGACACACAGGGTGGCATACCTGATCGACAGAGAGGGCGTGGCGCCTTATCATATTTTGGCCATTACCTTTACCAACAAGGCGGCTGGTGAGATGCGGGAGAGAGTTGATAAGATTGTGGGATTTGGGGCAGAGCAGATCTGGGTATCCACATTTCATTCCACCTGTGTCAGGATCCTGCGCAGATATATTGACCGCCTGGGATATGATAATAATTTCACGATTTATGATACGGATGACCAGAAAGGTATCATGAAGGAAGTCTGTAAAAAACTGCAGATTGATACCAAAATGCTGAAAGAACGCACGATTATGAGTGCCATATCTTCCGCCAAAGATGAATTGATCGATCCCATACAGTACGAGATGCAGAATGGTTTTGATTATAACGGCGGTAAGATTGCCAAGGCTTATCGGGCTTATCAGGAAACCCTGAAAAAGAATAATGCCTTGGACTTCGATGATCTGATCATGAAGACGGTGGAGCTTTTTAAGGCAGATGCCCGGGTGCTTGAAAGCTATCAGCAGCGTTTCCGCTATATCATGGTGGACGAGTATCAGGACACCAATACGGCTCAGTTTGAATTGATCAGGCTTCTGGCAGACAAATACAGGAATCTGTGTGTAGTGGGTGATGACGACCAGTCCATTTATAAGTTCCGGGGAGCTAATATTCGTAATATTCTGGATTTTGAGAAGATATACCCGGAGGCCTGTGTCATTAAGCTGGAACAGAATTACCGCTCCACCCAGGTGGTTCTGGATGCAGCCAATGCCGTCATCCGTAATAATACCGGACGGAAAGATAAGGCACTCTGGACAGAGAAGACGGAAGGAAACCGGATTCATTTCAGACAGTTTGACACGGCTTATGAGGAGGCCGAATACATAGCCGGGGATGTGGCAAAGAAGGCCAGGAAAGGGGAGGCTTCTTACGGAAGCTGTGCGGTCCTTTACCGTACCAATGCCCAGGCCCGCCTTTTGGAAGAACGTTTCATTATGGAAGGGATTCCCTATGATGTGATTGGTGGGACCAATTTCTATTCGAGACGGGAGATTAAAGATATCCTGGCGTACTTAAAGACCATCGACAATGGACGGGATGATGTGGCAGTCAAGCGAATCATCAATGTACCCAGACGAGGGATTGGGGCCACCACCATTGTGCGGGTGCAGGAGTATGCAGATGAGAGGAATATCAGCTTTTATGATGCCCTGCGGGAAGCGGATCAGATCATGACCATAGGCAGAAGTGCCGCGAAATTAAAGCCCTTTGTGAACATGATACAGGCTTTCAGGAGTAAAATGGAGTTTTATGGTCTGGAAGAACTGGTTAAGGATATTCTGGAAACTACAGGGTACAGAAAAGAACTGGAAGAATCTGACGAAGAGGATGCGGCAGACCGTATTGAAAATATCGAGGAACTGATCAACAAAGTGGTTTCTTATGAAGAGACGCACGATGAGCCGCTCCTTAGCGAGTTTCTGGAAGAAGTGGCACTGGTGGCAGATGTTGACAGGGTGGATGAGGACTGCGACAGGGTTCTTTTGATGACCCTGCACAGCGCCAAGGGATTGGAATTTCCCCACATCTATCTGGCAGGTATGGAGGATGGCATTTTTCCAAGTTATATGACGATCACGGCAGATGATCCCATGGAGATTGAGGAGGAGAGACGCCTTGCCTATGTGGGGATTACCAGAGCCAAAGACGATCTGACCCTGACCTGTGCCAGACAGCGGATGATTCGGGGAGAGACACAGTATAACCCGGTGAGCCGTTTCGTGAAGGAGATACCGCCGCTGTTGCTGGATAATACATTGCCGGCGCCAAAACGAAAAGAGTACGAAACCTATGAAGAGGATTCGGAAGAAAGGAGCAGATTCCGGGCGAAGCCCTTTAGCGGCGGTGCCAAACTTCAGATGGCAGAAAAGACATTTGAAATAGAGCCGGCAAAACCGACTGTGTCAGTGACGCCGAAAGCATTCACGGCAAAGCCGAAGGCTGTAGTGCGTCCCAAACGGACAGCCCTTGAGAACCAACCCTATATCACGAAGATGAATCAAGGTGTTGGGGCAGTTTCCATAGAACCTGTGACAAGTACCAGGCTTGGTTATGAAGTGGGTGACAGAGTGCGTCATATGCGCTATGGTGAGGGTACGGTCCTAAAGATTGAGGCAGGGCCAAGAGACAGCCAGGTGACGGTGGTCTTTGATGAGATAGGGCAGAAGATTATGTATGCCGGTTTTGCCAAACTTCAGAAAGTATAATTTTATATTTTTCATAAAAAATTTATTGGGAACATATAGTAAAAAGCAAGAAGAAGTGGTATATTAAATTCATATAGGTTTGTGAATGTGATAACAAAATGATAGGAAAGAGAGGGTATATCATGAGAAAAGCAGAGGTTTTGAATAAATTAGATGAGATTCTGGATAATGCACATGTGAGTGAACTTCTGGGCAGGAAAAAGGAAGAGGAGAAGAAGTGTAACAAACTTCTGTGGGTATTCGCTGTAATCGGTGCAGTTGCCGCAGTTGCTGCTATCGCATATGCCGTCTACCGTTATCTGACACCTGATTATCTGGAAGATTTTGAGGACGATTTCGATGATGACTTCGACGATGATTTCTTTGAGGATGAAGAAGAGGAAGAAGCGGGCGAATAATCCGGATGTTTTGAACAGGTGGGGGATGTATAGCATCTCCCGCCTTTTTAGGTTATATAAAAGAGGGAGAGCAAGGATATGAAAAAGGGACAAGTAGTGGAAGGTTTCGTGACGAGAATAGACTTTCCAAACAAGGGAATTGTGGCGTGTGAGGAAGGCACTTGTGTAGTAAAAAACGCTATACCGAGACAAAAAGTGCGCGCTGCCATCAACAAGGCGAGGAAGGGAAAGGCAGAAGGGCGCCTTCTGGAAGTTCTGGAAACTTCTCCGTTGGAACAGGAAAGTCCCTGTCCTCATTTTGGACAGTGCGGCAGCTGTATTTACCTGAGCCTGCCTTATGAAGAAACCCTGAAAATAAAAGAAGAACAGGTAAGACGCCTGCTTGCGCCAGTGCTGTCCCGACAGCAGGAGGACTGGCATTATGAAAGCGCCAAGGCCAATCCTGCGGTTTTTGGCTATCGTAACAAGATGGAATTTACGTTCGGGGATGAGATGAAAGATGGGCCTCTGGCCCTTGGCATGCATAAGAGAGGGAGCTTCTATGATATCGTGTCAGTGAAAGATTGCCAGATTGTGGACGAGGATTATCGAAAGATTTTAGCCTGTACCTTGCAATTTTTTCAGGAAAAGAAAGAGGAGGGACTGGCGGTAAATTTTTATCACAGACTGCGGCATGATGGCTATTTAAGACACCTTCTTGTGCGCAAGGCCGCACGAACGGGAGAGATTCTTATGGCGTTGGTGACCACAACCCAGACAGAGGGGATTCCGGAGACAAAGCTGCTTAAAGCATGGCAGGAACAGCTGCTGCAGCTTCCTTTACAGGGCGGGATTGTGGGCATTATGCATGTCAAGAATGATTCCCAGGCAGATGTGGTACAGAGTGATGAGACAGTGCTTCTCCGCGGGCGGGATTATTTTTATGAGGAACTGCTGGGGCTGAAATTTAAGATTTCCCTGTTTTCCTTTTTCCAGACGAACAGTTTCAGCGCGGAGCTTTTATACAACACGGCCAGGGAATTTATTCAGGAAGCCCTGGAAGCGAAAGAAGGGCAGATTGTCTATGACCTCTACAGCGGGACAGGCACCATAGCTCAGATGCTTTCCCCGGTGGTGAAGAAAGTGATTGGTGTGGAGATTGTGGAAGAAGCTGTCGTGGCTGCCCGGGAAAATGCTGCCCTGAATAGTTTACATAACTGCGAATTTATTGCCGGAGATGTATTAAAAGTATTGGATACGATAACGGAGCGTCCGGACTTGATTGTTTTGGATCCGCCCAGGGATGGCGTGCATCCGAAAGCCCTTTTAAAGATTATCGGGTATGGGGTGGAGAATATTCTGTATATATCCTGTAAGCCTACCAGTCTGGCCAGGGATCTGGAGGTGTTTTTGGACAATGGGTATGCGGTAAGAAGGTGTGTGGCGGTGGATCAGTTTTCCTGGACGGGGCATGTGGAGACTGTGGTGTTGATACAAAGGAAAGATACCTAGAAATCCTTGAATTTATGCACTTTGTGACATTTTGAAGAAGGCGGGGACAGGAAAAGGCAGACGCTTTGACGGGGCGACTGCCTTTTTTGGGGTTGTTGATAAACTGGAATTTTTAGCTAAATCAAATTTCATAATCAATACAAGCTCTATCAATTCTAATGGAATATACAAATTCTCCAAATTCCATGTGCAGTTGTGATTTTTGGTATTCATCTAATGTTTCTACTGTATCGAAGTCAAAAATTAAAGCAACATCATAATTAGAAACTGGTGTTCTTTCCGCATTTCTAACTATATTAAATTGTTTTATTATATCTAATTCTCTTAACTTTTCAGCTCTTTCAAAAAATTCAATAATATTCTTTTCCCTATTATCCTCTTTTAATGTAAACATACATATATGCCTTATCATTGTATTCCCTCCTCCTGATCCCCATTTTTCGCTGGCTCTATTATATTACATTGTCTTTCCAGATGGAATAAGTTTTCACAAAAATTCTCCGTAAAATATCAATATCTGTCGATTATCCCGTTCGGGTATCTGCTTATTCCCACTTCTTAATTATTCTTTCTGTTGTTTTCTCTTTTCTGTAACGGAAGGCTCGTCACTGGCTAATTCAATCACATCCAGTATGCCGCAGTCCAGTGTTTCACAAATACGAACCAATGTATCCATGCTGATATTTTTCCCTTCCTTACCCATGTTGGCA
>CAJTOO010000025.1 GCA_910577735.1 uncultured Lachnospiraceae bacterium
ATAGGTAACTTCTATTGAAGAAACAAAGGGTAGAATTTACTTTTGCAATTTAGGTTTATAAAATTATTGTGTAAATTTATTATGCAGAAGCCCAAAAAAATGCTATACTGAAAGTATCATTTATAATATCAATCTACAGTGGGGTTTTGCAAATGAAATTAAAGTATAACAAAAAATATCTCTGTTGGGGCATCACAGCCTTTCTGGTTATTGCCTGCAGTATTTTATTCTATTATGTATTATTTCACCGTTCCAGTCTAACTGGCGGCATTGGCAAGATCATTCGAATCTCCATGCCGATTATTGACGGCTTCGTATTGGCATACCTGATTACCCCCATTTTAAATAAAATAGAAAAGTGCATTATCAAACCCTTGTACCTGAAGGCGAAAATACCCATGACGCCCAAGAGTAAACGGCGTATGAGAGCAATGTCTATCCTGCTGACCTTTGTACTGATCCTGGTTGTTCTCTACGAATTTTTCGGTTTGATCATACCAGAAGTAATCCGCAGTGTACAGAGCATCATTTTCCAGATGCCTGTCTATATAAATAACCTGACAAACTGGGCCCTGGGGCTTATCAAGGATAATCCAGATCTTGAAGTTGCAGTCAACCAGCTGATCAACCAGTATTCCGCTAAAATAATGGATTATGTCAATACAAATCTGCTTCCGTATATCAATGAATTGATCAAGACGTTGTCCTTGAGCGTTATCGGTGTTTTTAAGGCGTTATGGAACTTTGTGATTGGGTTCATTCTTTCCATTTATGTACTGGGAAGCAAGGAGAAGTTTGCGGGACAGGCTAAGAAAATTGCATATGCGCTTTTTGACCGCAAGGGCGGCAATGAACTGATTTCCAATTTTCGCTTTATTCACAGCACCTTTATTGGATTTATCGGCGGAAAAATAGTTGACTCCATTATTATTGGTATCATCTGTTTTGTGTGTACCAGCATCATCGGTACGCCTTACGCAATTCTTGTCAGTGTAATCGTTGGTGTGACTAATGTAATTCCCTTCTTTGGTCCCTGGATTGGCGGAATTCCAAGTGCACTGTTAGTTCTGATGGTAGATCCCATGCAGGCGCTGTACTTTGTCATTTTGATTCTGTTCATTCAACAGTTTGACGGTAATATTCTGGGTCCCAAAATTTTGGGCGATTCCACAGGATTGTCTGGATTCTGGGTTATTTTTGCAATCACAATATTCAGCGGTCTGTTCGGTGTCTTAGGTATGATCGTCGGCGTGCCCATCTTTGCAGTTATTTATGCAGGCATCAAAGCCGTTGTCAACAGACTGCTTCGCAAAAAGGATCTGCCTACAGAAATACAGCCCTACATGACTGTTGGCCAGATCGATGAATCCAAGGTCTTTACCGAATATGTTCCTCCAACAAAGGAGAAGAAAAAGTCAAAATTTACACTCTCAAAACTGACTAACTCTAATACAGACACAGAATCTTCAACTGAAAAATCTAAGGAAAAAAATAGTGAGGAAAAATAAAATATGGCTGGTGTATTCACATTAACAGCAATCTTTGTAATCTTCATTTATCTGTATTTACGCCGTAAAGCAAAACAAAACAGCTCGGCAAATATCAATTTTGTCCGGGACTATCACGAATCATATCATCGTGTCAGGACTCGTAAAGAACTGCACGATAAACAAAATGGCTATCAAACCTATATTACCAAATATAACAGTTCCGAAGACTACAGAGAACGTCATGGAAAATAAAATAATACAACATATTATAACGTGGCCCTGTGAGCCACGTTATAATTTCTATATGCCAACTATTTAAGTACCCAAGAAGATTAACGAAAGTGTCCCACATTTAACAAAAGCGACCTACATAAAGACTGCTAATATATGCAAACATATCCTCAAAATACTTTACTAAAACCCCAAAAAGTTTAACGAAAGCGGCCTATAAAAGGCCGCGCTAGTTGGCATCAACAACATCCAAACTCCCTATTCCAAATTACACATGCTAACTATTCGTTAAACTTTGATTTTGCGCATAGATGTTTATTGCTCAAATCCATCCTCCACCACACCAACAAATTTATTTTACTCCTCATTACCAAACAAAACTCCCAGGGAATCATCCGAGGACAATTCATGGGAGTTTGTTTTCACAAATCTATTTATCATAATATAACACAACATTACCGATTTTCAAAATCCTCAACAAATTGTGAAATCAGTTTCACGGAACCATCAATTCCAAGAACACCGCTGTTGATTGACAGATCGTAGCTATCGACGCGGCCCCATTTCTTTGAAGAATAATAGTTATAATAGCTTTGGCGCTGCTTATCCTTCTTATTCATCATGTCAAGAGCTTTCTGCTCTGTGGTAACGTCCTCAAAGCGATCCATGATACGTTTTATCTTGCTCTTTTCATCTGCATGAATAAAAAGGTGAAGACAATTCTGATAATCATGTAATGCATAGTCCGCACACCTTCCCACAATCACACAGGGACCTTCGCTGGCAATTTTCTTAATTGTATCAAACTGTGCCAGAAACACTTTGTGGCTGATTGGCATATCTACAAAGGAAGATGAATTATAGCCAAAAGAATACGTATCCATGACCAGATTATAAAGAAAAGAATTGGTTGGGCGCTCATCGTGGCTCTGTATCATCTCCTCACAAAAACCACTCTCCTTTGCTGCCCTTGTCAAAAGATCCTTATCGTAAAATTTAATTCCAAAATATTCTGCTACCTTTTTTCCGATTTCACGGCCACCGGAACCAAACTGACGGCCAATTGTAATAATTGTATTCATACTGAATTACCCCCTTCTGTTTTCTATTATATATGCCATATCACTATACCATTTACAATGTTTTATATAAATATAGTATGGAGATATAGACATACATCTGTGTCATATCAGCATAAATTCTATTTTTATATAACAATTATATATAATTTGCACAAAAAAATCAAGAGAAACACAAAATCCCCTGTAAATATGTATAAAACAGCCTCCTACCAATAAAATTTATGGTAAGAGGCTGCCTTTGTATATTACTGATTCATCCTTCAATCCTATCCGGAATTCTATGTATCTTATGCTGTTTTCTTCTTCACAAAGAGTGTCTGGAAACCTTCGATTACCAGAATTGCTGCAAGTACAGCCATTGCTGCTGCAAAGACAAGCTGGAACCAATCTCCCCAGGCAGCTGCGCCGTCGCCAATCATGACAATCTTATTCTTTACTGTGATAACCAGACTGGTCAGAGTTGCTGCAAGCATAAATACCATCGGCACATAGAACATTTTATTGTTCTTACCTGCATTGCCAAGCCATGCTGCTACTGCCATCAGCGCAATACCTGCCAACAGCTGATTTGCTGCTCCGAACAGTCCCCAGATCTGGCTTAAGCTCAAACCGCCAAGTACACAGCCGATGATTACCATAATCGCCGTACCCACAAGCGGATGTGCCAGAGCCTTACGCACACCTGCCGCATCCTTATAAGTCGCTTCATCTTTCTTTAAGAATAACTCTGAGAACATGAAACGGCTCAGACGTGTACCTGTATCCAGACTTGTCAGCGCGAATACAGACACTGCCAATGTCAACAAAGCATAAATGGTACCATAAACCACACTTGTCTCTGTACCAAACATAGTTGCAATACCTGCCGCAAATGCTGCAGAAGGAGAACCAAATTCACCGCTTGTATACTTCTCGAATACCATACCTACCGCAATCAGGGAAACAATACCCAATGCTGACTCAATCAGCATGGAACCGTAACCAATGGGCTTCGCATGTGCTTCGTTATCAAGCTGCTTGGAAGATGTACCGGTAGAAATCAGGCTGTGGAACCCGGAACATGCACCACAGGCCACTGTGATAAACAGTGCCGGGAATAAGGTACCGATACCTGTCTTCCATCCGGTAAACATGGGAATGGTAAAGGTTGCCGTGCCGGTAAATGCCGAAGCAAAAATACCTAAAAGGGCAACAATCATCATCGCATAAAGCAAGAAACTGGACAGATAATCACGAGGCTGTAACAAAATCCATACAGGCACCAGGGATGCAACCGTGATATACACACCAATCAGTACGATCCATGCGGTACGACCCATGATAAGACCTACATTCAGACCCAGAACAACAATCAGAACGATACCAATCACGCCGATGATTGTAGCCGGTATGGTTCCCACATGGAAACGATTTGTGATAATACCGTAAATAATTGCCAATACAATAAACATCACGGAAATCATTGCCGTAGTCTGATTACCGGTAGGACTGGTGGTAAAGCCAAACCCGCCTTCCGCAGTGAAGAAAGTACCTGCCACAACGTTTACAAAGGAAGCAATTACCAGAATCAGCACTAACAGTGCAAAAATTGTAAAAAGCTTTTGTGCTCTGGAACCCATGGAGTCCTTGATAATCTCACCCACCGATTTGCCCTCGTGGCGAATGGATGCAAACAGGGAACCAAAGTCCTGAAGACCGCCGAAAAAGATACCGCCTATGATACACCAGAGGAACACAGGAAGCCATCCGAATACGGAAGCCTGAATCGGTCCATTGATCGGGCCTGCACCTGCAATGGATGAGAAATGATGTCCCATTAAGACAGCCGGAGGAGCTGCCACATAGTCAACGCCATCCTCCATCTCTACCGCAGGAGTCTTTCTTGAGGGGTCAACACCCCATTGCTTTGCCAGCCATGAACCATAGACAACATATCCGATGACAAGCAGAACAATCGCAACAAGAATAATTAAAATTGCTGTCATTTTTCCTTCTCCTTTTCTTTAAGGTTTTAAATAATATTGCGAATGAGCTTTTTATAGCTCCGGCCAAGTCGGTTGTATACCGCCCGTCCGGAGGACCGCTCAATAGCAACCAGACGATAATGACTCCATCCCTGAAAACCAAGATGGTAGCTTTGATAATGGCGAAGTTTTGGAAGCTTTTTAAATACTTCCTCTGAAATCTTCTCCGCAACGACAAAAAGTGCAACATCCGTGTTACGGTGATCCTTATGAGGCTTCACCCGCTCCATACCGCTTGCCCAGGCCGCTTTATCCAAGTGCATTAGTAACGTTTCATCCAAGTACTCTTCCAGCGCAAAAAATATATATTCCCGCGACTCTGCTTCTGACAACACAGCACTCTTTACCAGAAAGAACTGTTCGTCATGGGTATGAAACTCTGCCTCCGCCACAAACGGCGGCTTCACATCTTCTCTTTTGACATTATAATAGACTTGAAAAGAGCGAAGCAGTTTATTTAAAACTTCATTTGCAGTCATGTTATAATCCCTATCATCCCTACTCTGATTTAGCATGTTCCGGTGTAAACGCTGCGTCCGGTAAACGTTTCCTGAGTTCTTCCAAAAGAAGCTTTCCCGCCTTTGCACCAGGCAGCTGAATCTGGGCCGCTTCTCCTTTGTCGGTACAGATGACCAGATTCTCCACCTCCAGGTTTCCCCTGCCGCAGCATAACCTGGCCGGTACCAGCATCACCCTGCGAAAACACCGGCGGATATCTGCATAAGGAACATAATAAATCTTACGCATACGACGGAAGTATAAATGTTCTTTTCCGAGACGGATAATCCCAATCTCCCGGCTTTCTTTATAATCCTGATTCATCTTTTGCTTTTCTACCGCCTGTGTCTGCTCTAGACTGTAAAATTTCATATAAAACCCCAGCTTCAGAAATCGCTGCCTGACAAACAATCATCTTTCCCCATGCCGCAATTTCCAATATAATGAAAAAGGTATCCGCAAAGGGATACCCAATCTGTATTTGACACCTCTTTGTATCAGTCATTTACCCATATGATGTAATAAATAAGCCACCGCAACAGCTATATATTGTGTTTCGCAAATGCTAATAGAATTGATTATACGCGTAAAAATGGTAAATGACAAGGGGTTCAATCATAATTTTTTAAAAAAATTTAATAATTTATTAATAATTATTCTGATTCTGCCTCGGAAATCTTTCATAAAATCTGAAGCAAATGCTCAAAATATGCGGGAAGCGGCGCACATACCTCCATATACTCATGGGTGCCTGGATGTATAAAACCAAGCTCATATGCATGAAGGGTCTGTCCCTCCAGCTTATAAGGTGTTTTTCGGCTGCCATACACTTCGTCCCCCAGTAACGGGTGTCCGATGGAAGTCATGTGGACGCGAATCTGATGGGTACGGCCAGTCTCCAGCCTGCACTCAACATAGGTGTATTCTTTGAAACGCTCTAATACTTTATAATGGGTGACGGCCGATTTCCCGTTTTTCTCATTGACTGCCATTCTTCTGCGATCCTTCTCATCCCTGCCGATGGGAGCGTTGATAGTTCCTTCTTCTTCCATTAACACCCCATGGACAATGGCCCGGTAGCTTCTGGTCACGGTATGATCTTTTAACTGACTGGCAATATCCCTGTGTGCAAGGTCATTCTTGCAGATGACCAAAGACCCTGTTGTATCCCTGTCAATGCGATGGACAATACCAGGCCGCAGCACACCGTTTATCCCTGAAAGTTGCTCCCTGCAGTGATATAATACTGCATTGACTAACGTACCGCTGTAATGCCCTGGTGCAGGATGTACCACCATTCCCTTCGGCTTATCCACGATCAGGACATCCGCATCCTCATAGAGAACAGAAACCGGAATATTTTCCGCACACACAGAAGGTTCCACTGCTTCCGGAATCCGAAACAGAATTTCGTCATCCACTTTAAGCCGATAACTCGCCTTCTGGGGACTATCATTGACCAGTACCTGCCCTTCCTTAATGCATTTCTGAATATAAGAACGGGACAACTGTGTGAGGGCACCACTAATCCACTTATCAAGCCTTTCATCATCTTCCTCTATACCAATCTGATAAGTAAATTTTTCCATAGACTCTCTCTTTACTTAAATTCTCTGTATCTTTTCTGTTTAAAGCTGATAAAATACAGGTCTTTCTCCTTATAGACAAACAGCAGCAAAATAATCAGGACTATGGCCGATATGGACACATAGATATCTGCCACATTAAAAATCGGGAAATTAAGGCGGACAAAATAGATGAAATCCACCACGTAATCATAGCGGATCCTGTCTATCATGTTACCGATTGCCCCGGCCACGATCAGGCTGAATAAGAAATGCAGTTTCGTATATTTCTTTTTATCGGGCATTTTATAGAGCACATAACCTACCACACTTAATATCACAATGGCCACAAAGATAAAAAACACTTTCTGATTGGGCAGCATCCCGAAAGCGGCGCCCTGGTTTTCCAGATAGTTTAATTCCAATACACCGCTCAAGATATTGTAGGCCGGTTTATCTTTCAGATGAATTACCGCCAGGTACTTTGTATACTGATCCAGCGTTATCAATCCCACGATCATCAACAAGTCCAAGAACAAAAACAATTTCTTCTTTATGCTCATTCCCGCATATCCTCATCACTAAAATAAATTTCCTTCACGGCATCCAGTATTTCCTCATCGGTTACCGTCCTGTCAATAACCGCCTTACCGACTTTCTTCAAAAGAACAAACTTAATCTGGCCCGCCTCCATTTTCTTATCTGCTTTCGTCAACGACACAATCTCTTCCGGATCAATCGTATCAATACTGATCGGCAGATTAAATGGCACGAACATATCACGTACTTCATAATACTCCTCCATGGACAGCCAGTTGTGCTTCCATGATATATAAGCAGCCGCCACCATTCCCAGGGAAATACATTCCCCATGGAGCATTTCAAACTGCATGGCCTTCTCAATAGCGTGGCCTATGGTATGTCCAAAATTGAGCAGTGCCCTGTCTCCCTTTTCTGTGGGATCTTTCTCTACTACCAGCTTCTTGACGCCACAGCTTCTCATGACCATCTCTTCCAGAACTTCCAGGTCTCTGTCATGAATTTCATACATATTTTCCAAAAGCCATTCATAAAATGCAGCATCTTTGATCAACCCATGTTTCATCACCTCGGCAAAGCCTGCATAAAACTGTCTGTCATCCAGCTCCTTTAAGGTGCCGATATTCATGTAGACCAGCCTGGGCATATAAAATGCACCGACCATATTTTTATAGCCATCAAAATCCACCCCGGTCTTGCCGCCGATACTGCTGTCAGACTGCGCAATCAGCGTAGTGGGTATCTGTATGAAATCAACACCCCTCAGATATGTGGCTGCCGCATAACCGGTGATATCTCCCACCACGCCGCCGCCAAGCGCAAGCAACAAGTCTTTGCGGTCAAATTTCTCCTCGATCAGCGTCTTATAAATTTCCTGCACTGTGCAAAGTGTCTTGTTTGCCTCTCCGGCTTCAAACACATGCAGAATCACTTTCTTACAATGTCCTTCCAGCATCCCTCTTACGGTCTCCCCAAACAGCCTTGCCGTATTGGTATCAGCAATCACCGCCACTCTCCTGTTTTCCACATCGAAAGCCTGCAGTTCGTCCACAAGCAGTTCAAAGTCGTTGGTAAATACAATATCATAACATGGTTTCTTATCATAATGAATCGTCATTCGGTTAGCCATCTTCGCCTGTTCCTCTCTTGAAATGAATAACTTCCTGACAGTCATTGCCAGGAAGTTAAATTTTACTCTCTTACCATTCTCCTAAAAACCCCTGTCATCACCGATGCCCTTTATGAAAACCCATTGTCAATCGGTACATCAAAGGAGCCCGATAAAATTTCCTGGAAATCTCCGGAAATATCCACGCTGGCCGGTGTGATGATAAAGATATAATGTGAAATCTTCTGCAGATTTCCCGACATTGCAAAGCAGGAACCCGATGTGAAATCAATGATTCTCTGGGCGATATCCACGTCCAGACCTTCCAGATTTAAGACTACTGTCCTGTTTGCCAGAAGTGTCTCTGTAATTTCCCTGGCATCTTCCACTGTGGTAGGCTTGATCACACAGACTTCCATGCCCGTTCCGGGCATCTTCTTCGTCTGCCGCATGGGCGTCACCTTCGGTGTGGACTTTCTGGCTGCCCTGTCATCCTCCATGGGAACCGTATCTTTCACCGGGCTCGGTTTCCTTAACGGTTCAGGCTCATCATCATAGAAATCATCGTCATAGTATCCGTCATCATCTTCAACGTTCAGCTTCATGGCACTTATAAACTTGTCCATCACACTCATAATTCCATCCTCCAAATTAGTCAGACTTATTCCTATTTCTCAACTTATGTATACTAAACAGTGTTATATTGTCTTTCTCCAAAAATACCTGTACCGACTCTGACATACGTTGCACCTTCTAATATCGCAATTTCGTAGTCTCCTGTCATACCCATAGAAAGTTCTTCCATAAAAACATTATCAATGTTTTTATGTATTATGTCAACATAAATTTGTTTTAATTTTGCAAAGTATAGTCTGTTTTCTTCTGCATTTTCAACATAAGGCGCTATTGTCATCAACCCTTTGACACAAATTCCCGGCAATTTAGCAATTTCTTCCACCAAGTGAAGCGCATCCTGGTCTGTTGTCCCAAATTTGCTCTCCTCATTCGCCACATTGACCTCCACTAAAACAGAGACGGTCACATGCTTTTTAAGCGCTTCTTTGCTGATTTCCTCTGCCAGACGGATAGAATCCACACTATGAATCAGGAATACTTTATCCACAATATATTTTACTTTATTGCGTTGCAGATGCCCAATCATATGCCACCTGATATCTTTGGGCAGTTTCTCATATTTTTCTACCAGTTCCTGTACCTTATTCTCCCCAAAATCCCTGCATCCACATTCATAAGCCTTCTGCAGATCTTCCATCGGCTTCGTCTTGCTCACTGCAATCAACTGCACAGTTTCCTCATCGCGCCCGCTCTTCTGGCAGGCGTTCCTGATATTCCGTCTTACGATTTCAATATTTTCCCGAATCCCATCATTCATATACGCTACCCCTATTTCCTGTCAAATACATAAACGCTTTACAGATGCTGTTCCCTACTCATAAATGAACTCATTGTCATCAACCATCGATGCATCCAACACAATATGATCATACACATTTAAACCATACATGGTATTAGATTTTACCACAGAGTATTCTTCGTTATCATATAAGATACTGATTTCTTTAAAATCCGCATACCCCTTATTGATATTATACACGCCTGTCAGTGTCCCTGTCTTATGAACTTCATACTTCTCAGTAGACTCCGGCATGATAATATCATTTCCTGCCCGCAGCACTGTGTCATCCAGATAATATTCTGTTTCCGTCTCATGATAAATCTGGGTCTCCACAAACTTTGTTATGGCATTTCCCTCATCATCATAAGTCTCCAGCAAAACGCCATATTCACCACGTTTACCGCCCTTCGTAACATATCCCTTTGGCACGATAAAAAATTCTTTCTGCACAATGGATGTGTTGGGAATCTTAAGGCCCTTTTCTTCCTTCAGCAGAAGTTCAATGTCAATGAACCTGTCTGTACAGAAAGTTATCATGGAATTGGTAAAGGTAAGAGATACAAAGTTATCACCTTCTTCGTTGGTATACAGCTCAACTTTCCCCCAGGCTGTATATTGATTCTTTAAAAACCGTACCTCCACATAATCATATTGGTCTTTTTCTTTTTCCAACATATCCCAAAGATCTTTTTCCACTTTGATCACAATGGACCAGTCTTCACTCTGAGACAGTTTATAAACCGGATCTCCCGCTGCCACCAGGTCATTGTTTACAAAGTACTTCTTTTCATAATTCTCTTCCTCAAAATACTCTGCCTTCATATCCTGCAGCGTCAGATTTTCATAACCATCTGTGGAAAAAACCACGATTCCGCTGTCAGCAGCATAACGATAATTGATCAAAGCAGTTCCGGAAGCATCGTTTAAAGCATCTGCATTTTCCAAAATATTAAAATTGGCCAGCTTTAATACGGTACCCTCCACATTATGTTTAAAATTATATACATCGCTAAACTGTCTACAGTCAAAACGGTTTGTAAACGAGGTAATCTCTGTCTTTAACTCAGCCAGATCCGACTCTGACAAAGAATTCTCTCCGCTCTCACTGGCCTTGATATAATCAGCGAGACGACCTGTTTCGTCCACGGTATAGATTAGATTTCTTACCGCAACACGTTCCCCTTCCCTTGCAAAATAATTGATATAACCGGCATCCTGGCTGGTCACCACCTTTTCATCCCGCAGAGCAATGCCCTTGTATATGTTATTGGAAGTCAGAGAACCTTCCATAACACTGTATCCGACGATATGATCGGTCTTAAAATACATGATCACACAGATTACCACATAGATAAAGATTACTGCAAAAATCACCATACCTATATTTAAATTGACAGGCCGTCTATATTTAGTTATCCTATTCCGATCCTCAGCCACGTATTGTTAATCTCCTTGTCTGGTTATACTTCATGCAAAGAATGTCCGCACTCGTCTTATTCTCTGGTTTTAGCATTAAGCTGCAAAACTGCCTGATTCTACAACATAGTCAAAATACCCCGCAGCAAGCTACGGGGCATTTATGGAATTCCGATTTGGATTATGTATGTTGTCTAAAGAGAAACGATAATGTTAGAGCGAACACTTTCAGGAAGTTCACTCTCATCCAAAGATATACTTATCACAAAATCTACATGGAATTTTTCGCTGATCTTTTCAATCTTGCCAATCACCTTGCCAAGATCTTCTGCCTCCAGACAGGCAATCTTTAAAAAGCTGTCAAAATACATCTGCTGCAAATCATGATCCTGTGAAATGATTCCGCAGACAAAACCGATAAATTCATCACTATCTGTAACCATATATTCCGATACGTCAATAAGTCTGATTTTATTGTTTAATTCGAACATATGCTTGGTGCTCTTATCTAAATATACTACATTGCCCTGTACGTCTTTTATCTCCGTATTTACTTTATCAAGTAGATGCTTGGTCTTTCCTTTTCCCTTTTTGCCTACAATGAATTGAACCATGGTAAAACCCTCCTAAAGTAAGATATTTATATAGTCTGTACGATTTACTCCATCTACCCATTATTATAAGGGAACTCTGCCAAAAAAACAACTAAAAAAGTTCATTCCACACTTTATTTGGCGATTTCCAGAAGATCCGTCATATCTTCATAAAGCTTCTCTCTGGAATCATCTTTCAAGATAACAGAGATATAGGGCGTTCCGCTGCTGCTTCTGGACAACAGCACCAGACAATGCCCCGCCGCATTGGTCGTTCCGGTCTTACCGCCCACAACCGTCACATTAGACGGCATATCATAAACTCCCCGAAGATATAAATTGGAATTCTCCATCTCCACAGACTTCTCCGCTCCATTGGCATCCATATACACCGTACTGTATGTATTGGTCTGTATGATTTCATTAAAAAGTTCATACTTCAACGCTTCTTGAAAAATCAGATATAGGTCATATGCGGTAACATAATGCCCCTCCTGCGTCAAACCATTGGGATTCATGAAATTACAGTTTGTTGCTCCGATTGCTTTCGCTTCCTCATTCATCAATGCCACAAACTCTTCCACAGAACCAGAGATTCCCTCAGCAATCAGAACTGCCACATCATTGGCAGAATACAAAAGCAGGATATGAAGCGCCTGATCCAGCGTCATCTTATCCCCTGGTTTTAAGCCGCATAATACCGCACCCGATTCTGTAATCTTCACATTCTCCGAGGCCACATATACGTCATCCGTGGATCCATGCTTCAATGCCACCAGCGCTGTCATCACTTTTGTCAGACTGGCCGGATTCATCTGATTATTCACATTTTTGGCATAAAGCGTTTCCAGATTCTTCGTATCAAATAGCGCTGCAGCGCCTACATCCGACAGGTTGATTCCTGTCGCAGGTACATCTTTAGCAGCCACACACAAGTTGGCTGCAAAGGGTTCCACGTTCTCCTGATCGGCAATGTTCAGAAGCTGGTAACTGCTGACACTGTTCTGTGGCGAATAAGGCATATCATACTTTGTGCTGCCGCAGCCTGTCATGCATACCATCACTGCCATAAGCACCGCGCTTATCTTTAGTTTTCTCTTTCTATTTGTACATTTCACGCCACTCAAGGTCCCCTCTGTCGAGTGATTTGATCAAAAGCTCCGCAGACGCCAGATTGGTTGCCAGCGGAATGTTGTGTCTGTCACACAGCATCACTACGTTATTGACGTCCGGTTCATGAGATTTCGGGTACAACGGATCACGCAGGAAAATGACCAGATCAATCTGGTTGTGCTCAATCTGCGCACCAATCTGCTGTGCACCGCCAAGATGGCCAGCCAGATATTTATGGATTGTCAGATTTGTTACTTCCTCTATCAAACGTCCTGTTGTACCAGTTGCATAAAGCTCGTTCTTGCTTAAAATTCCCCGATAAGCAATACAGAAATTCTGCATCAGTTTTTTCTTTGCATCATGTGCAATTAATGCGATATTCATAGCTAACACCCCTATCATTTTTTGCATTGCAGCCGTACATTGAGCACAAATCCAATCCCGATATACAAACTTACTACTGAAGTCAGACCGTAACTGACAAAAGGCAGCGGAACACCTGTATTAGGACTTGCACCAGTCGCCACAGCGATATTTAACATCCCCTGAAACCCAATCAGTGCCGCCACCCCCGAGGCAATGACCGTGCCGGCTAGATCTTTTGCTCTCCTAGCTACCATAATACATTCAAATGAGATGAAAATCAATAACACAATTACAGTACAGCCGCCTACAAATCCAAATTCTTCCCCGATTACTGCATAAATAAAGTCTGTTTCCGGTTCAGAGATAAAATTTCCGTTCTTGACAGAACTGATCTCATTGGTCTTATATCCCTTGCCATAAAGCATACCAGAACCGATTGCCGTGACGGAGTTTGTCTGCTGATAGGCTTCTGTTGTAGCATATTCCTCCGGATAAAGCCAGGCCAGAATACGTCTTTGCTGGAAACTCTCGATAATCTCCTGATCCGGCTGCAGAACCAGTGTAAGCACTATAATAAAGGCAGGCACGGCCACCGAAAAAGCCAGAATAATATATTTCCAGCCGATTCCTCCTACAAACAAAAGTACACAGAACAATAACATCACCATAATACTTGTGGACATATCCGGCTGTTTATAAATCAAATAGATGGGCGGCAAGAATAAAAGTATACAGACTCCCACAACTTTCAGGGAATTCATCTCATCCTTATGTTTCATGATAAACTGTGCAAAAAATAAAATCAACAAAATCTTGGCTGTTTCCGACGGCTGGAACTGGATTCCAAAAAGATTCAGCCAGCGTTGGGCGCCATTTACTTCTACGCCAATAGACCGCACCAACCACAAGAGCAGAATATTCGCCCCGTACATAATCCAATAAAACCGCAGAATAATCGAATAATCAAACAAAGAAATGACCAACATCAGGAAAAATCCGAACACAGCGCCAGCAAGCTGTCTGGACTGCAAAGATTCCTGCGCACTGCCGATAGCTAAAACACCGATCACCGTAAGCGCCACTACGAAAACAATCAGTTTAAAATCATAGTCTCTGATGTGATAGTGCCTTAACATGCTGCGTTTTCTCCTTTTCTAGTACTGCCGAGGCCGCGAAGCGGTCCTCGAAAGTTATTTGCGAAGCAAATTACTTTTTTTACTGTTTTAAATCCAGAATCGGTATGTTAGCATACAGGGTCGGATTCTTGAGACTGTGGCCTTTACCACTGGTCTTAGTAATCTGAATCTCCATACTCTGCGTATCGATCTTCATGTATTTAGATATCACTTTCGCAATATCATTCTTTATCATTTCCATCATTTCCTGCGAGCAATTGACCCTGTCGGAAATAAGCAGTATCTTAAGCCTGTCTTTGGCTATTTCTCTTGAGCTTTTCCGCTTTAACAGATTTTTAAACACCCCAATCCCTCCTAACTTTTATGGAAAATACCTGAAACCCTGGCCCAAAACGAAATCCCTTTCTCCAAATCCATAAAAGGAACCTCCCGTCCAAGAACTCTGTAACAGATATTCTGATAGGCTTTGCCAGCCAATGTATTACTGCCGACAAGCGGTTCACCCTGATTTGTGGCAATCACCACATTCTCATCATCGGGAACCAGGCCAATCAACGGCAAGGAGAGAATATCCACCACATCCTCCGAGGACATCATGTCGCCTCTTTTGACCATATCATGACGGATGCGGTTAATGATCAAATCTATCTTATGTATCTCATTGGCCTCCAAAAGGCCTATGATCCTGTCTGCATCCCGGATTGCGGAAACCTCCGGGGTAGTCACCACAAGCGCTCTGTCCGCGCCTGCGATTGCATTCTGAAACCCCTGCTCTATACCTGCAGGACAGTCTAAGATGACATAATCAAACTGATCCTTTAAATGACTTATCATCTTGACCATCTGTGAAGGATTCACTGAGGTCTTGTCCCTGGTCTGTGCCGAAGGAAGAAGAAACAATGTGGGATAACGCTTATCCCTGATGAGGGCCTGTTTGATGCGGCAGTTTCCTTCCACCACATCCACAAGATTATAAACGATGCGGTTCTCCAGGCCCATCACCACATCAAGATTGCGAAGCCCGATATCCGTATCGATCAAAATCACCTTTTTGCCCATAGCTGCCAGACCTGTACCAACGTTTGCTGAAGTAGTGGTCTTTCCTACCCCGCCTTTCCCTGATGTGACGACAATCACTTCACTCATAGCAAACCTCCGTTGATGAATTGTTATCGTCCCCTAAACGGGAGAAAATTCCTTCGGAACTATCTCCTGGAATATTCCTTCAGAATTATCTCCACCGCCTTTTTTAGAATGGCAGATCGTTCAGTAATTCTTTGGTAATCGGCTCAATGATGACTCTGGCGTCTTTCACATAAGCAATCTTTGGCTGAATCTTAGGTTTGATTGACCATTTGCTCTGTTTCTCTGATGTCTTATATTTGAAATCACCGATCTTTAACTTTTCCGGTGACATTTCAAGCGCAACGACGAAATGTCCGTCCTCGCCGTTTCCTCCGGCATAAGCCTGTCCAAAAAGACCGCCCAAAATAACCACGTCTTTACTGGACACAATACAGGCTCCCGGATACACGTCCCCCAGCACGATAATGCTGTTCTCCGTCTCAAGCAGCTGGCCGTCTTTCAAGGTTCCCTTATAGAACTGGCCCGCATTCTCCATCGCTTCCTGATGAAAAGAGAGTTTCTGCAACGCCTTTACATAATTTTTGTTCGTTTCCTCATTCTTTCCCATGATGCAGAGGATATTCAGGGCAGAATTGGCAGTGATAATGTTTACAATCTGCCGCTCTTCCTGATCTGTCAGGCTGCGTCCTTCAAAGGAGACTACCATGCTTGCGTCTTTAAAGAAGTTGGCAGATTCCTTAAATTTCATGGCCACTTCCTCCAGCAGCTGGGCAAAGGGCATCTCTCCATCCAGATAGATGGAAAGGCCGTTTGGAAAACTTTTGATGATAACGGGATTTTTCATACTCAACACCTCAATCAATCAGTCTGCGCCTATTTCACCGCCGACCAGTGTACCGGCTGTACCGGTAATAATTTCACTTTCCTCTTTCAGTCCATAATAATACTCATACACTTCTTTGGCAATCTGTGCAGCAAAATCGGAGGAATAGCCATTTGCCACACGAACCGTCACGGATATCTCAGGCGCCTCATAAGGTGCATAACTGATAAACAATGCATGGTTCGGCCTGTTTCTGTTCTCCTGTGCCGTACCGGTCTTGCCCGCCACATTCACGTCAAGATCCGCAAAATACCTTTTACCTTCCACCACTCCGCGCATGCCGGCATGAATGGCATTCCAGTAAGCCTGATCCATATCAATCCGGTTCCTGATCTCGGCTTCATGCACTGTAACTGTCCCGCTGTTATGGTTTTCTATCTTGTCTACTAATGTTAAATTATAACATGTTCCACTATTGGCGATAGTTGTAACATATCGCGCAAGGCCTACCGTGGTATAGTTATTGGTACCATGACCGATAGCGGAACGGACTGCATCAAGATTAGAAACCTCCGGCGCATATTCTTCAATCTCCACTCCGGAAAGATCCGATAGTCCATACATGTCCGCATATTTGGCCAGTTTGTTCAACCCCACATTGTCATTGTAGGTATCACCTACCGTTCCAAGGCGATATCCCACCTCATAAAAGAACCAGTTACAGGAATGCCGGATGCCGCCTGTCACATTTAAAGATCCATGTGCTCCCGGATAAATCCAACATCTTGGTGGCTGTGCAATCTTATCATACAGTCCCATACAAGTGATTGTATCCGACGTTGTGATAACGCCTTCCAGAAGACCTGTCGTGGCAGCCACCGGTTTAAATGTGGATCCCGGAGCCGTTCGCTGCTGGGTCGCATAATTGATGAGCGGATAAGACAGATCATTTCGCAGACTCGCAAAATAAGCCGCATCCACACCGTTTGCCATCTTATTATTATCATAACTCGGATAGCTGGAAAGCGCCAGCACATCTCCAGAATTCACATCTGTCACCACAACAGAACCAGAATAGGGATCCAGCGCAAGCTGTGACGGTGTGATATCCAGATTTTCTATACGGTTGCGCATAAAAACATAGGGTGTAATGCTTCCTGCCGTAAACTTGGCAACTTCCTCCGCAGAAGGTTCCACAATATTCTGCTCCAAAAGCAGCATACAGATCTGCCGCCCGGTCAATTCGTCGGCGTTAATCATATAGCGGTAGATTTTTTTATCAAAATCTATATCCGAGTCTATCTTATCAAAGATATAATCGAGAATCCTGTCATAAATCTCCACGGAGTCAGAGTACTGGGACCCAATCTCTAACCGTGACACATTAATCCAGTTCTGTGCAATGGCATAGTTTAAGTACTCATTCAGGCTAATGACTTCATCCTTGGTCCAGGCAATATATGTGGCATCGTTTTTATCCACCACCGACTCCATGATGATATCATTGTCATAGAGCAGGGCTGCAATATAGCTTTCATAAACCTGATATTCTGTGGTAAGATCCACATAGGGGGTACATGCCTCCTCCAGTTCCTCTCTGAGGGTGGCAAACACCCGGGACTTTTTATCCAGATAAGCCTGCCTTACCGCCTGTTCTGTCTCTCCGGCATGTTCGGAAGCAAAGTGCGCGGTATCAATCACATTGTTGTTGATGCAGGCAAAGTACACATCGTATATGGGAATCGGTATATTGCCTCCGCTCCCCCCTTCAGGCGGCGTGTACTCTTTGATATTCTCTATTTTGTTCAGCAGGATGCCCGCAAGTTTCGCCTCCAGGATATGATAACAGGCCTTTTGCAGTTCTGTATCCAGTGTCAGCGTAACATCATTGCCCGCCATGGGTTCAACCAAGTCGCTTGATTCAATCACCTTACCCAGATTATCCACATAAACCGTCTCGGAACCTTTCCTGCCCTGCAGTTCCATTTCCATGGAAGCCTCGATACCGGATTTACCCACGGTATCATTGATATCATAGGTCTCATCCTTCTCCTGCAGTTCCAGCAGTCCTTCCGGATCCACCTTGCCAGTGTAGCCGATTACCTGTGCAAAATAAATACTGTCATTGTATTTCCGGATGGTTCCCTCTGCAACAGAGACTCCATCCAGGATATCCGCATTTTCCATCACCATGGCTACCGTCTTTTCCGAGACATTGTTCGCTACGGTGGTGGCAATATATTTCTGAAAACTGTTGGCACTCATGGCATAGCGGATGGTAATGATCTTCAGCACTTCATCCTTTGTGAAACCAAGCCCTTCCACAAAGCTGGAAGAATCTTCATCATCTGTATAATCCCCAATCCCATAGCGGGAGGTGCTGCACAGATAAGTTATCACATCATCCGGCGTTGCCGTTTTTTCCTTTTCCTTCAGGTCATCTATAGAAGCATAGCCGTAGATATCCGCGAGAAACCTCAGAAGCTGCGTCCCTTCCACATTGTATTCATAATTACCGTTTTTACCAATCTCAATATGGAAGTCGTTGATGACTCTGTCGCCGTTTTCTTCTATCATATGAATCAGCCGGCGGATGGTATCATTCAGTTTGGCATTCTTTTTACGGCCTGACTCATATACATCCTCTATGGTAACAGAGTACGCCAGTTCATTATAGGCCAGAAGGTTCCCGTCACGATCCAGAATATTTCCTCTTGTGGCAGGAAGCGTACGCTCTTTCGTAATTTTCAGCTGAAAGTTATTATAAAAGTCTTCTCCCTTGACAATCTGAAGCTGGAAAATCGTGTAAATGAGATAGCCGCCCATGCCAAACAGTACAAATACCAGCACAATCAGCCTGGAAGTGACCATATTCATGAAATTTTCTTTAAAATGTTCTATCAGTTCTTCAAACAAACTTCTTCCCACTCCTCAGTTCGCCCCGTTCAAGTCTGGTATTGATCCAGAGAATGAGCGGATATAAAAGTAAGGTAACAACAATCGTATACACAATCTCCGGCAGAATAATATGCAGAAGATAATACACAAAATCAAACCGGCTCCGCAGCAGGAACATAATCACATAGCATATGATACCATAAGTAAAATCGCTGCATAAGATCAACGCCACCGGCAGCTTGATATCCTGGGGATAAAAAATCGTGGCAAATTTGCCATTCATATAACCGATATACATGTACAGCAACGCGTAAAATCCAATCACACTGGCAAAGAAAATATCTGCCAGGATTCCACAGAAAAAGCCGATCATAAGCCCTGTCTTCTCTCCCCGCATAAATCCAAAAGAGGCTGTCAGGACAATCATCAGATTGGGCACGATCCCCCCAAAAGCCAGGAACCGGAACACCGTACACTGCAACAGGAAACATATTAAAATAAGAATCGCTGTGATAATGCCGCGCTTCATGTCTCTCCTCCCAACATCTCATTACTTTAAAGAACTGTTTAATCCTCTGATACAGTCTGTTTTAACTCCATAATAACAAGCACTTCTTCCAGATGCTCAAAATCTACGGCCGGCGTGATGTACCCGGACTTCGTAAGGTTGTTGGCATCGGAATTAATCGTATTGACATATCCGATCAGAATTCCCGGCAGGAACTTATCACTGATATTGGAAGTGACTATTTTGTCACCCTCCACCACCACATTATCGCTGTCAATCAACTGCTCGAACTCAATAACCCCGGAATTGTAAAGCTTGAGATTTCCGGAAACAATCAGATTATCAGAACTTGCAAGGACCATAGCGCTGACATTGGAATCATCCGCTATAATGGACTTTACCTTTGCCCAGTTGGGGCCTACGGCTACCACACGCCCCACAAGACCACTTCCCGCCATCACATTCATATCCACGGCAATCCCATCTTTGGCCCCCTTATCGATCACAAAAGAATAAAACCAGTTGCCGGCATCTTTCGCAATGATACGTGCTCCCGTCTTCTCATACTCATCATACTGATTATCCAGATTATAAAGCTGCCGCAGATTCGTGAGCTCGTAACGATCCTGCTGTAATCTCGTATTCTCAATGGTCAGTTCATCCACCTTCTGTTTTAATGCCTCATTCTCTGTCAACAGATCCCTGATCCGCACCAGTTCCTCAGACCGTCCGGAAAGCCAGCTTCCCACCACACTGATTCCCTGCTCAAAGGGAACGACTGTGTATCCTGCTACCGCACTTAAGGGCCCGCTGAATACAGTGGTGTTAAAAGTCAGCAGCACCATGCCAGTGCAGAGGATTGTTAAAATAAAAAGGAGATATTTACTTGGTAATGTAAATTTTTCTCCTTTTTTCTTGACGATTGGACTCATTTACTCATTCCTTCTATTGCATATGCTACCGTTTTATAATTATCCTCTTTGATGATTTTCGCAAGTCCAAGCGCCACACTGGTTACAGGATCCTCTGAAACATTCACCTTAAGTCCTGTACCCTTGCTCATAAGCTGCGCCAGCTTGCTGACCTGGGACGCACCGCCGGTCAGATAGATACCATGACGATAAATATCTGCCGCCAGTTCCGGTGGTGTCCGTTCCAGAATCACCTTGATATTATCAATGATCGTATTAAAATGCTCAATCAGACATTCATCCACAAGCACAGTCGGAATTTCTCTTTCTACCGGCAATCCGGTCACAATATCCCTTCCGTACACAATCGCTCCCGTTCTCTGGTCTTCCAGATCCAAAAGGGAAGTCTTCACCACTTCTGCTGTCTTACCGCCAATAATAAGGCTGTATTCCCGGCGCACTGCCGCCTTGATAGCCTCGTCAAACTTGCGGCCTCCCACTTTAATCAGTTTGCTGAGCACAATGCCTCCCAGAGAAAGAATCGATATCTCTGTGGTATCAAAGCCTACATTGACTACAATGACCCCCTGGGAATTCTTAACATCAATCCCCAGACCCAGGCCATCCGCAACTGCTTTATCCACCATCATGACCTTTTTCGCCTTCACATTGGACTCCTTGATCAGATCCTTAAAGGCACGTTTCTCCACCTCAGTCACATCCCATGGAACTGCAATATAGTAGTCTGCCGGACGCACATTGGATTTCATCAGATCGTTCAGAAAATATTTGATCAGGGTCTCCATGTTCTGGATATCCGCAATCACACCATTACTCAAAGGATAGGTGATCGTGATATTGCTTGGCGCCTTTTCATACATCTCAAAGGCTGCATCCCCGTAGGCAAACAGTGTTTTCTTATTCTCGATGGCAATCATATTCTTCTCCACGAAAACACTGTCATCCGCACGATTATATATTTTAATATTACTGGTACCCAGATCAATTCCAAACGCATTATTAGCCAAGGTATTGTACCCCTTTCTTTCTGTTATAGCATTTATGACCCCGACTCCTGTGTCATCAGTCCGCTTTCTTTAAAGCTGAAATAGCTGTTGTCTCCTATAATGATATGATCCAGAAGCGGTATGTCTGTAAGAAGCCCCGCCTCTTTGATCCGCGCTGTAATCCGCAGATCATTCTCACTTGGCACCGGATTACCGCCCGGATGGTTATGCAAAATCATTATGCCGGACGCCTGTTCCTTTAATGCCTGGACAAAGACTTCTCTTGGAGACAACAGAGAAGCATTGACCGTACCCTTTGACAGAATTTTCTCCCCAATGGCATGCATCCCGGAATCAAACATGATGAGCAGGATATACTCCACATTCTCATGCCGAAACCGCTCCATATAATATTCCGCTATGGAATACGGGGTTCGGTAACAGAGCGTCTTTCTCGCCTTTGTCTGTGCTATCCGCGTGGAAATTTCAGCGATAGCCTTAAGTTTCACCGCCTTCACTTCCCCGATGCCCTCAATCTGCATAAGATCATGAAGGGAAATCTGATGGAGCCCAAGAAGCCCGTTTCCATTCTTATTAACCTGCGAAAGCACCCGTTCTGCCAGCTGGCCGGCACTCACACCCTTTGTTCCTGTCCGCAGGATGATGGCCAGAAGTTCTGAATCTGTCAGCGCCTTACTTCCATGCATAACAAATTTTTCATATGGAAGATTTTGCATCCTGTAATACTCATTGTTCTCACACTTTACTGTTTTCATTCAGCCTCTTTCCCGACAGCTTCTCTCTCCTGACTCCCGGGTAAGTCATCTTGCTCACATAAAGCGATAAATCACAACCGCAATCGCGATTCCTATGATACTTGCTATGGTAATCTTGATAGACAATCCAAAGGTGATGGCCAGAATCCCAAGATTCAACAGCATCGGTTCCGATAACCCAAAGGACTGCCCATAATTTAAAAAGGTGTCCGGGAACAGACTTCCAATAAAACCACCGACCACAATACCTGCCAGTATCAACAGAAAACAGGCCCAATTATTTTTACGCATAAAAATAATTCTCTCCTTTCTCCAACGCTCATTTTATCACAACCAGTTTTTGATGTATACAAAAAATGGCAAATTTACGCAAAGTTTATGAAAGATTTTCCTGTCTCTTAAAGTCCGGTGTCACCACACCCTTGTCTATCAGGTTCTGTAAAGTCTTTAAGATACCAAGCTTTGCATGGGGAAAGGTGAGTCCTCCCTGGAAGTAAACTGCATAAGGCGGCGCGATGGGCCCATCCGCGCTAAGCTCTATGGAGGATCCTGAGACAAATGCCCCTGCCGCCATGATAACCTTGGAATCATAACCCGGCATATCCCAGGGTTCCGGCGTCACAAAGCTATCCACAGAAGCCGCCGCCTGAATGCCCTCACAAAAAGCGATAACCCCTTGCGGGGAACCGAACGTCACAGCCTGAATGATATCATGACGACTCTGGCAAGCGTCAGGCACCACGGGAAATCCGATTTTCTCATAAATATTGGCCGCAAAAATCGCACCCTTTAAAGCGCTTGCCGTCACTGTGGGCGCAAGGAACAGTCCCTGATAAAGGGATGGAAGCACTCCCAGCGAAGCCCCCACTTCCTTGCCCAGTCCTGGGGACGTCAGGCGATAGGCCGCATTCTCCACACAATCTTTTCTGCCCGCAATATAGCCGCCGATAGGCGCCAGACCCCCGCCCGGATTCTTGATCAGTGAGCCCACCACCATATCAGCACCAACCTGTGACGGCTCTTTCGTCTCCACAAACTCTCCATAACAATTATCGACCATGCAGATCACATCCGGTTTTATCTGTTTGACAAAGGAAATCAGTTCCCCGATCTGGTCCACCGACAGGGTCGGACGTGTCTGATAACCTTTGGACCGCTGAATGGTCACAAGTCTTGTCCTGTCATGGAGAGCAGCCTTTATGCCCTCATAATCAAAACTGCCGTCTGCAAGCAGATCCACCTGTCTGTAAGATATGCCATATTCCTGCAAGGAACCCTTAGAAGGCCGGATGCCTATGACCTCTTCCAAGGTATCATAAGGTTTCCCCACCGGACTAAGCAGTTCATCCCCAGGCCGAAGATTGCTCATAAGCGCCAAGGCAAGCGCATGGGTGCCGCAGGTAATCTGGGGCCGTACCAGCGCATCCTCTGTCTGAAAAACCGCCGCATAGACCTTCTCTAACGTATCCCGGCCAAGATCGTTATAGCCATAGCCCGTAGTTCCTAAAAGACAGGCTTCGCTGACATTGGCGGTCTGCATGGCATGAATGACTTTCAGCTGATTGTACTCGGCAGTCTGGTCAATCTGCATAAATCTTTCCTGCAAAGAATTAAGAATCTCCCTGCCATAGTCATATACATTTTCCGAAATGCCAAACCGCCTGTACTGTTGTTTCAAATCCAACATCTTTCTTTTACCTTTCTCATCATAATTTCATCTCTTGCCTAAACATTGCTGTGATTTTTCATCACACTTATCATGACAAATGTTATTTCATTCATCTGGCCATGTATTCAATTTTTTACCGTATATTGTTTCACTTTATTTTTATCTATTTTTGCAGGAGAATGCCCTTTTCACGCAAGATTCCCTGCATGAACAGCAGTATTTTTTGACTACTATAGTCAAGCTCTCTTTTATCCACCCAAATGACCTCTTTTTCCCTCCGAAACCAGGTCAGCTGTCTCTTGGCAAAGTGCCTGGTGTCCCGTTTAATCCGATAGACAGCCTCTTCTAAAGAAATCTCTCCTTCCAGACAGGAAAGAATCTCCTTATAGCCAAGTCCCTGCATGGATACCATGTCCTTCGTGCAGCCCCTGTCCCGTAAAGCGCTCACTTCCTCCACAAGTCCCTGGGCCAGCATCAGGTCCACCCGCTCCTCGATTTTCCCATAAATCTTCTCCCGGTCATCCAGCAGCACAAAATAAGCAAAGTTATAGGGGGACAACCGTTCTCTCTGTTCCCTGTTATGTTCTGAGATTCTCTGCCCGGTCTTCTCATAAAACTCGATAGCCCGGATAACACGCTTTATGTTATTGGCATGGATACTCTCACAGGAGACCGGGTCTATTGTCTTAAGTCTCTCATACAATACCGCAGGCCCTTCTTTCCTTGCCGCCTCTTCCAGCGTACTCCTAAGCGCGGTATCTTCGTCATTCTCCGTAAAGTCAATGTCATAGAGTACCGCCTGAATATAGAACCCTGTGCCGCCCGCCAGAATCGGAATATGACCTCTGTCATAAATCTCCTGTGCCGCTGCCCTTGCCATCCTTTGAAACACTACCACATTAAACTCGTCTGTGGGGTCAAGGACATCTATCAGATGATGGGGGATTCCAGCCATCTCCTGCACGGTAATCTTGGCAGAACCAATGTCCATATGACGGTATACCTGCATGGAATCTGCCGAGATAATCTCCCCGCCGATTCTTTCCGCCAATTCCACAGCCAGGGCAGACTTTCCGACAGCTGTAGGTCCGGTCAGTATGACCAGCGGTTTTTTCCCTTCCTGTTTCATCAATGCACAATCCTCTTAAATTTCTTTTCAATCTCCTGTTTACTCATGGAAATAATGGTGGGCCTGCCGTGAGGACAATGATAAGGATTCTCTAATGTCAAAAGTTCATCAATCAGCTCCTCCATCTCCCTGCGGTTCATCCGCATGTTGCCTTTTACTGCCGCCTTACATGCCATGGTTGCGATACGGTTTCGTATACTTTCCGGTGTGCCGGTTCCCATATACTCCACCAGCTCATCCAAAACTTCATAGAAAAATGCACCTTCTGTATAACCATATAAATCCAGGGGCACTCCACGGATAGCATAATCATTGCCGCCAAACTCTTCTATCACAAAGCCTAAGGACGCAAAATCATCTATATGACTGCAATAGCATTCTTTCTCAAGATTATTTAACGTCACGATCATGGGCGGATTGATGGTCTGGGAAACCACATTTTTCTCCCGGAAACGCTTCATAAGCCGCTCATATTTCACCTTCTCATGGGCGGCATGCTGGTCTACAATCAGCAGCTTATCCTGATAAGAAATCAGCCAGTAAGTTTCAAAAAGCTGCCCGATCATTTCATAATGCTCTTTCGCCCGGGCAGAGAGAAGTCTGTCATCAAAAAGCTCCATCTGCTTTGGCTTTTCTGATAAGATACCATAGGCAGATGTCTCCCGCAGGGTCTGCCCCAGTATGTCGCCTTCCGGTTTGATTGCATAAGCTTCCTGTTCTTTCCTGCTCTTTTGGTAGATAGCCTGGATTGCCGGGGCGCGCTCTGTTTGCACGCTAGTTTGCACATGCGCCTTCTGTAAAAGCTGATTCTGTGCAATCCTGTTTTGCTCAAAAGGTTCCGGCGGTAACTCTTTTCGCTCTTTCCCGGGAGCCTTATCTGTATGCAGACTCTTATCCTTGCCGCCCAGTGATACCTCCGGTATCATCTCCTTCGACCGCAGTGCCTCATAAATGGCATCCTTTACTTCTTCATAAAATAAGGGGCCATCCGCAATCCGTACTTCCAATTTAGAAGGATGCACATTCACATCCACTTTCTCCGTGTCCACCTGAAAATGCAGCACACAAAAGGGGAATTTGTGCTGCATCAGATATTCCCGATAGCCTTCCTCCACTGCCTTGCTGATCAGAGTGCTTTTGATATATCTGCCATTTACATAGAATATCTCATAAGAGCGATTAGAACGATTGATTACCGGCTTGCCCAGAAGCCCCTGAATCGTCATCCCCTCTAAATCACACTGAAAATCCAACAGTTGGGCCGCTATCTCCTTGCCATAAATACGATACACGATTTCCCGCAAATCATTGCTTCCTGTGGTATAAAACTTGGTCTGCCCGTTCAGCAGGAATTTAAAAGATACCTTCGGATTCGACATGGCCAGATGTTCCATCAAGTCTGCCACATAAGAACCTTCCGTCTGCGGCTGCTTTAAAAACTTCTTACGAGGTAGTGTATTATAGAACAGATTACGCACGATGATGGTGGTCCCCTGGGGCGCCCCCACCTCCTCCTGTTCTTTCTTCCTGCCGCCCTCCATCACATAACGGATTCCTGTCAGTTCCTCCGGTATCTTGGTAATCATCTCCACCTGCGCCACTGCCGCTATGCTGGCCAGCGCCTCTCCCCGGAACCCAAGACTGACCAGTTTGGTCAAATCTTTGGCCGAAGAAATCTTACTGGTGGCATGGCGCAAAAAGGCATTGTCCACCTGAGACTTCTCAATACCGCCTCCGTTATCCGTGACACGGATCAAAGAGGTACCGCCATCCTTAATCTCCACCGTGACAGCGTCTGCGCCCGCATCCATGGCGTTTTCCACCAGTTCCTTCACCACACTGGCTGGCCGCTCCACCACTTCACCAGCGGCAATCTGATCAATCGTCTGATGATCCAACACATGTATCTTCGCCATAATAATCTCCTTCTGCCCACGGCCCCTCCAAGTAATTCCGCTGCTCAATTCCCTCTGCCTTTTCCGAGGCTGCTAAAAGCAGCCCTCGAGAAGTTAATTCCGCTGCTCAATTCCTTCCACTTATTCCGAGGCTGCCAAAAGCAGCCCTCGAGAAGTTAATTCCGCTGCTCAATTCCCTACGCCCTTTTCCGAGGCTGCTGAAAAGCAGCCCTCGAGAAGTTAATTCCGCAGGAATTTACTTCACTTTACCGCCATCGGTTCTTCAATTTATTCTGCAGCCTGTACAGGGTATTGAGCGCATCCACAGGCGTCAGATTGCTCACATCAATCTCCTGCAGTTCCTGTATGATATCCTCATCCTTTACCGTATCAAAGAGGGAAATCTGCTCTAAATCCACCTCATCGTATTTGACGGGCTTATGTTTCTCTCCTTTGACATTGATCTCAATGCTCTGCACTTTCTCAGTAATATCATTGTCACTCAGCTGTTCCACGATTTCCTTTGCACGGTCAATGACCATGTCCGGCACGCCGGCCAGCTTCGCTACCTGGATGCCATAGCTTTTATCTGCACCGCCCTTCACAATCTTACGAAGAAATACGATATCATCTCCCTTTTCCTTAACTGCGATACAATAATTATTCACATTATCCATTTTGCCTTCCAGTTCCGTCAGTTCATGGTAATGGGTGGCAAAGAGTGTCTTGGCTCCCAGAATCTTTCTGTTGCTGATGTGTTCAATCACTGCCCAGGCAATGCTCAGGCCATCGAAAGTGGATGTGCCCCGTCCAATCTCATCCAATACTAACAGGCTGTCAGGCGTGGCATTCCTTAAGATATTGGCCACCTCATTCATTTCTACCATAAAGGTAGACTGGCCGCTTGCCAGATCATCCGACGCCCCCACTCGGGTAAATATCCGGTCCACAATCCCGATATCCGCCTTTTTTGCCGGCACAAAGGAGCCGATCTGCGTCAGCAGAACGATAAGCGCCACCTGCCGCATGTATGTTGACTTTCCGGCCATATTCGGCCCTGTAATCACAGAAATACAGTGCTTCTTATCATCCAGATAGGTGTCATTCGCAATGAACATATCATTCTGTATCATCTGCTCCACCACCGGATGCCGTCCTTCCTTAATGTCAATAACGCCCTTTTCATTGAGGAAAGGTCTTACGTACTGATTATGTTCCGCCACAAAAGAAAGTGAGGTGAACACATCCAGTTTGGCTATTGCTCTTGCCGTCTTCTGAATCCGTTCAATCTCCCTGGAAATGGCATCCCGAATCTCACAGTACAAATCATATTCCAAAGTAAAGAGCTTGTCTTCCGCATTCAGGATATTATCTTCCAGCTCTTTGAGCCTTGGCGTGGTATACCGTTCTGCGTTGGCAAGCGTCTGCTTGCGCACATAGTCTGCCGGCACCTGATCCTTATAAGAATTGGTGACCTCAAAATAATATCCAAATACCTTATTATACTTGATACGCAGATTCCTGATGCCCGTGCGCTCCCTGTCTTCTTCCTCCAGAGCCGCCAGCCAGTTCTTCCCATCCGTCTTGGCTTTCTTAAGGGAATCAATGGTCTCGTTAAACCCTTCCTTGATGATTCCGCCTTCCTTGATGGCAATGGGCGGCTCCTCCACAATGGAGTCTTCAATCAGATGATAAATATCTTCCAGAGGATCCATATGATCCCATATTTCCTTTAAGAGCGGCGTGTCAAAGTCACCCAGCACTGTCCGTATGGACGGAAGCATGGCCAGGGAATTGCGAAAGGCGATCAGATCCCTGGGATTGGCTGTCTTATAACTGACCTTACCAAGCAGTCTCTCTAGATCATAAATGGTATGCAGGTATTCCCGCATCTCTTCCCGGTCCACGCTCTTTTTACAAAGAGCCTCCACCGCATCCAGACGTTTTTCTATCTTATCTTTATCGATTAAAGGCTGTTCAATATACTTTCGCAGAAGCCGTCCGCCCATGGCTGTCTTGGTGCGGTCTAACACCCCCAGTAAAGATCCCTTCTTCTGCTTTTCCCGCAGAGTCTCTATCAATTCCAGATTCCGCCTCGTAGAACTGTCCAGCAGCATATATTTGCTGGTCAGATAGGGATAAATATGTGTAAAATGGGCAAGAGATGTTTTCTGGGTCTCATACAGATACTGTAACAGCGCTCCAGCCGCAATCAGACCTACCGGAAACTCCTCAATACCCAGACCTTTTAATGTATTGACTCTGAAATGCTTCAACAGGCTCTTCCTGCAGTTTTCTTCATCAAAATAATGCGGAGAAAGAGAATACACGGACACATTCAACCGCATTTTCAAATCCTCAATATCATAGCCGCTGACAAAAAACTGCTCGTTACAAATCACCTCTGAGGGTGCATATTTATTAAGTTCATCCTGAAGTCTGCGGATATCCTCCACTTCTGTCAGATAATAATCCCCTGTGGTAACGTCTGCCACCGACATACCTATCTTTCCTGGAAAATAAGTTACACACACCAGATAATTATTCTTGGTGTCGTCCAGGGCCTGAATATTTAAATTGGTACCTGGTGTGGCAATCCGGATCACTTCCCTCTTAATAATCCCTTTCGCATTTTTGGGATCCTCTACCTGCTCGCAGATAGCCACCTTATAGCCCTTAGACACCATCTTATTCAGATAACTGTCAACCGCATGATAGGGAATCCCGCACATGGGTGCGCGCTCCTCCTGCCCGCAGCTTTTGCCCGTAAGCGTGATCTCCAGCTCTTTGGAGGCAATCAGGGCATCCTCAAAGAACATCTCATAGAAGTCACCCAGCCGGTAAAATAAGATACAGTCCTGATATTCCTTTTTTGTTTCCAGATATTGTTGCATCATGGGGGTAAGTTCAGCCATATTCATGTACCATCTTTCTTACTGTCTTTCACAAATTATCTCGACTGACTAAGTCAGTCTACTATATGTCCCGTATAATAAAACCCGTGACAGGTATCCAATGATACCTTTACTATCTTTCCTATCATGGAAGCATCTGCCGGGAAATGAACCAGCATATTGTTAGAAAGTCTGCCGGTCACCAGAGACGCATCCTGGTCGTTTACTTCCTCCACCAAAGCCTCCAGCACCTTGCCCTGCAGCAAAGCTGCCCTTTCCCTGGCGGTATCCTGCACCACTTTGAGAAGTTTATCAAATCCTTCTTTGACTACTGCTTCCGGCACCTGATCCTCCATGGCTGCCGCAGGCGTTCCGGTTCTCTTAGAGTAGATAAACGTAAAGGCATTATCATATTGTACCTTGCGTACCACATCCATGGTCTCTTCCACATCTGCTAAGGTTTCTCCCGGAAATCCCACAATGATATCTGTGGTAATCGACATATCCGGAATCGCTGTCCTGATCTTATCCACCAGGGAAAGATACTGTTCTTTGGTATACTTTCTGTTCATGGCCTGTAAGATCCTGTTGGATCCTGCCTGCACCGGCAGGTGGAGATGTCGGCAGATTTTCTTAGAATCCCTCATCACTGCAATCAGCTCATCTGACAGATCCTTGGGGTGAGAGGTCATGAAACGAATCCGCTTAAGCCCTTCTATCTTTTCGACTTCCCGCAAAAGTGCCGCAAAGGTGATGGGTTCTTCCAGATTCTTTCCGTAGGAATTAACATTCTGGCCCAACAGCATGATTTCCACCACGCCGTCATCCACCAGACGTTCAATCTCTCTTAGAATCTCTTTGGGATCCCGGCTCCTCTCCCTGCCCCGTACATAAGGCACGATGCAGTAACTGCAGAAATTATTACAGCCGAACATGATATTGATCCCGGATTTATAAAAATACTTACGGTTTACCGGTAACTTCTCTACAATCTGGTCGGTTTCCTGCCAGATATCCACAATCATCTCCTGATTCTCATACATGGTCACCAGAAGCTGGGCAAACTTAAAAATATTGTGGGTACCAAAAAGCAAATCCACAAACCGATAACTTTTTTTAATCTTGTCAATCACAGACGCTTCCTGCATCATACAGCCGCAGAGAATGACCCGCAGGTGAGATTTCTTTTTCTTCAGACTGTTTAAATATCCAAGTCTCCCATAGACCCGCTGGTTTGCATTATCCCGCACGGTGCATGTATTGTATAATACCAGATCAGCATCCTCCTCTGATTCCGTTAGAGTATAACCAATCTTTGCGAGAATACCGGATAATTTTTCAGAATCCCTGGCATTCATCTGGCACCCAAAAGTGACCACACACCCTTTGGGCGCCCGCCCCAGTTCTTTTTCAAGCGCGGCCACATGCAAAGCTGCTTTTTCCATATATTCTCTTTGCAGGATTTCTTCCTGCTCATCATCTGTTGCTGTGTATCTTACCATCTCATCAAACCTTTCCCACAGTAAAACCCGGCAGCTATACTTACTTCCGGGTTTTAAAGTCTCAGTATTGCTTATATTTTCTTACAGCAGGCCACCGCCAGTGCTCCTGGCCCAATATGACAGGCCACACTCAGGGACAGTGGATCCATATGCACATCAAATCCGGGGAATGCCTCCATAACTTCTCTTTTAAGCTGCTCAGCTGCCGCAAGGTCATACGTATATGCCACCTGTAACCAGATATTCTCTGCAAGAACACCGCCAAACCGCTTCTCCATATCCCCCCGTATGGCATTGATCATAATAGATTTCCCCTGTGATACAGTTCTTGCCTTGGCAAAGGCATCCAGCTTATCACCCTGTATCTGTAATACCGGTTTCAGGCGAAGTATGGTTCCCAGCGCCGCAGCCGCCGGTGTAATCCGTCCACCCTTCTTCAGATAATATAAAGTGTCCAGCATAATATAAATGCTGGAATTGAATTTATCTTCCTCCAAAAACTGCCGAATCTGGGCCGCATCCATGCCCCGTTCCACAAGCGCCAGCGCATCAAATGCCGACTGTCTCTGGGTCACGGAAATCCGCTGATTGTTTACCACCTGCACTTTTCCATCATAATCCTCTGCCAGCATCAGGGCACTCTGACAGGAGCCGCTGAGTCCGCTGGACATGGGAATATGCACTATCTCATCATGACTCTCAAGCACCTCATCCCACAACTGCATAATAGAGTCCGGGCTTGGCTGGCTGGTAATCACATTGGCACCGCCTGAAAGCCTCTCATAAAACGCATCCTGTGTCAGGGTAATATCTTCATAAAATGTCTCATCATCAATCATAAAAGGCATGGGCAGTACATACAGACCATACTCCTTTGCCTGAGATTGGGTAATGCCGCTGTTACTGTCAGTAATGACTGCAATCTTTTTTGCCATAAATGTCAGTTTCTCCCATTTTCTCTTAAAAATATCCTATCTTTATCATCTTACTGTCAGATAGTCCTAAAGTCAACCTCATTTATCACATCCTGTGCCAAACTCTCCCGCAGAACCTGATATTCTGCTCCTTCCAGATTCTTGTCCTCCATGAGGATTCTGTCCGCCCATTCACTGGCGCACTGTAACAAAGCCGCGTCCTGATAAATATCCCCCAGTACGAACCTGAGATCCCCGCTCTGCCTGATTCCAAACAGGTCTCCCGGACCGCGCAGAGCCAGATCCTGACTGGCAATATAGAAACCATCATTGGATTCATTGAGTATTTTAAGCCGTTTCATGGTCTCAGGCCGTTCAGACTTACTGATAAAAATACAATAGGACTGCTTGTCGCCACGGCCCACCCGGCCCCGCAGCTGGTGCAGCTGTGCCAACCCGAACCGCTCCGCATTCTCCACCATCATCACCGTGGCATTGGGTACATTGATACCCACCTCAATCACCGTGGTCGATACCAGTACATCAATATGATGTGCCCCAAACTCTTCCATAATCCGGTTCTTCTGTGCCGGTTTCATGCGGCCATGCAGGGAAGCAATCTGAATGGAAGGCGCAAGCGCCTGCCGCAGTTTTAGGGTATAGGAACCCACATCCTCCAGCTCTTCCATCTCTCCCTCTTCCACCATGGGACAGATCACATACACCTGTCTGCCGGCAGCCACTTCTTTCTCAATAAACTTATAAGCAGTCTGCCGATAGGAAGTATTCACCACACAGTTTTTAATGGGCAGTCTGTCTGCCGGCAGTTCATCAAGCACCGAAATATGCAGATCTCCGTACAGGATAATGGCCAGGGTTCTGGGAATGGGCGTAGCGCTCATCACCAGAACATGTACGGTATTTCCCTTCTGCATCAGACTTTCCCGCTGTCTGACTCCGAAACGGTGTTGTTCATCCGTGATCACCAATGCCAGATCATGATAAATTACCTTCTCCTGAATCAGCGCATGGGTCCCAAGGATGATATCAGCCTCTCCACGTTCAATCTGTGCATAGATTTCTTTCCGTTCCCGGGCCGGCGTTGAGCCGGTCAGAAGGACCGGATGTATCTGCAGCCTGTATTTCCTCTGCATTTCCAGTAAACTCTCATAATGCTGTCTTGCCAACACCTCTGTGGGAGCCATCATGGCTGCCTGATAACCGTTGGCCACACACATAAGCAAGGAAAGGAACGCAAGAATCGTCTTGCCAGATCCCACGTCTCCCTGAATCAACCGATTCATGGTATACGCCGATGTCAAATCCGTCTGAATCTCTCCCCATACTTTTTGCTGGGCCCCCGTCAGCTGATAAGGCAGGGCCTCTATCAGACGCCTGGTCTGCGCCACCTCAATCATGGGATGTGCGTTCTTTGTCTGTTCACTGGTATCCCGCATTCTGCGAAGAACCAGGATAAAGCGAAAGAACTCGTCAAACACCAGACGTTCCCTTGCCTTCACCAGCGCCTCCCGCCCGGTGGGGAAATGCATCTGCTTCACCGCCTCTTCCAGAGAACAAAACCCCTGCGCCCTCCTGATCTTTTCCGGGAGAGGATCCCTGGACAGATCTACCAGAGCCACTGCCTGCCGCACCGCTTTCGTTACAGCATTGTTCGTCAGCCCTTTGGTGGTGGAATACAGTGGCTGCAGACAGTCTACGAGTGCCATATACTCCTGCGGCTTATAAATTTTAGCCTGCTCCATCACGTAATGGTCTCCCTTACGCTGCAGCCTCCCGCGGAAGATATACGGTGTTCCCCGCTTCAGACTGTTCTTCAGGTATGGCATGTTAAAATACGTCATATGCAGTTTCATCCCGTCGCAATCCACCTGAAAAGTCGAAATGCTAAGCCCCCGCACATGCCTGGTCGCCACATTGCCACCAATCTGTCCGGTCACTGCCACAAGCTCCTGCGCAGACGCCTTATCCGGAGAAACAGGTTCTGCAAACTGCTCATAATCCCTGGGATAATAACGTACCAATTCTTCCGCTGTCGTGATATATAATTTCTGAAAAAGTAAAGCGGTTTTCTCCCCAACCCCCTTGAGTGACTTGATATCCATAAACGCCTCATTTCCAAACATGCTGCACACACATTTTCATAACATACAGATAAAACACTCCGCTCAACATACAAATCCCTGATAGTAATGCGTACAAATCTACGTATTATTATCAGGGATTTCATGCTGTGATTCAAAATCCGAAGACAAGCAGGCTTGTCACACTGCTATTCGGCAGATACAATATAATAGTAAATAGGCTGACCGCCGTACTGTAATTCGATGTCGCAATCCGGGAATTTCTCTTCAATCTGTCCCTTCAGCTTCTCCGCATCCTCCTGGGCTATCTCTGCACCATAATAGACACTGATCAATTCCATCTCCTCCGTCACCATGGCTTCCACCATCTTGAGCGCAACGTTGGATATGGCTGTTCCCACAGAGAGAATTCCTTTATCGCCAAGACCCATAAAATCACCCTGTCTGATTTCCTGTCCGTCAATATTGGTATCCCGCACCGCATAAGTGACTTGACCGGTTGCCACGCCTTTCATCTCTTCCAACATGGTCTCCGTGTTCTCCTCCACCGAAAGATCAGGCACATAATTGATCACAGCCGTAATGCCCTGAGGCACGGTCTTGGTTGGAATCACCACAATATCTTTATCTTTCACAAGTGACTGCGCCTGGTTTGCAGCCAGGATGATATTCTTATTATTCGGCAGAATGAATACGTGATCAGCATTCACCTTGTCGATAGCATTCAACATATCTTCCGTGCTGGGATTCATGGTCTGTCCGCCCTCAATAATATAGTCCACGCCCAGTCCCTTAAAGATTTCACCAATGCCGTCACCTACGGATACCGCAATGAAGCCAACCTCTTTCTTAGGACCCGGAAGATCATCCTCTACTGGTTTAGCCTCTTCTTTCTGGGAGAGTTTGAACAGTTTCTCCTGATGCTCTAACCGCATATTGTCAATCTTCATGTTAGACAGTGCACCATATTTCAACGCCTTCTGGATTGCCAGACCAGGATCGTTGGTATGTACGTGCACTTTTACCACGTCCTCGTCCGCCACTACCACGATAGAGTCGCCAATAGATTCCAGATAAGCCTTAAAATCCATCTCTGTCTTAATATTAAACACCTTGTTCAGCATAATGATGAACTCGGTACAATAACCAAACTTAATCTCCGCATTGGCCTGCGCCTGGAAATCAGGCGCCCCGGATTTCGTTGTTGTCGCCGTATGGCCCGTCTTGTCAAGTGTCAGATCGATTTCCTTGCCAAGATAAGCATCATAAGCACCTTTTAAAACCTGCATCAGTCCTTGACCGCCCGAGTCAACAACGCCCGCCTGCTTTAAGACCGGCAAAAGCTCCGGTGTCTGTTCCAAAACCTCATCCGCATGAGCTATCACCTGAGATAAAAAATCTGAAAGATCCGTAACACCTGCATCTGCAAGTTCCCTGGCCTTCGCAGCGCCGCCCTTGGCAACTGTAAGAATCGTGCCCTCCTTAGGCTTCATGACAGCCTTATATGCCGTCTCCACCGCCTTTTCAAAGGCTGAGGCAAGCACCGGGATCGTAATCTCCTGGCACTCCTTTACCCCCTTGGTGAAGCCTCTGAAAAGCTGGGATAAGATAACGCCGGAATTACCCCTGGCTCCCCGCAGGGAACCGGAAGAAATGGCCTTGCATAAAGATACCATATCGATATCTCCCATATCATAGAGTGTGGAAACCTCCCTGGCCGCAGACATGATCGTCAGTGTCATATTGGTGCCTGTATCGCCATCCGGCACCGGAAATACATTCAATTCATTAATCCATTCTTTTTTGCTCTCGAGATTTTTGGCACCCGCCAGAAACATTTTCGCCATCAGCTTGGCATCTATCGCATTTGAATCCACCTTATTTGATCCTCCCTCTAGTCAATCACTTTCACACCTTCTACGAAGATGTTAATCTTTTCTATCTCAATCCCGGTAAACTCTTCCACCTTATATTTGACACTGTCTATCAGATTATCCGCCACTGCTAAAATACTCACCCCATAAGAGACGATGATATGAAAATTAAGTGTCAGCTTGTTATTGTTTAAAAGGACCTGAATCCCCCGGGTCATACTGTCTTTCTTCAGTAATTTGACCAGACCGTCCTTGACGCTCATGCTGGCCATACCGACAACACCAAAGCACTCCATCGCCACAGTCCCTGCAAACTGGGCAATCACTTCCTGATCAATAGAAATATTTCCCATGTGGGTGTCCATCGAAGAGACTTTCATAGATTACCTCCTTATTATTCTAAACATATATTGCTATTATAACCCGATATATCAAAAAATGAAACAGAAAATATACTATATTTACCAATAGCATAAATTTTATGCCCAAAATATGTAATTAATGCTTGCAATATGCTCTGCTTTCTGCTATTATACAAATGTTGCATAAATCGAGTTATGTTCGATTACGAGACTCGCTTCGCGGCCTCGGATTTATTTTAAGAAATTCCTTATACTATAATTGTTAGGAGGTGCAAAGATGGCTAAATGTGATATTTGTGGTAAGGGCGCTCATTTCGGAAATAACGTAAGCCATTCTCATAGAAGATCTAACAGAATTTGGAAGTCCAACATTCAGAATGTTAAATGCAAAGTGAATGGCGCCAGCAAGAAACTGCACGTTTGTACACGTTGTTTAAGATCTGGCAAAGTAGAGCGCGCTTAATCTTCAATTTATAATGAATGTACGAAAGACCAATCCATATGGACTGGTCTTTTTGTTAAAAATAAATGTCCTGCAAAATGCCGAATCACTAGGCCTGCTTAAAGCCTTCATACTCTCTCTTCAGATTCTCATATTCTCTGTTGATTTTCTGGATTATCTGGGTATCCCCCGCCAGGTTGTCCGGATGAAAAATCTTTGTCAGATCCTTATACCGTTTCTTGAGTGCCAGAGGATTTTTCACACCATGGAAAAACACGGATACCTCTGATCCCCCATCATACACGCCGTACTCTTCCAGAAATTCCTTTTCCGCCGCAAGTCTTGCCCACTCCTTGTCAAGACGTCTGCGGTCAATATCAAGCTGCTGAAATCCGTTCTGCAAAATCTCCAGCTTCTTGGCAAAGAACTGACTGTCTTCTTTCAACCGCTGCTGTTCACTGGATATCTTGCGGTTCAAAACTTTCATTTCTTCCTGAAACTGCACCTTTTCCTGGAGAATCTTCTCCTGCATCTGCTCTAACTCTTTCGCTGCCGTCGCCAGACGGATATTCTCCCGAAAAAGCCAGGCCTTCAACTCCTGCAGTTCACCCTCAGAGCCGTGCACCAGTATCTCTTCAAATTTTTCCATAGTACTCCTCAGTCATTTCAATCAGACATTAATCACAGCAAAAAAAATTGTACCCTATCAGCATAAGCAAAACAATCAGCACCAACCCCACAAACCGATTCGTCAAAAATAGCATGACTAACATTCCACAGGCGACACAAAGTGCGATAAAACCGATCATTTTCTTCATATGCTGCTATCCCTGTTTATACTCTTACTATACTATATGATCTTTTCCCCAAAATGATTCAAAGGCCATGCTGCCTTTACTGGTCCTGTTCCGGGAATGCAATATCCACTGCCGCATCATCCTCAATCATTTCTTCTTTCGGAGCCGTGAACTTCTCCACAATATCCGGTATCATATCCAATACCTTGGTGACAGTATCCTGATTCTTGATATTCACAAGTTTGGTGGAACCATTCTTGATCACAAGCACTGCACTTGGCGTCATCTTGGCAGAGAAACCGCCGCCACCGCCGTTTTTCTTATCATCGGCACTTGCTCCTGCACCCACGCCGAAACTCACATCAACCAATGGCAAAATGATCGTATCCCCTATCTTGGTGGCATCACCAACCACTGTCTTTGTACCAATTACAGCATTCATACCCTTCATCAGGGATTCTATCACACCTGTAAAATTATTTTCTGCCATTATACTGCCTCCTTCTTTAATAACTTAAGCAACTTTTTAATATCTTGATTGAAATAGATTCTCACCGCTACCCGCAGGAAGGTCCAGAAACGGATTCTGCCTTTGATATACACCCGGCCTTCTATGCGCTTTCTCTCAAAATCTCCCACCACATCCACTTGCCCGCCCAGAACGGGATACAACATGCCGCAGATGGAAAGTATCTTTCCGGTGGCTGCCGGATCATCCATGCCGACAATCAGTTTCGCTTCAAACTTCTGTGGTTTGAGACTCTTAAGAATTGCAGTCAGTTCACCTTTACAAAGTCTGAAAGACCTCTGAAAGATATCACTTTCCACAACATCTTTGTAATATTGTATAGTATCCGATATAGATTTCATTTTATCACACAAACGCTGGATTGTGTACTGTATATTTTCAAACAGACTCTTAATTTTGTGTATGATTTTCTTGATGATCTCAGGCAGGGCTCGCAGCTTGTCCATAAAAGATGGTGTCTTATCAGACTTTGGTACATCACCCTCTGTTTGCAGCTCCACTTCCTGATCGGAAGACTGCTTTTCCGTCTTCAGGATGGCAGCCTTGTTTTCATCTTCTGCCTTGTCATGTTCTGCTTTGCCATCTTCTGCTTTTTCTCCTTCTATTTTTTCATCTTCAGTTTTTTTACCTTTCCGAACTGCACTTTTTTTGCTTTTAGGCAGGTTTTTCTCCTGTTTTGCTTCCTGTTTCGTTTCGCCTTTTTCACTGGGCATTTTCAGGATGGTAAAGATCATAATCCGCACCCGCACCATCACCTCTGCCGGATACCGGATGAGAATGTTCAGAAAGTGCAAAAGCCAGGTTATTTTTACCCGCACCACCACTGGCGGCTGATTCTCTCCCTCTTTTCTGGTAATCTCAATCCGGTAACGCACTGGTACAAAAAGGACACTGCACAATGCCAGTAAAAGGATTCCCAATAGGCATAACAACACAATCCCTATGATTTTTAGAATAAGCAATATGATATGTAACATTTTTTCTCCAACAACGCCAAATACACTTAAAAGGCAGGCGGCTAAATACTTGTCCGGCACTTGGCTGTTCTATTCACCTTTATTTGAAACTGGCCATATCATCCACAGCCAGATAAGCCGTCAGATCTGCCTGACCAGTTGCCTCTACAGCCTCCTGCGCAATCTTTTGAATCAGGGCAAAGGCTTCATACTGACTGCCTGCTATCCCCAGGATGGCCGGCGGATTTTCCTTATAAAACCATTGCTGCAGCATCAGACTGTGATAGATCTCCAGCTGGTTTTGATCCCTCGCATAGACGATCACATAGATACCCGGCTGCTTTTTATATTTCTTGAGTTTTTTAATAATCTTATCAGGTTTATGAATAGTCTCCCCAATATAGAGATTTTTATAAAATTTCATGTAGTTCCCCTGCCATATTACAATAAATTCAGGACAATCAGCTTAAAGACTACGAGCCTGCGTCTATTCTATCACATTTTCATAAAATAAAACAGAACATCTTACACTTTGCCCATGTCAGTCATCTGCTTTCCGGAAACCATCTGAAAATATGCATGTATTTCAGGGTTTTCAAGGGATTTGTTTTCTGCTATCATAAAATCAGGAGGGGATGCTTATGAAGAATGTAGCACGTATGGCTCTGGAAAATGGCATGGTAATCGGTGAAGATATTTACAGTTATCAGAATGAACTGCTTTATCCAAAAGATACTGTCGTAACACAGAAGGTGATCGCCAGACTGGCCCGCCATTCCATCATCTGTGTGGCAATCAAGGAAGAAATCGACTATGCCACCACACATTTTGAGAAGGTGCGGCTCAGCAGTGAATTTAAATATTTTGAATTTACCTATAATGACTGTATGCCCGTCTATGAAAAGCTGATGACGGATCTTGTGGAAAAGGGCGTCCCGGTACGTATGAATAAGCTGATGGAACTGTATGTCAAAATCACTTCCTGTGCCCGAAGCGGTGAGCAGCTTCTGGATTTTCTCTATAATATGCTGCCAAGAGAAGATGCCATGACCCATGCCCACTGTTTAAATTCCGCGCTGATTGCCGGGGTTTTCGGCACCTGGTGGCGTCTCTCCAAGGAAGATATCTTCCTATTGATTCAGTGCGGCTTTTTGTATGATATCGGTAAACTGAAACTGCCCCAGGAACTGCTCTGGAAACCGGATAAACTGACTGAGCTGGAATATACCAAGCTGAAAACCCACACCATGCTGGGGTTTGATCTGTTGAAAGACCAGCATGTAAATGAACACGTGATCAAAGCCACTCTCATGCACCACGAACGCTGTGACGGTTCCGGATATCCCTCCAGGCTGCAAATTGATAAGATTGATATCTTTGCCCGCTATATTGCTGTCATAGATGCCTATGAAGCCATGACTTCTGCCAGAACCTACAGGCAGTCATTAAATCCCTTCCAGGTGATCGAGAATTTCGAGAAAGATGGCTATGTAAAATTTGACGAAGCCATTCTCAGACCGATACTCTATCATATTGCCTCCACACAGCTTACCTTCAATGTACGGCTCAGCAACGATGTGGAAGCAAAGATCATGGAAATCAACAAGGCTGCTCTGTCAAGGCCGCTGTTACAGACAGAAGATGGAACACAAATCGACCTTTCCCTACAGCCTGCTCTCAAGATTGTCGCAATCTACTAGTGCACGGACATATTGATATTGAATTTAAGGAGCTTAAATGTTTTAGAACATGCCGGCAAAGTAAACGCCGTTTCCAAAGAGGACTAGGAAACGGCGTTTACAAATCGCAATCTCTTTCCGTGCCCGGACGCTAGCCATGTTTACCTCCGTTTCGGTGTTTGGTGAATGGGCTGCCGAAACGGAGGCGGCGGGGAACGGCACCGGGGACAGAAATGCGCCCAAACAGCATGGTGCTATTCGCACGCATGAAATATAACTATCGTTTTTGGATTGAATTATTTCACATTGATTGCCGGAATTACCCTTCCAAGGGGGCTGGCTTTTTTAACGGTTCAGATAGTTGGATAATAAATAGAGACACAGTGATACCTCTCAATGCTTTTAAGCATTTGATACCGCCATATCCTTGAAAAAGGGTGACTTTAACACACCCTCCATATATTCGATTTTTCGCAAAGAAAAACGGCGGCTTTGATTTTATTCAAAACCGCCATTAGGCTATCTTTATTCTGTCGGGCGCATGAAAACTTTGCCGCCGAACAACGGTTTTTTTATTTTCCGTTGGGCGGTTTTATCATTTTACTGCAACAGTTCATTTTGTAAAAATCTTTTGATATAAGGTGTGCTTTCTTCGGTTATAGAAGGCATGAACGCCATATATCTACATTTTTGATAGCGTTCCTTATCCATGATGAAGTCATATCCCATAACACATTTAGGATTGCAGTCATTAGGATTCACAAGGCGTTTGCAGACAGACGCTTTTGCAATTTCTTTTTTCATCTTTGCCGGAAGCGTCTCTAAAAACCCCATGTACTCATTAAGATGCTGTGGGAAAATTCTAATCTTTATTCCCGTTTTTCTGCAAACGAAAGTGGCTAATGTCTTTTTTGTATTCCGAAAAAGATAGGAAACAGTAAAACCGCTTTTAGCTGTTTTGATTTCACGTTTGCAGTTGCTATCCAGAAGAAGATTATTTATATCTTCTACAAGATTTCTGCTTGCACCGGTAGTCTCTAAAAATTCATCATAATTTTTATCTGTCATGTTGTAACCTCATATTTTTCTGATTGGCAGCCAAACTTCATATTGCATATTATTGGGGTCAGGGTTTAGATAAACCTCTATATCAGGAGCATTGGCAAATTCAAATCCAGAGGCTGGAAGCCATTCTGTTATAATGCGTTGTTCCAATTCTTGAATGGATATCCCTGTACCAATTCCGCTAAAAATAGCCCATGTACAAGCAGGAACAACATATTCATCTAAGGAATTGTCGATTTCAGCGGAGGAAGATACCGCTATAAAATATCGCCAATCCTCTTCGTCATTGCACACGCTTACACCCAAGACACCCATAGGCTGATTATTCATAAGCGGTGCAATTTTTTCTAATGTACCGTTTACAGCTGCATTTTGCCACATTTGCGGTACGGCTGCGAAATTGTTTTCTATTTCCTTATCCAGCGGATGAGATACTCCCACAATGCGAAAGGCTGCTTTTTCTTCAATGCGATAATTCAATTCTTCTACTCCTTTTACAGTTATTTTAAAGCTGATAGGGGGATAAGACTTCATAGTAACGCCTCCTTTCTTTGCCATTGATGGCGCTATGCCATGCACATTTTGAAATGCCCTATTAAATGCAGTCGGGGAAGAATACCCATATTTCATACCAATATCAATAATTTTTTCAGTTCCGCTTTGCAGGTCAATAGCGGCTAAAGACATTCGCCTGCGACGGATATATTCCGAAAGCGGAATACCTGCCATATATGCAAACATTCTTTGAAAGTGGTATGTAGAGCAACATGCTATGCGCGCAAGTTCATCATAACTTATTTCTTCTGCAAGGTGTTCCTCCATATAAGAAATTGTTTTATTCAGTTTTTCTATCCATTCCATTTTTCTACTCCTTTCCAGTGATAATTATATTTCTTTGGATTGATTATTTCCTCTCTTTTCATGCACAAAAAAGAGAGTGCTAGAAGTTTATATTTGCTTTTTTTGCTTGATTGCATAAATCAAGGACTTTTAATGTATATAATTTATCATCTTTGATAAAGTGTGTACCGCATTGCCTAAACTCAAAGTGTACATTATGGAAAATACATTGCTCCCGGATCTGTAATACCCAGTCATAGTCAAGCGGCCTTGCGTTTTTATCAGATTCTCCGCCGACAACAACTAATTCTATATCTTGCAAATATGCAGAGAGATTGACGTTCTCAATCAATGGCTGGCAAATAATATTTTTATGCCTAATAGGAAGGCTGGAAAAAATGTCTAATCGGTAATCGGCATTTTCTTGATTTTCAACCATACAGCCAACCGTAACATTTTCGTACCCACTTTCCCAATCATGCGGAACACAATCCAAAAATCTTTCAATTCTTTTTGTCAGAAAGAGAAAATGTAAGTCGGAGCGTTCCCGTATCATTTCCCAGCATTCAGTATGCCATTTATCTGCGTCCTCTATCAAGAAGTCTGATGAAAAACATACATAAACCATTTGCCCCGATTTTATTTTGTAAGTTCCATTTTTGTTTTTTTCAATAAGGTCATAAAATTTTTCGGTTTGCTTAATAATGTTTGTGTCAATTCCCTTTTTATAATCTCCCTTATTGTTATCCAGCACCCTAGGTGCTCCAGATCTTTCTTATATTCGTCAAATTAAATGAAGGTACTGGCTCATATATTCTGATGTATTTTACAGCAGAGTGTTTGAACCAGTACCTTCTTGTGTTATCATATCAAAGTTACAAGAATAGCAGGTATCCCACCGACCAAAGTTTGATACCCGCTATCAAAACAATCCTCACAGTGCAGCATCTTTCAATGTAACACTGCAAGCAACACCTTTATGATAACAATTATGGTACCTTTTGACAATCCACTCGATCAAAAAACTTATGAAAATATCATCAACACCTTACAGTTTCACCAGCTACAGTGTACCTGTGGCCATTCTGGCTGCTTAACTATCCATGGTTATTACACCCGCTCTCTCAAAAAAGACGATTCCGGGATCTCTTTATCTATCTGTCGCGTCAGATGCTCTCACTGCGGCAGGACTCATGCTTTACTTCCTTCTTTACTTGTTCCTTACTCCCAGGTATCCCTGCAGGATCAGATTTCTATCATCTCTGACTATGAGGCTTCTGGAGATTATGAGAAAATCATGGCTGGCACTCTCTCCGTTGATGAAAATCTCATTGCATCCATCATCAAACGATATGTGAAGCACTGGATGCAGAAGGTCCGTTCCTTCCGTATTGGATTATCTTTCTCGCCCCGTCTCGTAATGCAGTGTTTTGCTTTTTTCGGGAACCAGTTCATGCAGATAAGGCAGACTCCAAATATTCTGTTTCTAACACCCACATAGCCTTACAGGAAAACGCTTTTGCTTCCTCTTATACTAAAGAAAACAAGTTTTCTTAGAAAAAACGAAAGAGAGGACTTTAAATGAAACAGGAATTAGCACAGGATATCGCTTTAATGCGTTATTCCATGATCTCACCGCTGATTGTCGGTCTCCCGGATGAGTACAGATCCAAGGAAGCTTACTTTCGTGCGGCTTCTGCACGTGGTGCACTCCATCCAAACGGATCCTTCATCCATCCGGCACCGACATCCATTAAACGCTGGTACCAGCACTACCAAAAGAATGGTTTTGACGGGCTGCTTCCTTCCAGCCGCAGCGATGAAGGTACTTCTCGAAAGATCCATCCGGATCTTGAGGAACAGATCAGATATCTGAAAACGAACTATCCCCGCATGTCTGCGGCAGCCATCTTCCGTCAGCTATGCGACAACGGTTCTGTCAACCGTAATGAATTATCACAATCCACGGTGAACCGTTTCCTTAACAGCCTTGCTCGAAAAGAAAGGACAACGAACAATCAGGACATGAGACGCTATGAACGTGCCCATGCCAATGAGGTCTGGTGTGGAGACAGCAGCGTTGGCCCTTATCTGAAAACAGAAGATGGCAGAAAGCATAAGGTTTATGTGATTGCACTTATTGATGATGCCAGCCGCTACATCGTTGGCATTGATGTCTTTTTCAATGATAACTTTGCAAACCTTATGTCTGTCATGAAATCTGCTGTTGCAACGTTTGGCGTTCCGAAGTTATTCAACTTTGATAATGGCAGTTCCTACAAGAATAAACAGATGGACCTGCTTGCTGCCCGTATCGGGTCTACGGTTCATTATGACCAGCCATATACACCAACCCAAAAGGCCAAGGTGGAGCGTTGGTTTCGTACCATGAAAGATCAGTGGATGGCAGGCCTTGACATGCGGGATTTCCATACCCTTGAGGAGCTTCGAGGAAGCCTGTACACGTATGTCAATCAGTATAACCAGAAGATCCACTCTTCCCTGAATGGAAAGAGTCCGCAGGAACGCTACTTTAGCGAGCCGGACTGCTTCCACCGCTTACCCGAAGATAAGATCGATCAGTTATTCTTACTGGAGTTAGAGCGTCGTGTTTCCATTGACTGTGTGGTTACGATTGATCACATCGAGTATGAGGTCGATTACCGTTTTGCAAAACAAAGGATCAAACTCCGTTATTCTCCTAATATGGAGTTCATCTACGTTGTAGAAGCAGATGGTACGCTTACACCCATCCGTCTTCTTAATAAGATCGAAAATGCAGATATCAAACGTGAAAAGCCACGTCTTTATGGAGGTGATGACTAATGGATTATACAATCCGCTATGGTTTGGAATTCAACCCGTTTTTAAAGAACTCCAAAGAAATCTTTGTATCAACGGATGAATCAAAAGAAGTTTTGTTCCGCCTGAACTATCTTGCAAAAACAAAGGGCTTCGGCCTGCTCACTGGCAGCCCCGGCCGTGGAAAAACAACTGCCATCAGGGCCTGGATACAGGGATTAAACAACTCGCAATATAAAGTGGTCTATACCTGTTTTTCCACCTTTAGTCCCAATGATTTCTATCGGGATCTTGCTGCCGAATTGGGGGCACAGGCCCACTACCGGAAACCGGACAACTTCCGTGCGATCCAGGAAGAACTTACGAGGCTTTCTGTTGAAAAAAGGAAAACGCCTGTCATCATCATTGATGAGGCGAATTACATCAGTTCCGCTATCCTGAATGACTTCAAGCTTTTATTTAATTTTGAGATGGATTCCAGGGATCGTGCTGTGGTTCTGCTATCTGGGCTCCCATCTTTAAATGCAACACTTCGTCTTAGTATCCATGAACCATTCCGTCAAAGGATCATCATGAACTATGAGATCCCTGCATTTACCAAGGAAGAAGGACGATCCTATATCCTTGAAAAGCTCCAGGGCGCTGGTGCTGCCAGGGCAATTTTTGAAGATGCTGCACTGGAGGCCATCCTAAATGCATCCGATGGAACCCCGCGTGTCATCAACAATCTATGCAACAGTTGTCTTCTGATCGGAGACTCCAGGAAGAGTAATATGATCACAGCAGAAATCGTCATGCAGGCAATCAACAATAATGAGATTTAGCAGCAAAAGCAGGGCAACCTGCTTTTTGCATTTCCTCCGATCTGTGAATTCAATTTTTATAACGATCAGATAACTTGCTGATGTTGGTGCAGGCAATCTGTTGATCCCCAACGCGCAACATCAATATCAGGCGCATCTAATCTGCATGGAGCTGATGCATCTAATTTGCAGGTCAACAGCTACATCAACTCCCTGAAGCTGGTGAGGGAACGCCTTACACAGCCTGAAGACATCCCTGCGGAAAACGAATCTGCTACGGAACCTTATACGGAAAATGAATACACGGAACCGAATGATTCTGAGGGAAATGGAGATTTTGCAGGCAATGGCTGTTCTACAGACCAAAACAGCCCAGTAGTTCCCGAAACCCACGTTCCCGACGCATGGGATGCGGACATACCTGCCGCCCCTGCGACCGGAACCGGAAACCACAGGCAGAAAGCCCCTGCCGGAAAGGAGAAAAAAGACTATGGGCATGGAATCCTTAAATGATATGTTCTTTACTTCCGCAGGGAAGGAAACACTGACCTACGACCAGATCCTTGAAGACGTCCAGAAATACTGTACGGAAAAGCACGCGGACAAGCTGACCACGGAGGGAAACCGGGATGAGGCGAGAAAGCTCCTGCGGGAATTTATCTCCCAGTACATCATCAGCCGCTCCTACCATATCGACGGGCTTACCACCGAGGAACTGTGCGACACCCTCTATGAAGACATGGCAGGAATTTCATTCCTGAAAAAATGGATTTACATGCCCGGCGTGGAGGAGGTCAATGTCAATGCCTTTGACGATATTGAAGTGATTATGAGCGGCGGGCGCTCCATGAAGATTCCCGACCGCTTCCAGTCGCCGCAGCATGCCATCGACGTGACAAGGCGGCTCTTAAACACCTGCGGCATGGTAATCGACGACACCATGCCCTCCGTCATAGGCTTTCTGGATAAAAACATCCGCATCTCGGTGGATAAAACGCCCATCGTGGACTCAGAGGTAGGCATCAACGCCTCCATCCGTAT
>CAJTOO010000026.1:0-221 GCA_910577735.1 uncultured Lachnospiraceae bacterium
TTGTGCAAAGAAGTTAGACGATTTTCTTAAAAGTGCAGAGGGTATAGATGCTCAGTATCAGCAACTTGCTTTTTCTGAGTGTTGTGCAGTATTGGGAAAACATATGCAAAGGCAAATGTGAATTGGCTACACATTGCATAGCTAATTATATGATTAAGAGAGCAATTATTAAAAAGCTACGACATGTCACAAATTTTTGAAAAAGATGTGCATGGGTACAA
>CAJTOO010000026.1:288-46984 GCA_910577735.1 uncultured Lachnospiraceae bacterium
CGATTGCATTTTTTATTTCACTTCCTTGTGGTAAGCTGCGGTGTGCTGGTTGCTGGTATAGTCTGCAACGCTCTGGGTGGCAGGCGTATACTGAAGCACCCCGGTCAGCTTGTTGGCAACTTCAAGATTGGTGTTGGGATATAGATGACCATAGGTTCCAAGGGTTGTCTGTATTTTTTCATGCCCCAGACGCTCTTTGATCAACAGGGGATTCTCGCCCATGCTGATGAGCAGGGAGGCATGGGAATGCCTCAGCGCATGGATTTTGATGCGGTGTACGCCGGCTAATTCCGCAAGTTTTTCCAATGCCCGTGGAAGGGTATGCTTGCTTGTGGGTATGCCGTTGTAGCTTAAAACATAGCCGCAGTTTTTCAACACTTTCTTCTGGACTTCCTGCCATGCCTTTAGTTCCCTTATGGTATCAGCGTCAACGTAAATGGTGCGGACGCTCGCCTGCGTTTTCGGTTCCACGGGTTTGAAATCGTCCATTGACTTATAATACATGGTCTTGGTTATGCTCAACAGACCTATATCAAAATCAATATCCGACTACAGCAGCGCCGCAGCCTCACCAATCCGCATCCCAGTCATAAACAGTACCCAGAAGGAAATAAAGAGGTAATGCTCATAATAATCGCCCTTGTAGAGCAGGGAGATTACCTTCTGAAATTCCTCCAGCGTCCAGAAATCACATCCTCTTTAAATTGTTTATCGTATTGTTTACTCATGAAAAATCTCCATCCTTTCTATACTCTATTGTAAGTTATTTTATAGAATTTTCCACTTTTAACTTGTATTATTTATATTCTAACACCATAAAAAGGACCGGTGGGAACCGGTCCTAAATCATTGCATATACTTTTTATACCGTTAAAAATTCATTTTGAAGATTAAGAAGTTCCTCCTCTGTAAGCCCGGTGGCTTTCATAATTTTTACGATTTCCGTGCCGTCTTCCAGTAAAGACTTTGCAATTTCTTTAGCATTTTCCCTTACCTTCTGGTTAGCATATTCAATTTTTTCCTTCTCATAAAGCTGTCCTAACTGTGTCATGTTGATGCGCCTCCTTATTTGATCCATGTAATCCCTGCTTATAAATTTGTCACTTGCAACTATCACGCCGGACAGGGTAAAAATCCGCTGCCCTTCGTCCGGGATCTGTTCAGCCAGTTCAACGATCCTCTCCAGCATACGCTGTTTCCCTTCTGTACCGGGAACCGTAAGCGGCAGGATCACCAGCCGCATCAGGTCATCATCTGCCAAAGGGATGCCTGACTGGAGCTTGCACTGAATTTCATCAAAGGCTGCCTCGCCGTCTATATGGGACAGGAAAGCCTGCTCAGTACGCAGGGTAAAACAGTCCGTTTCAAGCGTTGGCTCCGCACTTTGTACATCACTGGTGTAGATAACGATCAGGCGCAGGTTGAATGTTTCATCTTCCTTAAAGTATTTTTCCATTACCCGTGCGATATAATTCAGATATTTTATCTTATTCGCCTTTTTGTATACCGATTCGTAATCTACAATCGCATAAGTGCCGTCTTCCAGCAGAAACAGGTTGTCAATGCTTTTTTCGTTTGCAGCAATCTTCGGCAGGTCTGTGGGAAGAAGCTCCCTGATCTTCGGCAGGTCTGTGGGAAGAAGCTCCCTGATCTTCGGCAGGTCAATGCCATACGCCGCAAAACTTTTTTCTTTATATGTCTGGCCGAGGATCTTAAATAAAATATCCTTATTCTGATAAACGATTCCTTCTGACATTATATTCCCCCTTACCTCTGTAATAAAGTCATATACTGGAGTTCCATATCCTTGTCCAGCTTAATTTCAGTTACTCTTTTATGGATTGCTCTGACCAGCGGGCTGGAGGTCTGCTGCGCACAGGTGTCAGTGCTGTTTTCGATATATGCCAGAAAATCCTTTATCTCGTCATCCTTTTTACCCTTGGTGCTTAGGAATATTTCAGTGGTCTCATCACCGAGCGTCAGGGACAGGTCTTCCAGACACCGGTTCTCAAAGGTGTAGATGTGGCGTCCGTCGGAAAATGGATCAAAGGTGCAGATAAAGATGATGTACGATTTTTTCAGCTTTGTGCATCTTTTTCCGGAGAGGATTATGTCCGAGTCGATATTGCACTGGAAATACCTTGCTTTTTTGAGAAGCTCCTCATCTTTGCAGCACAGCATCTCAACAGGGTAAATGGTTTCCTGCTCATCATTGATGCAGGCACCTAAGCGGATGTCCCCGCTGTCAGGTGCTATGTCAGTGATTTTTTGGTAACAGGGAACTCTACCTTTTTAATGGGGACATTTAATATTTTTTCCAGTACCATGCGGCATATTTCCGTGTCGCTCATTACTTTCCCAAATAAAAAACTGTCTGCAAGGTTCAGTTCCTGAATAGTGTTAGTTTTGTTTGCCATAAATAGCATACCTCTCTTTCTCAAATTGTAGCATGATTCTGCCGTTTTGTCAGGTGCGTTATGAAATTGTTTTACGGGGTTTTCTTGAACGGAATAACAGCGTTATTAAATTATGGAACACAGGAGAGTCTGATAGGGATAAAGGAAGTATGCAAAAAGGCAGAGTATTGCTTTTTGAATTCAGAAAATAACATTGTTCGAGAAAACGGAATAGAACTTTTGGAAGATATATATATAAAAATATGGAAATATATACTGGATAATATGGAAAAAATCAATTATCAAGAACCATTTAATTTGTTTGACGAAATAGACCAGTATGTGGTTGATGCAATAAAAGAGATGCCTCCAGAAAAAGTACAAAAATATGTAAAATGGGATGGTTTTATTGAAAGTGTTCAGAGGATAACCTTTTGGATTGGATATGATGAAAATAATTCAAGGGTGGCATTGGACAATACATATTACTTTGCCCGCTTTGCGGTACATTATCTTTAAACGCATTATAATGAACGGTATATGATGTATTGGAAACGGACACTGGAAAGTAGCTTTTGGTCTTATAAAGCCAATATTCCAGAGGAAAGGATAGATGACTTTTTAGAAGCTCGGTGTATTGTGAAATTCAATTATATTTATGGATTTATTGAAAATGGTTTGGATATTTTAGTCATAGACAGTTTTTTCTGTGAGGCTATGGCAAATATTTTCAGACTGAAAGAAAAATATGAAGTATTATTAGGACTATTAGTGTATTGCTATTTGTATTACTTATCTAAGCGGGAAAGTGAAAAAGTTGTGACACCAGAGGTACGAAATTGTGCAGAGAGGATTGTTTTACATAAGAGCGTAAAAAAAGTATACAGACAATTTCTTGAGCGGCTCTGCATAGATAGTAGCAGTTTGAATAGTGATATGCTGAAACAGATGATAAAGTTATTAGGACCTTACGAGAGGCTTGGCAGTCATACCAAATATATGATCATCGAAAACGTGATAAACGAATATTATATGTTTATTATTTTGTATCTGTCGAATACTTATCATATGCCAGGATTGCTTGAAAGAAATTTAGATGATGATACATATTCTGGCTATGTATATGAAAACAAGGCAGAAAACACAAAACAAATGACTGAAGTAAAACTGAGGGAAAAATTTAAGGATATAATTGCTGATACTGATAAAAAGGGTGAAGTTATTCATATACCAGTGCTGAATTTGTTTGACTATACAGATTCGGTCAATGAAAACTGTGTAGATAGTTTTTGTCCTAATATGTATGGCCAATTCTCATTAGGGTTGGAATGGATTTTGAGGAAACGGAATGCCCTTGATCAAGTAGACAGAATAAAGGATTTTTCAGATGATAGGGATTATATGAATTATCTTCATTCTAATAATCTGGAATTGCTTATAGGTTCAAAATATGTTTTAGCTAATAAAAATTATAGCTTGACTCATGAATTTGAAAAACTCACGGAAAACTGGAAAGTTATATATACAATGCTCATGGAAAACGGATTAGCTTTAAAGAGGGATAGTATCAAAGTTTGTATTCACTCAATAGAAGTGGAAATCCGTTCACAGAATATATCCGACGAGAAGCAGAGTTATAATAAAGAAACAGGGCTATATACATACTCCATCTACTCTGGAATGCCTATTGATTTTAAAGAAAACGAGTTGGAAGCCTTTTTGCATGATAACAGAAAGGTAATTGAGATTTCTGCAAAAATATCCGTTCAAACAGCGACAGAAAGGATAGGTACATTGATTGTGGAGAAGTGAGGAGAATTGGCTATCTACTTTTGATAAAATGGGGATTATAAGACTATATTAAAAGACAGAAAAAATTTATAGGTTATTTTCTTGTATTGAAAGCGGTTTTTGAGTATACTAAAAATATATTTAAGTGAAAGAGGTGAGTTGTATGAGTCCAGCACAGCAAGTTTTGGATTACCGGAGAGAAATAGATGAAAATCAGAAACAGGTACGGGAAATGGTAATGGAAAGCTACCGGGACATTGCTGCAGGAAAAGGTCGGGACTGCAACGAATTTTTTGACGAACTGGAGAAAAGGTATACCAATGACAAAGTATAAGGTAATCACTCTGCCGCTGGCAGAGGAGGATATTGCAGACCAGACGGATTACATTGCCTTTGAACTGAAATCTCCGGAAACTGCGGTCAATATGGTTAAAGGCTTTCGGAAGACAATAAACAGTCTCAGCCTGTTTCCTCAAAGCCATGAGTTGGATGAAGATGAAGAACTGGCAGGATATGGCATCAGAAAGACTTATTACAAAAACTACAAAATCTACTTCATGATTGATGAAAGGGAGCGGACTGTGTACATATTAAGAGTTTTTCATATGCTGGTTGACAGTAAGGAAAAGATTTTAAGAATTTTCAGAGCATGATGAAAGTAAAGCCTTTGAGCAAAATAGCTTGAAGGCTTAAATTATGAGAGGACGTATAACAGATGGAATTTGCGGAACAGATTATTTTGAATCTGATTAACCAAGGATACAGCGGTAATGACCTGCGTGGGCATTTTAAGGAAGAAGTGAGCCAGATACGTCCGGCTATGGAGGCGATTCTTGCGGAAGCCAAGCGGGTTGCCGTTTCAGAATCCAGATATGCTTCTCATGGGGATGTTTTAGATGGAGTGGAGGAATCATGGCGGAAATAGAAAAAGGCATTAAAGAGTTGGATAGATTAACAGCATTATGTTCCTCAGTTCTATCTTAGGAACTTCACATCTGATGATAATAAATTATGGGTTTTTGACAGAGAAAAAAAGGAATATTATCACAGCGCACCAAAAGATATTTGTTTTGAAAAGTTTTTATATGAAACTCCTTGGGAAGATGCAAATCCGAAATTAGGGAAATATGTTTTGGAAAACCAGATTGAAGACTATTTTGCAGAGAAGGAAAGGGAATATAGTTTCTTGCTTAAAAAGATAATTGGCATATGCAGGGAACCTCGGAATAAAAATGCACTAATCTGCAATGCACAAGAAAAAGAGGTGCTAGCAAGTTTTATTGCCAATATGTTCTTAAGAAATCCCTGGTTATTGAAACATATAGATTCCGATACACTTCTGGAGGAACTGAAGGGGAATGAGGAGATAGAAGCAATAGAGCAGGCTCTGCATTTAATGAAATTTGGGGAGGTATGGAGTCTCTTATCAAGGCTGCAAATAAAAAAGTATGGCTGACAGGAGAGTTTAATGGGGAGCGACTTGCGCCAGATATACAGAAATTGAATTATGTTATTTTAGTTACTGAAAATGAACAGTTTGTTACAAGCAGCTTTCCAGTCATATGTGAATTGTATGATAATGAGGAGGGGATAACAATGCCGAAAAGTATTTATGCCCCAATTCATCCAAGAGTTTCGCTGCTCTATAATGATACCATACCTAATAACCATAGAAATCGTATTAGGGTAGTTAATGAAGACACAAGTTATAGACTGAATAGGTATATTTGCGGCGTTGTAAAGAGCAGATAAAATTTATCATGTCTAAGGATAAGCAGTTATTAAAGTCGGTGGTTGAAAAAGATAGATGAATGATACTGAAGGAAACAAAAAGGCAGGTGGCAATACTGGGAAAGAATATGCCACCTGCTCTCTTTATCAGATATTCTGCTTAATAATCCGCGAAATCAACCCTACCGCCACGTTCCGGTCTGCGTCAATCCGTGTCACCACAAAGCTGACTTCATCCTTCTTTCCGGGGAGGCGATTATCGTAGCAGCTATGGGCGACTGCGTTGACGCCGATATGGAGGCGGACGAAAACTGTGCCTTTATTCCTCACTGATGCTGTCAGTAAAATTGCGAATAAAATACATATAAGTGAGAAAAAATCTAATTTAGGTGTTGAAAAAGGAGAAGATACGATATAATATATATAAGAGAAGAAATGAGGTGCAAATATGCTTATACAATTTAGTTTTAAAAATTATAAATCTTTCAGGGATGAGGCGACATTAGATTTATCTGCCGCAAAGATGACGGAGTTTTCTGACAGAGTAGTTTCAGAAGGAAATGATAAGATTTTGCCTATGGCGGCTATATATGGGGCGAATGCGAGTGGGAAATCCAATATATATAATGCCTTTGGATATATGGCGGATTATGTGATTGAATCTTTTAAATATGGGGACGAGGAAGAAAAGTTCGAGGAATACAGACCTACTCCGTTTTTGTTTGACAGTGTTTCAAATGATGCGGGATCCAGTTTTGAAGTATATTTCACCATTCCGGGAGATAAGGCTGAAAAAACATATAATTATGGTTTTTGTGTAGACCGACATGGGGTAACAGAGGAATGGTTAAATGTTAAGGCAAAGACTGCACGCAAATATGCCTCTGTTTTTTACCGTTCTACCGAGGAAGATACATTGGATTTATCCGGACTTCCAAAGAGCAGCAGGGATAATATTCAGGTAGCTTTGGAAAAACAGGTTTTGATCGTATCTCTTGGAGCCAAATTAAAGGTAAATAAGTGTAAAGATATCCGTGACTGGTTTATGGCAAATGAATTTGCTGACTTTGGGGACCCGTTTACTAATTTCTTTTTGTCACGCCGTCTGCCAAAGGGATTTGTTGATGATAACAGCGTACAAAAGAAAGTAATAGAATATTTTGCCTCCTTTGATGAACACATTAAGGATTTTGAGATAGAAAAGCTTCCGAATGATGCAGATAGCAAAGAAGAAACTTATAAGATCAGTTCATTGCATAAAAAAATTGACTCGGATACATTTGCAGCGATTCCCCTGAGCATGGAGTCGGCAGGAACGCTGAAAATGTTTGCGTTGTATCCGGAACTGCAGGATGTCTTGGAAAAGGGAAGTGTGTTTTTTATTGATGAGCTGAATGCCCGCCTGCATCCGCTATTGGTCCGGAACTTTTTGCTTACTTTCCTGAATCCGGAAATAAATACAAGACATGCGCAGTTGATTTTTACGACACATGACACATGGCAGTTGTCTAACCAGCTTTTGCGCCGGGACGAGGTATGGTTTACCGAAAAGGACGAACAGGGAATATCAAAATTGTATTCTCTGGCAGATTTTGTAGATGAGTCCGGAGCCAGAATCAGGAAAGATGAGAGCTATGAAAAAAATTATCTGATAGGCAAGTATGGTGCGATTCCTACGTTGAAAAGTATTGATATCTTTAAGGGAGAGTGACGGGTATGGCAAGAAAAGACAGGACTGGGAATCGTAAATCCAGAGAGCAGCGTCCTCCTGTTAAGATTCCGGAACTTGGGTATTATCTGGTCGTTACAGATACGGAAGCCACAGAGAGATGTTATTTTCAGGGACTGCATAAGGAACTTCCGAAAGAAGTCCAAAAGAAATTGGTAATCAAGGTAGCGGAGACCAAGACGAGGGCAATGATTGATAAATGTCTTGCAATGACCGCTTATGACGCACAATATCGAATACCCTGGATTGTGTTTGACAGGGATGAGGTGAAAGACTTTGATGAGATAATCAGAGAAGCCGAGTCTTTTGGCATAAGGGTGGGGTGGTCAAATCCATGTTTTGAAATTTGGATGCATTCTTATTATGGTTCAATGACAGCTATTATGGAATCATGGGTATGTTGCAGCGAATTTGAAAAAGTTTTTGAAAGAAACACGGGACAGAGGTATTCAAAGTCAGATGCAGCAATGTATGAAAAAATCTTCCGAACCGGAGATGAAGAAAAGGCACTTCAAATAGCGAGACAGAAACATGAACAATGTGTGCGTGATGGGAAAACCACTCCATCCCAAATGTGTCCATGTACAACAGTTTATCAGTTGATGGAGGAAATAAGGAACAAAGTGAATTTGGTCGGTGAATAAATTTAAAGGTATTCATTTGCCAATCTTACAATGAAATCTGTCATTAAAGAATCAAAAAAGGCTTTAGGGGAATTAGATGAAGAAACAGTAATTAAAGATTTAAAGGAGAAGTTGGATTATAAAGAATTAAGGGAGGATATAAAGGAGTTTAGAAAAAAATTTGCACAGTTAATAGAAGCAGCAGGAATTGAGAAACTTGTCATTTTTGTTGATGAATTGGATCGTTGCAGTCCAAATACTATTTTAGATACATTGGAGGCAATGAGGCTATTTCTATTTGAGGGAAAAGTAGCTTTTGTAATAGGTGCTGATGAAAGACATGTATCTTACGCAATAAAGACAAAATTCAAAGATATACAGGGTATAAATATGGACATTGGAAAAGAATACCAAGAAAAACTTGTTCAATATCCTATTCGAATACCGAGTATGAATAAGGATGAAACAGAATTTTACATTCTGTGTCTTTTAGCTGAAAATGAATTGGATCGAAATGTGTTTGAAAAATTATTATCATATTTGCAGGCGAAAAGGGGAGAAAAGCCTTTGGATTTTTCGATAGATATGGCAACCCTGAAAGGACATGATGATAGCATTGCAACTCAATTAAATGATAGCCTTATATTATCCTTTATTCACCTCCATCAAGTTTCTAGGATGTTTATGAACTAAAATATCCTTCTGCTTTGTATTCGACACATGTGTATAAATTTCGGTTGTGCTAATAGAACTATGTCCAAGCATTCTTTGTATGTATCTAATATCAACATCCTGTTCTAATAAAAGAGTAGCAAAAGAATGCCTGAACATATGTGGAGTAATATGTTGATCAATACCGGCAAGCTGTGCATAGTGATTGATTATAAAGCGAACAGATTGATCAGATAACTTCTTGATTACCAAGCTGTATAATCCTTTCTTTAGCACCTTTTCCATAAATTAAAATGTTATTGCTCTCAAAGTCCATATCTGATGGTTTCAATGAGCATAATTCAGATATTCGCATTCCGGTAGCAAATAGTAATTCAATAACGGCTATATCTCTGATACAGCAGCGAAGCTGGTATTCTGATTCGGCGAGTTCTTTTTGTGCATAAAGCGTAGAAAGAAATGTTTGAATGGAATGAAAAGGAATTGTTTTAGGAAGGAGTTTGGCTTCTCGAAAGCGGATGTCCAGCTTTGTAAAAGGATTTTCATTCAACAATTCTTTATATTCCATATGATGAAAAAAAGCTTTTAAGCTTGCGATTTTACGTTTGACAGTTTTAGGTTTATATTGTTTGTGCAAATTGGTAATAAAATCGTCCACTACATTTTTAGCAAAGCAATCAGATAGATCAGTACAAAATATTTCAAATTGCTTTAAATCTATCTTATAGGCCTTCAAGGTTTTGGAATCTAAGCGTTTTCGGTATTCACAATATTCAATATATTCTGAAATATAGTTTCTCAAAGTGTTCATAAACAGGCACTCTCCTTAGTTTTTAAATAATTATGAGTACCTGTTCATAAATTGTCTATTGGGCATCTTTCGGAATAAATTTGTCCAACATTTCCAGACAGTCCTTTGAGGTGTATCCCCATAGGATGGAACTGAGTGCCTGAACAGCCTCCGGGCGCTTGCGGTAGTAGGTTCTGTGGGAAATGTTCGCTATATGCGGCCGCAGGCTCTCTATGATTTCATCTGTATTTTGGAGCTGCTGGGGAGACAGGTAGCTGTAATAGAGTATCCAGTAATACTGCTCACCATGTTTGTGTTTGTTCCGAAGAATGTCTACTGCAGAATTTAAGAGTGTCAGCATTTTGTTGCTGCGCTCAATACTCTTGGCGTAGTCCTCAAGCCTTGTACCGCCGATGTCAGCTCCTGCAAGATAGATGGAGTCCAGAAATTCCTCAATACTGCTTCCGTATTCTATTTCAAAGGTGCTGCGTACCTGCTGAACAGCCAGTTCAAGGTTCCAGACAGCATCACGATAATTCTTCAGTAACTTCCATGTATCGTGAAACAGGGGATTCTCCTGCTCTGAGGGGATATTTTTGTTTGGTCTTGTGTTTGCCATAGTGTTTACCTTCTTTCTTGATTTTTTGTGTCAGTCTGGTTAGTGGGTGCGTGATTACTGTTTTCTGCTGGCAGAATGATGGGAGTAAGCGTCAACTCAAACCGATAGGGCATCTTGTCATCCGGACAGACAATCTGCAGGGAATACCTTAAATTAGTTTCTTTGCAGTCGAATAAGGGATATAACTTATATTGCGTCCGGGGGCATTCGCAGCACGAAACCCCTTGTGTGGCAAGGATTTGCGCCACTTTCTGAACTACTTTTTTCATGTGCAGTTTTGAAACGCAACCAGACTGCCCTGAAACGCAGCCGTCTGCCTCCATAACCGTGATTTGTTCATCACGGATGGCTTCTGTTTCGGGAAGGGATAAATCTTCCGGAATGTGTACGGGAACCTGAAATGTCATGGAAATTTCCTCCTAAAATAAAAAGCAAGGCATTGAATTTTTTAGATATGGAAAACATTAAATATAAAAAGCAATAAAAATATGGGGGAATGGCACTGTTTAAGCTGCCATTCCCCAGCGTTTCATTACTTCATATTTTCAGCAAGTGAAGATATAAGTCTGATATTCTTCTTTTAATGATTATTGTCTGTGTAATGGGGTTAAACCCCTCGCCTTAAGGAGAAACCTTTAGGTCAATCCTATCCCCTAAGTTTAGGATTACGTAAAACAGAGATACTAAACTTGAGGTGATAAAAATGGAAAACTACAGGAAATCGTCCCATTGCACATATGATATCAAATACTACCTGGTGTGGATAACAAAGTACAGGAAACTATTGTTATTGGGAATGATCGTAACACGCCTTATTATTTAACAGACTAATATCAAGGTGTTTCACCCTCTTGTCGTAGTTCTGGCAGTCGCCCTATTTCAGTTCTAATTGAAAACACATCCATTTTGTTCACCTTGTACTATACCTTAATATATCGTGATGCCCTCGATTCGCCGATTCGTTTTATCGCACCGCTTTTCACCATAGCGCCAAGAACAGCTTCAACGGTAGTTGGACTTACATCAGGAAGAATCTTGCATATCTCCGCTTTCGAAAGCGGCATTAGACTATTTAATATCGTAGCCTCAACACGGGCTTTCTTTGTAATCTTTTTTCCGTGAACAACAGCGAAACGTTTATCAAGTTCCTTATAACACATATAAAGCATAGATAAAAAGTTTTCGATAAAAGGGAAATAACTGTTTTCGCCAGATTCCCAACCATCTGAAGATTGACGGAGAGATTCATAATAATATGCTTTGTATTTATTGATCTGTTCTTCAAAGGACACATATTTTCCTGCATCAAACCCATTTTTATATAAAAGCAACAGAGAAAGCAGGCGTGACATTCTGCCATTGCCGTCTCGGAATGGGTGTACGCAAAGAAAGTCCAAAATAATACAGGGAATCAACAAAAGCTGATTCACATTTGCATCGCTGCAAGCCTCCATATATGCAAGTTCTAGTTGTTCCATTGCTTTCGGTGTTTCGGCTGCGGGAGTAGGGCGGAAACGAACTCGTCTATTGCCGTCAGAGTCTATCTCTAAAATTACATTGTCATCAGTTTTGTACTGGCCGCCGTATTCATATCCGGCAAAAGACATCATCATTTCGTGCAAACGCAGAATATCACGATTTCTGAAATTGATATGTTCGAAGCCTAAATGAATTTCATTTAATGCGTCCCTATAACCCGCGATTTCTGCTTCGTTATGATTAAGAGGGGCACTATTTTGATTTACAATGGCAGCGATACGTTCGTCGCTTGTAACAATTCCTTCAATAGCATTAGAACTTTTAATAGATTGTACCTTTGCAACGGCTTCAAGTTCAGTAAAAATCTGTTTGTATTTGTCTTTTCGTACACCTGCCATGGTCTTCAGAGAAGATATGTTTGCAGTTAAGTTTACAAGATTCGCAGGTAACAAGCCGTTATTTAAAAAAGAATAATCAAATTTTCTCATATAATCCCATCCTTTCTGCATATAACTATACTGTATTATATGCAGAAAAACAAGACACTGGACATATTTTCTGCATATAAATCACCTCCAAAATATGCAGGTAGTTTGTGCCATAATGCGGAAAGGCGATACGGAATTGTAACCCATTTGTCCTATATATCAAGCGTCTATCTTTTCAAATAGGAAACTCTATTGGCATGTCCTCTAAAATAGGACTTTGGAACGCTAAACTATCAAGCCAAAATTATGGTCAAAGATATTCGGTCAGAAATTTGTGTTCCTTAGCGGTCAGAAATTTTTGCCGCTGCAATTGAAAGTGAATCACCTGCGGCAATCAGTGGACAGGCAACACGCCGGATTGCCGGCGCTATTAAATTTTGTCGGTAATGAAACATTTTATGAAAGCATTTTAATCAGTTTGCCAATCTCCGGTTATTTAGTGGTATAATATTTTATATGATTTTGTTTCCCATATCAGGGATTTGACGTTTACTAAAGGGAGGAAAAGAGTGAAAGAATTTTCAATTTTGAAAATGAAGGATTCTGCAAGACGAGATTCCAACAGTGATCAAAGTGACTTGCTTGACAGGATATCAGAGTTTTTAGTGCAACATGCGAATCCCTCGATTGTTTATCATGTCAAAAATGATATTCTGGAAAATATCACAGACGACGAAAAAAGAGATTTACAAGATAGGATTTTGCAAGAGAAAATAATCCAAAGTATCATTACATGCCAAAAAGAAAACGGTTGGCTAGGCAATGGTTTTCATGGGTCTAACAAAAATGCAGGACAATATGAAAATCAAGAGGTTGGTGTAAAATATCTTGGCGAAAAACTGGTGTATAAAGATACTCCTGTTCTGAAGAATGCAATAGAAGCATTCAAAATTATATCCCCCAAATTGTTCGGCGAAGGGGATATTGACTGCAGAAGATACGCAGCCGCCGGTTCGGACATCATTAAAGCTGCTTGTGTTGCAAGAGCTGGTTATGAAGACACCTTTGATATTACAAAAGAAATTACCACGGCACTGGAATCTTTTAGAAGAGTTACTGAAATAAAATCGGTGACAGATATCGTGAAAATAAGAAGGAGACATCCCGAACGAATCAACCCCGATGGAATCGTATACGTTTTTAACGACTATGAAAAATGGCCCTGTTGGTATCATCTGGATATTTTGGCTCATACAAACAGTTGGCGGAACAGTGAGAATAGAGCAATGCTGGCGGATTCTTTTAATAAGTTACTGAAAGACACAGGCTTGCATTATTCACCAGCCTATTGTGTAGATATTGGGCATTTGGTTGGTTGTTGTGGTGCATTTAGGGAGGGCATGAAACTGGGTATAGAAACTGGCGGAGAGTATTATGTATTTCTGGATTTGGTAGAGTATATGTGTCGATGTGGTTTATACAGTCTTGTTCCACCGCTAAAAAAAGAGGTTGATATTATTTATGATTCTATAGACGATCAGGGAATATGCCGTGCAAACTACGTCGAAAAGGCACTTAAAGGAATGGGATGCTATGGCGGCGGGCAACTGGAGGTAGACTGGAGGAGCAGGACTAGGAAACTTTGCGATGTAACATACAGAGGACTGTTGATACTGTATCATTCGGGATTGCTGACACACTAAGGGTGAGCCTTGATTATTTAACGATGGATAACCAATAAAGAAAAGCATATCTTTCCTTAGTAATGATTTGAAACTTTTATTGACTTTCAATCCCATTGCCGGAAAACCGGAAAGACGGAGATCGAGATATTGGGATTTCATCCAGGATTATGCCGATGACCAGTATGCTGATAGCTGTAAGGAATGGTGTGCCTTTGCAGATAAGAAGTGCGGAAGTCTTTCTGAAGCAGAGCAGAAAAAGTTGGGAAGTATTTTTGAAAGGGCAGAAATAACGCAACCTCGACAAATACATTTCCTATCGGGGTAAGCAACGAATTTATTAACAGGGAAAGCAGCATATCGGTAAGTGACGGAACTCTGTTTATTGTTTTCCCAAAAGAAGCAAAGGATTATGTGACTATGGCGATCACACATTCCCTTGACATCGGGAAAGGATGCGGTCCGACACATCATAAAGGCAGCAGTTGACTTAAAATCACTGTTTTTGGGAAAGATATTCTAATTATGGCTGCGACTCTTAATTATTCTGTGAAACGATAGGATGATGTGTTATGCTTAGAAAAACAAAAGAAAGCTGAGGAGATACATAACTGTGAGAAATATGATTGCATATTGTGGGTTGGATTGTGAAAAATGTGATGCATATCTTGCGACCATTCATGATGATCAGGCGCTGCGTGAAAAAACGGCAAAGCTATGGGCTCAGTTAAACGGTGCGCCCATTCTTCCTGAACATATCAATTGTCAAGGCTGTCGTGCGGATGGGGTTAAAACCGTATTTTGCGATAGTCTCTGTGGCATTCGTCAGTGCGCATTGAAAAAGGGTATGGAGACCTGTGGGGATTGTCCGGACATGGAGACGTGCCGGGCTGTTGGAGAGGTGATCTCAAATAATGCCGAAGCTCTGGAAAATCTGCATGGATGACCTGCTGTGCTGCATGTTTATACAAATGGGCTGTCGGCTTTACGCAAAACACCGCTTCCGTTGAAATCGGAGCGGTGTTTTTTATATGACTGACTGTCAGGCATCCGCTTTGGAGTGGGTGCTTTTTTGAGTGGCGCAAGATTGTTCATAGTTAATGTTAACAAAAATTGAGGCGGGATGAAATGCTTCCTGTTTTGATTTTTGTGGATAGCGCCAAATATTAAAATAGATATTAAAAAAAGTTTAATTATATATTGACTTAGAAGAAAGAAGAGGGCATAATAAAAAACACAAGAATTTATAAAATATCTTGTAACAAATGATGCGACAATACATATTGCTGTTTTTATAGTTTTTTTAGTATTAGGTATATTTCTTATGGATTTGTTTATGAAAGGAGCGGATTGAAAGATGCGGGTAGTGTCTGGTATTGATATAGGAGGGACGAAGTGCGCCATTTCCTTTGCTTGTTTTGAAGGAGAAGAGATTAAATTTCTGGAAAAGATCAGGATGGATACGGAACGGGAAGATTTTGCCCGGGCGGTGCAGGAGTTTATCAGGGTAATCCGTCTGAAATTAAAGGAAAATCCGAAATGGAGGCTGTGTTCCATCGGTATTTCCTGCGGCGGGCCTCTTGATGCGGAGAAGGGCCTGATTCTGTCTCCGCCGAATCTGCCAAAGTGGGAGCGCGCAGATATTTTTACACCGTTGAAAAGAGCCTTCGGCGTGCCGGTGATGATTCAGAACGATGCAGATGCCTGTGCCCTGGCAGAGTGGAGGATGGGTGCGGGAAGGGGCTGCCAGAATATGATTTTTCTGACCTTTGGCACGGGTATGGGGGCGGGTCTTATCCTGAATGGCAGGCTGTATTCCGGCACCAACAATCTGGCGGGAGAGGTAGGGCATATCCGGCTGGCGAAGGATGGTCCGATGGGGTATGGCAAAGGGGGATCCTTTGAGGGCTTCTGCAGTGGGGGTGGTATTGCCGATCTTGGCAGGAAATGGGCTGAGGAAGCCCTGGAAGCCGGTAATCCGCCTTTGTTCTGTCGAAGGAAAGAAGAACTTTCACATATTTCCGCCAAATCCATTGCGGAGGCCATGGAGCAGGGGGATCCTCTGGCGGCAGAGATTTTTGACACGGTTGGGGAATATCTGGGCAGGGGGATTTCACTTCTCATAGATATTCTGAATCCGGAGAGAATTATTATTGGGAGTATTTATGCCAGACAGAAGGAAGCGCTGGAGAAAAGGATGCTGGAAGTCATCGAAGCGGAGGCGCTTAAGGCATCGGCAAGGGTATGCCGGATCCTGCCTGCTTCCCTGGGGGAACAGATTGGGGATTATGCGGCTGTCTCTGTGGGGGTTAAGGCTTATGAAGATTTTTACAGTGATGGCATGGAAGAAATGAAGGTAATACCGATGCAGAGAGGTTGGGGATGATGGAAAAGAAAAAACTGTACATGATTGGAAATTCACATATAGATCCCGTCTGGTTTTGGAACTGGGAGGAAGGCATGCAGGAAGTTAAGGCTACCTATGCTTCTGCGCTGGAACGTATGAAGGAGTTTGAGGACTTTAGGTTCACTTCCACTTCCACGGCCTTTTTTGAATGGATTGAAGGGATTTTGCCGGAAATGTTTGAGGAAATCAAACAGCGGGTGGCGGAAGGCCGCTGGGAGATTACGGGAGGCTGGTTTATTGAGCCGGACTGTATTTTGCCCTGCGGAGAGGCTTTTGTACGGCATGGACTGTATGGGCAGCGTTACTTAAAGAGCCGTTTCGGAAAGATGGCTGAAATCGGTTCTAATGTGGATAGTTTCGGGCATAATCCGATCCTGCCCCAGATTCTGAAAAAGAGCGGTATGGATTCTTACGTATTTATGCGGCCCAGACTGGACACCCCTGTGTTCACGTGGGAAAGCAGCGATGGCAGCCGGGTAAATGCCCTCTGCCTTCCGGCAGAATATACCACTTGGTTTCATGAGCCCACGGTGAAAAATATAGAACTTACGCTGGAACGGACCAGGGATTATGACAAGATGATCTGCTGTTATGGCGTGGGCAATCACGGCGGCGGGCCTACCATTGAGAACATCAATACGATCCATGAGCTGCAAGAGTCTCTGGAAGAAGCGGAACTTACTTTTTCGAGTTATGCGGAGTTTTTGGAGGATATCGGCGGAGGAGATTTTCCGGTGCTGACGGGGCCCTTTGAACGGATCAACCAGGGCTGTTATTCGATTGATTCTCTGTTCAAGCAGAAGATGCGTCAGGCGGAAAGGCGGCTTGTGAAAGCGGATGTTCTGATGGGTATAGCCTGCGATATTTGTGGGGACTTTATGAAAGAGACGGGAGAAATGGAGCGTCTCTGGAAGGTGGTTCACTTCAATGAGTTTCATGACACCATGGGCGGCACCACCATCAAATCTGCAAGGGACGAGGCTGTTATGCAGATTTCCGGTGTTTGTGCCAGAGCAGGAGAAATCGCGGCGCTGGCAATCCAGCATGTGGTGAATACCCAGGATACCAGAGGTGAGGGATTTCCGTTGTTTATATTCCATACGGGCGGCATGCCCTATGAAGATTATGTGGAGGTGGAACTGGAGTGGTTCTGCCAGAGCCCTCTGAAACTGTTAGATCCTGAGGGCGGGGAGATTCCTTATCAGAGAATTCATACCGACGCCAAGATTCGCCATACTACCTTGGGAGGCAGGCGGAGGTTTGTGTTCTATGCTTCTATCCCGGCCTGCGGCTTTGCACAGTACAGGGTAGTGAAGGAGGAACCTTCCTTGGAATCCACAGCCCACATGGAGATTTTGAATCCCGATGCCTTAAGATTGGAAAATGCATATCTGCTGGCTGAGTTTGATAAGGAAACGGGTATGCTTTCTTCCCTGATTGAAAAAGAGACGGGATATCATGCCCTCACAGAGGTGGCTTCCCTGCGTTTGTATTTGGATGAGCGGGATGCCTGGGGACATCTGCAGGACGGAAGATATGAGGATTTGGGGGTGGACTTCCATCTGGATTCCATAGAAAAGGTGGAAAGCGGAAAGCTTCGGGAAGTGATTCGTGTCCGTCTTTCCTATGAGGACACAAGATTGGAGCAGCTTTATTATCTGGGGGAAAAGGAAAGAGAACTGCGGGTGGAGAACAGACTTAGGTTCAACCACGCATGGCATCTGTTGAAATTGGCCTATCCTGTTGGAACAGAGGCGGTGGAGACACGGGCGGAAGCAGCTTACGGCATGGTTCGCCGTAGGATTTTGGACAATGTGGAGTACAACATGCAGAGATTCCTGGATGTGAGTAATGAAGCGGGAAGGGGTCTTGCGATAGCCAATGACGGTAAATACGCTTTCAATATGGAAGAAGGGCGAGTGCAGATTACGGCGGTGAGAAGCGCCATCTACGCCCAGGGTAACAGCCCTGACTGGTGGAATGAACAGGAAACCTATGAATATACGGATATTGGAACCCAGACCTTCTGGCTGGTGCTGAAGCCTCATGGAGATGCCTTGCCGGAAAGGGAATTGCATCGCATTGCAGATAAGATCAATGGTGCATATGAGTACTTGGGGGATAGTGCCCATGTCTCTTCCGGCAGGGGAAGGCAGGTGGAGAGCCGGTTTTCTCTGGGAAGGGTTGAAGCGGAAAATGTGTCCTTGGTACTGGTAAAGAAGGCAGAAGACGATGGGGATTTTGTGCTGCGGCTTTTGGAAACGGAAGGAAAGGATACGGAAACCACACTTATCTTCCGGGAAAAGACATATACCATTTCCATGGGCCATGATGAGATAGCGACCTATAAGATCAGCCGGGACGGCAGCAAGATACAAAAGACGAATCTTTTAGAAGTATAAAGTACAAAGCGCTGTATTGGGGAAGGGTTAACCAGGATACGGAGGAAAGGAGGATGGAAATGGATCATTTGGCGCGTTTGACGGAACGTTATCCGGCTCTTGTTAAAATGGAAGATGAGATAAAGCGGGCATATGAAATCATAAAAGACAGCTACGAAAAGGGAGGCAAGCTGCTGGTCTGCGGGAATGGCGGGAGTGCGGCGGACTCTGACCATATCGTGGGGGAACTGATGAAGGGTTTCTATAAACAGAGGAAACTGCTGGCAGAAGAAAAACGCCGTTTTGGAGAGCAGGGAGAAAAGTTACAAGGAGCTCTGCCGGCCATTGCATTAACCCAGCATGGCGCCCTTTCTACCGCATTTTTAAATGATGTGGATCCTGAAATGGTGTTTGCCCAACAGGTCTATGGATATGGACGGGAGGGTGATGTGTTTTTGGGATTGAGTACATCGGGAAATTCTGCGAATGTGATTTCGGCGGCCAAGGTGGCGGCCACAAAGGGAATGAAGGTCATTGCCATGACGGGGAAAGATGGTGGGGCGCTGAAAACATGCAGCGATGTGTGCCTGATTGTACCGGCCCAGGTAACGGCGGATGTGCAGGAACTTCATTTGCCGATTTATCATGCGCTATGCGCTATGTTGGAAGATTATTTTTTTCCGGGCGAGTGAAGAAGCGGTGTGCGGCAGGAGTCTGATGCCGGCATTGGGAATGTTACCAGAATGAAAGAGCGGGCTTTGTGTCATGACTGCATTCGTGCTGCCCCTGGCGCGGAAATGGGATTTCTTAACTGGGGTGGTTTGTTGTGGAAAAAATAATTAAACTTAATATAATATAAATACGAATCGCATAAGGGCGGAGGACTCGTGAAAAGCAACGAACTATGCAAAGGATATACTAAATAGCCAAATATATATATTGTTAACAAAATATATTGGTCAAAATTATGCAAAATAATGAAAAATGATTTATTAAACTTAATTTCATTAAACAAGGTTGACAAGGATAATATCACAGTATATACTGAAAATGCAAATGACATAGAAAAGCGATTTGCAAAAGGAATTAAACAAAATTTAATACGGGAGGAAAGAGACATGAAAGCAAAGAAATTAATCGGATTGATGCTGGCCACAGCTCTTAGCGTTACAAGCCTTGCAGGCTGTGGAAACACAGGTTCTGCAGATACAGCGGACAAGGCTGACAGCGGAAAGACAGAAGCGAGCACAACTGAGACCACTGAGGCAGCAGGGAATGAGAGCGCTGCAGCAGAAGAGACGGCTTCTGGTGAAAGAGTCAAACTTGAGGTTTGGGACTGGTGGGGAGATGGCCAGTATAAGCATGTTATCGAACAGCTTTGCCAGAACTTCAACGAATCTCAGGATAAATACGAAGTCGTGCATGTTAATTACCCTTGGGGTGATGTGTGGACCAAGGCTCTTGCAGCAACAGCTGCAGGCAACCCGCCTGATATTATCATTCAGGATATCCGTACCGTAACCCATAGAGGTCAGGCGAACCAGGCAACTGATCTTACCGATCTGATTGCACAGGAAGGTGAGGGCTTTACAGATCAGTTTTATCCGCAGCTTATGGATGCCATGATTTATGATGGCAGGACATACGGACTTCCTTATGTGACAGACACCAGAATCCTTTACTATGATAAGGACGCTTTTGCAGAGGCAGGCTTGGATCCGGAAGCGCCTCCGCAGACCTGGGCTGAGTTGGTGGAATATGCCAGAAAGCTGGATGTGAAGAATGACGACGGTTCTTATGACCGCCTCGGCTTCTATCCCGGCACCCTTGAGTGGAACGCATGGGCATTCAGTGCAGACGGTAAGGATTATACGGATGCAGAAGGCAATGTTACCGTAAACACACCTGAAAAAGTGAAATTGTTTGAAAACATTTATACTGACTTCTATGAGTATTATGGCAAGAAGGAATTGGACAGCTTTACTGCAGAATTTGGCAGTGGTATGACAAATCCCTTCGTAGCCGGCAAGGTTGCAATGTGGGTCAACACACCTACTGAGTTTACTAAGGTTCGTGACTTTGCGCCGGACAAGAATTATGGTGTTGCCCTGATGCCTGCTTTGGAAGAAGGCGGTGAGCATTATTCATGGGGCGGCGGCTTCTCAGTGGAAATTCCTTACGGCGCAAAGGACGTAGCGGGTTCGTGGGAGTTCGTAAAGTTCATCACCAGCAAAGAGTCACAGGTTTACTGGGCATCTCAGGTATATGATACCGTTGCTAATATTGAAGCGTCTCAGGATCCTTCCCTGATGGAGATACCTGTATTCAAGGCAGCTTTGGAGGCAATGCCTACAACGGTGGTTACCCTTGACAGACTGACAGCGCCTGGTGCATCTGATATCGTGCTTCCATATCTGGATGAAATCATTCTTGGCAACAAGACTCCGAAGGAAGCTTTGGATGAGGCACAGGCTCAGGTAGAACAGCTTGTGAATGACAATAAATAATTGAGATTTTCAGCCATCCGTACTCTGCCGCATTCCTATGCGGCAGAGAGCGGTATGACGGGAGAAGCTTGGAACGGACATGGACGATGCTTCGGCGTCATTGAAGGGACGGGAGCGGCACTCTGAAAAGGAATGAGAAATATGAAGCATGGTATGACAAAAAGGGAAAAGAAAGAAGCGCGTGCAGGGTGGCTGTTTATCAGCCCATGGGTCATCGGATTTATCTGCCTTACAGGAGGACCGCTGCTGTTCTCGCTGTACGCATCATTTACAAATTATAACATGACCTCCAGAATGGACTTCGTCGGACTGGAAAATTATGTCAGGATGTTCAGGAAGGATCCGGTGTTTTGGAAGTCTTTAGGAAATACTCTTTACTATGTACTGCTGGCGGTTCCCAGTTCTTGCGTGTGCGCCATTTTCCTGGCGACGCTGCTGAACCGGAAAGTGAAGGGAACGCCTGTTTTCAGGATGTTGTTCTATCTGCCCACGGTTCTTTCCGGTGTGGCGGTATACCAACTCTGGATGCAGCTTCTGGCTCCGAAGAGCGGTCTGCTCAACTCAGCCCTTCGTCTGATTGGGATTGAAGGCCCTTCCTGGCTGTCAGACCCTGCGTGGACTAAGCCATCTCTCGTGATGATGAGGGTGTGGGCCTTGGGAACCAGTATGCTTTTATATTTATCTTCCATGAATTCCGTTTCAAAGGACTTGTATGAAGCAGCGGATATCGATGGCGCTAACTTTTGGCAGAAGTTCAGAAAGATTACGCTGCCGCAGATATCTCCCATTATTTTCTTCGACATTATCACCAACATGACAGGAGCCTTTCAGGTGTTTCAGGAAGCGCTTGTCATGAGCAAGAACGGAAAGGGGGACCCGGCGGGATCGCTGCTCTTTTACAATCTGCACATTTATGATGAGGCGTTTACCAGATACAATATGGGGTATGCTGCAGCCATGGCATGGTTCCTGTTGGTGATTGTTATGACAATCACACTGATCAATCTGGTTGCATCAAAATATTGGGTTCATACGGAAGAAGGTGATACTTAATGAGTGGAGAGGAACATGTAATAACAAAAGGCGGCCTGGCAAGCAGAAAAAGAAAGAAACAGATAGGGGATATCATCTGCTTTCTCCTTTTGGCGGCGGCATCCCTGACAGTCATCATGCCTCTGTGGTTTATGATTTCCACCGCTCTTAAGAGCATGGATGAGGTTTTTACTTATCCGATTACCTGGTATCCCCATGACCCCATTTGGAGCAATTTTAAAGACGCATGGATGAGCGCAGATTTTACAAGATGGTTTGTAAACTCCGTCTTTGTGGCAGGGTTTGCCATTCTGGGCGGTGTGCTCGCCAATTCGTTAGTGGCTTACGGCTTTGCAAAGATTAAATTTCCGGGGAAAAATATCATGTTTACCGTTATTCTGGCGACCATGATGATTCCGGAGTTTGTGACCATGATACCCCAGTATGTGCTGTACGCTAAACTGGGATGGGTAGGCACTTATCTGCCGTTGATCGTTCCGCAGTTTATGGGCTCGGCATATTTCATCTTTATGCTTCGTCAGTTTTATGCTGGCATTCCCAATTCACTGATAGAATCAGCACAGATGGATGGAGCGTCACACTTTTGTATCTGGAGAAGGATTATGCTTCCCATGGCCAAGCCGGCCATTATGACGGTGGTGGTTCTTTCTTTTAACTGGAGTTGGAATGATTTCCTGAAGCCTTTGCTGTATTTGACAGACACGGAAAGCTTTACGCTGCAGATTGGTCTTAAGATTTTTGTGAGTCAGTCAAATACGCAGTGGAATTACCTGATGGCTGCTTCCTGTATTGTACTTCTGCCTATCATTGTGGTGTTCATGTGTCTGCAAAAGTATTTTACAGCGGGTATGAATCTGGGAGGAGCAGTAAAAGGCTAAATTTTCAACTTTTTTATCCTTTTTTGACAAGATATGAAGTATAATGATATAAAATACTTTTATAGTATAAAAAGGAAAAGAGAAAATTATGGCGGAACAAAATAATCAGGTGCAGCTTAAAAACTATAACAGAAGAACGGTCTTAAACTATATCCGAAAACACAGGACCGCTACAAAGGCAGGGCTTGCTTCCGTGACGGGATTAACTTTCATGGCCATCAAGAAGATTCTGGCGGAACTGGAAGAATTGAATCTGATCAGGTGCGATCAGATGGAATCCACAGGCATCGGAAGAAAAGCGGTGTCCTATGCCATCAATGAAAATTATCGTTACAGTATCGGTATTCATATCAACAAGTTTGTGACCGGCGTCGTCCTTATGAACTTGCAGGGACAGGTGATCGCAAGGGAAAATTATTCCATGGACAAGGACTTTTCGGGTCAGAATGAATTTGTGGATATGCTGATTCAGGCTGTGGAGCGGGTCATAGAAAGTTCCGGTATCGGCAGGGACAAAATTCTGGGCATTGGTGTAGGAGCCCCCGGCCCCATAGATTATGAGAGCGGAATTATACTGACACCGCCCAATATGCCCATCTTAAATTATCTTCCTCTGCAGGAAATCCTGGAGGAGAATACGGGCTTTCCGGTTTTTATCAATAAGGATACCAATGTGATTGCGTTCGGGGAATACTGGTGCGGAGAAGCGAAAGACTGTGATACCCTGGTTTATGTGGATGTGGATATGGGTATCGGAAGCGGACTCATCATAGACGGTAAGCTGAACATCGGCGCAAATGGCGTTGCAGGAGAATTTGGTCATATTACGGCAGATATCAACGGTCCCTTATGTAATTGCGGCAACAAGGGATGTCTGGAAGCGGTGAGCTCCGGCATTGCGGTGCTGAAAACCCTGAGTCAGCAATTGGAGAAGGAAGAGAAACATCCGCTTTACCATAAGAGGAATGAGCTGGTCATTGAGGATGTGTTTGAAATGGCGAAGAAAAAGGATATGCTCACCATGTCAATCCTGAATCAGTCGGCATTTTATCTTGGGGTTTCCATCAGCAATCTGATCAATATTCTGGATCCGGAGATTGTGATCATGGGGGGAATACTGATTCAGAGATATCCGATGTATTTTGATATCGTAAAGGATGTAGCGGGCCAAAGGAAGGTAAAGGGAGCAAAGGAGAACAGAATGTTGGTCTCTTCCCTCAAAGAAAGTGCAGGTGTCATAGGAGCCGGAGAAATTGTTGCGGATTACTTTTTTAATCAACGGGTAAATGATGTATTTATGAAAAATTAAATCATGAGAGAAAGGCATTGTTATGTTTCAGAGCAGAAAGACGACTCGGCGCAGGGATAGAGAAATTGTTTGGGATGACGGAGTGGTTTTTCTGCTTTTGTCATGTCAGGAAGAGGGCAAAGAGGAGGAACTTAAGGTGTGTTGCAGGGAAGACACCGTGTTGATCTGCCCGGAGGGACGGATCAACGTGCAGGAGCCTTGCTTTGGGCCCCAGAGATATTACGGCGCCGGGGAAGGGCTGACCTATGAACTTGGGATTCCGGGACTGGAAGGGGCTACGGCGCTATACCAGCATAAGGACTGGTGGATCAGGCCTGCCTTTATGGAGAGACTTTCCGAAACGCCGGACCGAACCCAGCTGATTCTTTTTCGGAAGGAAGAGGTCTTTTTCGCACTGCTGTCGGTCTGCGGTGAGACCTGCAGGACAGATATGTGCGGGAAAGAAGAGGACAGTCTCATAGTCCGGATGGTTCCGGGGGCGGGGAACAGAAACCGCCTTTTTGATCTTAGCCTTGTGATTGCGGCAGGAGAGGACCCTTACCTTTGCTGTGAAAGGGCAGTGGAGGAGGCGCTGCGGTATCTGGGCAGAGAGTCCATGCTGCGGAGGCACAGAAGCTATCCTGAGATGTTTGGGTATTTTGGCTGGTGCAGCTGGGACGCCTTTTATCATCAGGTGTCTCACCAGGGCATTGTTGATAAAATGCAGGAATTCCGGGAGAAGGAGATTCCTGTGAAGTGGGCGTTGCTTGATGACGGCTGGCTTTCGGCAGACTATGAGGAGCAGGTGCTGACGGATCTGGATGCGCGGGAAAGCCAGTTCCCCCAAGGGCTCCGGGGGTGTGTCAGAGAACTCAAGGAGAAATACGGCATCGAAAAGGTGGGAGTCTGGCACGCGGTGATGGGATACTGGAATGGGGTCAAAGAGGGGACGCCCGCCCATGACGCTCTGCGCAGGGGTCTGGAACGACTTCCCGACGGAAGGCTTCTGCCGGCACCCTCAGCGGACAGGGCATTTGTGTTTTATGATCGATGGCATACCTTTTTAAGGAATCACTGCGGCATAGATTTTGTGAAGGTGGACGGCCAGAGTGCCATCTCCCTGGCTTACGGCGGCATGAAGACTTATGGAGAGGCCAGCCGGGAGATACAGAAGGGCCTGAACGCTTCGGCAGCCCTTCATTTTGGGAACTGTATCATTAACTGCATGGGCATGGCCAGTGAGGATATGTGGAACCGCCCTTCCAGTGCGGTTTCCAGAAGCAGTGACGATTTCGTGCCCAAGGAAGCAAACGGTTTTCGGGAACATGTGATACAAAACGGTTATAACAATCTGCTGCAGGGACAGTTTTACTGGGGAGACTGGGATATGTTTTATACAGACCACAGGGAAAACCGCTGTAATTCCATGCTGCGGGCAGTCAGCGGCGGCCCGGTGTATGTCAGTGATAAAGTGGGGGAGACGGATCCTGCCTTTATCTGGCCGCTGCTCAGGAAAGATGGCAGGATAATCCGCTGCGACAAAGTGGGAGTGCCTACGATGGATTGTCTGCTGGCAGATCCTCTGACAAGCAGGCAGCCTTTAAAGATATGGAACCGTTACGGCGCGTGCTATGTGGTGGCAGCTTTTTCAATTCACAAGGACGAAGAACCATGTGTGGGCGTCCTGAGTGTACAGGATATCCCGGGCCTTTCCGGCAGTAAATGGCTGGTCTATCACTGGTTGGAACGGAAGATATCGCCCCTGGAACAAGGCTGTGAAGTGGGTGTAAGTTTAGCCGCCGGGGAATCAGAACTGTACCTGATTCTGCCGGACAGTCAGGTGCAGCTTATCGGTATTCTGGAAAAATATATCGGCCCTGGCTGTGTCAGCAGACTATGGGAGAAGGAGGATTCCATGGGCATCCTTGTGACAGAGTCCGGAACCTTCGGTTTTGCGGCGAAAAGGGAACCGGGGCAGGTACTGGTCAATGGCAGGCAGTGGGAGTATGAGTCCATGGAAGACTGTCTGTATGGGCTGCATATCTCAGAAGGAAACAGCATCGTGGAACTGCGTTTTTAAGAAAGGGAAAGAGGCATGTTTTTGATTGGAATAGATATCGGCACCACCTCTGTCTGTGGGGTGCTGTATGATCCTTTACAGGATAAAGTGGTAAAAGAACGCCATGCGGAAAATCATTTTCTGCCGGGAGAAGGTTTCCGGCAGGATCCGGAAGAACTTGTAAGAATCTCGCAGTCCCTGCTGGAAGGGCTTCTTGCAAGTATCTGTCCTGAAGGAGTTGACAGTCCGGAGTCTGGGGAGAGCAGCGGACCACAGATTGGGGGGATCGGTATCTCCGCCCAGATGCATGGCATCTTGTATGTGGATCAAAACGGGAAGGCGGTAAGTCCCTTCTATACCTGGAAAAATGAGTGGGGGAATGAGAGTTACCAGGCAGGGAAAACCTATGCCCAATATTTATCGGAACAGACCGGGATGGACTTGTATGCCGGCTATGGCAGCGTGACCCATTTTTACCTGCAAAAGAAAGGCCTGATTCCGCAGGATGCGGCGGCCTTTGTGAACATCGGTGACTATCTGGCCATGGTGTTGACGAACACGTTTGAAGCTCTGGCAGATGTGACCATAGCTGCCAGCTTCGGCGGCTTTGATTTAAAGAAACGGCAGTTTGCCCTTTCGGCTATGGAAACGGCAGGTGTCGATATCTCTTATTATCCTGCTGTGACGGAGGGAAAGGCAGTGGGAACTTATCAGGGGGTGCCGGTGTTTACTGCTGTGGGGGACAACCAGGCCAGCTTTCTGGGCGCTGTCAAGGATAAAGAGAGAAGTGTCAGCGTGAATGTGGGAACAGGCTCTCAGGTGTCGGTATTTTCCGGGGAATTATATGAAACAGGCAAGGGAGAAGTGCGGCCCTTTCCGGGAGGCGGCTGGTTGTATGTAGGCGCCTCGGTGAACGGCGGTAAGGTATATGAAAGGCTGGCGGTATTTGTCCGAGAGATTCTGGAGGCTTTCGGGATATCTGTGGAGCAGGCGGCAGTGTATGAGGTGATGGAAGGCCTTGGCAGAACAAAGGAGGCAACCAATCTGCAGGTGATACCGGCGCTTTATGGAGAAAGAGAGAAGGGAAGAGATGAGGGGGCAATCTTGCAAACAGGGATTTTCGGACTGACAGAAGAGAACTTCCACATTGCCGATCTGATAAGGGGCTTTGTGTCAGGCATGGCAGGGGAGCTGTATGCACTGTATCAGGGCTTACCGGAAGAGCTGCGCATGGGAAAGACTTATGTCACGGCGTCGGGCAACGGCATCAGGAAGAACCCGCTCTTACAGGAAGAGATAGAAAAGCTGTATAAGCTGCCGGTGGTATTTACCGACAGAGAAGAAGAGGCTGCCGCAGGGGCAGCGATTATGGCAGGCACTTTAGTTGGAAAGGAAAGGAACACGCATGAAAAATAAAATTATGCTGATCACGTATGCGGACAGCTTTGGGAAAAATCTGAAAGAATTGAAGGAAATGGTGGATACCTATTTTAAGAGGGAGATTGGCTCCATTCATATACTTCCCTTCTTTCCCTCTTCGGGGGACAGGGGCTTTGCACCCATGGATTATACCAGGGTGGATGAAAAGTTTGGGGACTGGGAGGACATTCAGGCGCTTGCAAAGGACTATGAGCTGATGTTTGACTTTATGATCAACCATCTGTCCAGAAGAAGCCCGGAGTTTCTTGACTTTATTGAAAAGCACGACGATTCTGCCTATGCAGACATGTTCCTTCGCTTTCAAAACTTCTGGCCGGGCGGGGAACCGACCAAAGAGCAGGTGGACCTTCTTAATAAGAGAAAGCCCTGTGCACCCTGCGAGGAGATTACCTTTGCGGACGGAACATCGGAAAAAATCTGGTGCACCTTTGATGATGAACAGATGGATCTTGATCTGAGCAGACAGGTGACCTGGGAGTATGTGGAGAGGACGCTGCGGTTTTTGATGGATCACGGACTTTCCCAGCTTCGTCTGGATGCTTTCGCTTTTGCCACCAAGAAGATTGACACTGACTGCTTCTTCCTGGAACCTGAAATCTGGGAGATGATGGACCGGATTCAGAAAATATTGGATGAAAAAAGGATTCCCATGCTGCCGGAGATTCACGATCATTATTCCGTGCAGATGAAGATTTCGGATCATGGTTACGCCATTTATGATTTTGTGCTGCCGGTGATGGTGCTCCATACCCTTTATACAGGAAGCGGTGCCAGAATGAAGCACTGGCTGTCCATCTGCCCGAAGAACCAGCAGACCACACTTGACACCCACGACGGTCTGGGAACTGTGGATGTGGTGGATCTGCTGAGTCCGGAGGAATTGCAGGGCGTCATTGACCAGACGGAAAAGTACGGCGCGAACTTCAAGTGGGATTACAGTGCAGGATCCACCGGGAAAAAGATCGTCTACCAGATCAACTGCTCCTACTATTCTGCCGTAGGGGAAAATGACGATGCCTATCTTTTATCAAGGGCGCTGCAGTTTTTTACACCGGGTATTCCGCAGGTGTATTATATGGGGCTTTTGGCGGGAGAAAATGATTACGAGCTGATGGAGCGCACCAACTATGACAGAAATATCAGCCGCCATGATTACACGGTGGAGGAAATCAGGGAACTGGTGAAAAAGCCCGTGGTGCAGAAATTGTGCCGGCTGATGCAGTTCAGAAATGCGTATCCTGTGTTTGACGGGGAAATGACGGTGCAGGATACAGCGGACGATATCATACAGATTTCCTGGCAGGCCGGCGCTTTCAAGGCCACATTGACAGCGCGGCTTAAGGAGAATGGCTTTGACATTACCTATATAGACAAGGAGGGCGGAGAAAGGAAGCTGACCCTGACGGAGGATTTCGCGTGGTAAGGAACAAAGCGTGGCAGACACAGTACCTTCTGTTGGACAATACTTTCCGTGGCGTATGCAGAGCAATGGAACTGGCAAGCCAGGGGAAAGAAGTCATGCTGGCTGTGCAGGAGACCTATCTGGCTGTGGATATCTGTGGGCCATGCCGGTATGAAAGGAGGGAGGTTCCGGGAGCATTTTTCCCGGAGGAATGTTTTGACGGCGGTGTGATGATTCCCGACAGGTGCAAACAATATCTGGAGGAACGCTGCCTGGAGGCGGGCGTAAGGTTTTATTACGGTCTGTACTTTGTGGAAGAGATAAACGGACAGCAGGGTGAAAGGACGGATTCGGTACCTCGGACTGTGTGTCTGGCAGGGAAGGGCGGTCTTATTTCCGTCTCCTGCGAAGAAGTGCAGTGGCAGCAAGAAGCGGAAGACTTAGAAGGCAGGATTTTCCTGCGGGCCTGGACCAGAGATAACAGGGATGGAAGCTGCGGGCTGTTGGAGGCTTCCATTGTCAGTGACCGAACAAAGACTCCGGCGGAAAATCTGCTGGCGCTTAGACAGGCATTGCTTGCGGAGTTTCAAAAAAGGCAGAAGGATAATCCCTGCCTTGTTCTGGGCAGGTTTGCAGACCGGTGGGTCGGCAGACTGGAAAGCGGATGCGTGTCAGGAACGTGGGATATGGAGGGAAGTACCATCGGCAGAAGCGGGAAAAAGGTGTCTGCGCAAGAACCTGAGGCTGTGGAGATCGCTGACGTGATTGTGGCGGGCGGTGGCACGTCAGGGGCGATGGCAGCCCTGTATGCGGCAAGAGGCGGCGCCAGGACAGTGCTGCTTGAGCCCATGTACGATCTGGGCGGCACCGCTACCTTAGGCGGCGTGAACGCTTACTGGTTCGGCACATCCTTCCTGGATACCCAGGAAGTGGATGAGAGGGTGGACAGGCTGTGTGAAAGCTGCGGCATAGAGCGTCCTGCCGGTATGTTCGGCAGATATGATGCTTTCCATGGGGGCATCAAGGGACTGGTGCTGTTAGAACTCTGTCTGCAGGCAGGCGTGGAGATACGGTTCGGCAGACTGGCTTATGATGCAATCAGGGAGAAAGACCGCATTGTGGGCGTCAGATGCGCAGGCGGAGGCGGCAGGGAAATCTGCTATGGCAGGATTATCATTGACGCCACAGGGGACGGCGATCTGGCTGTTGCGGCAGGAGCGGACAGCGTCTATGGATCGGAACGTGACGGCTTTACCTATTGGGGGTCGCTGGCGCAGTATGGCAGCCCGGACAGCTACCAGAACAATTTTTCCGCCATGGTGAGACTGGACGATACGGAAGATTTTACAGACTTTATCATCACCGGCAGAAGAAGAGGCGGGCAGCTGTTTGATCACGGCTCATACGTGAGCGTCAGGGAAAGCAGGCATATCCGGGGTGAAAGAGTCATCGGTCTGCAGGATGTGTGCCTGTTTGGCACTTATGAGGACGGCATTTATACCTGCTTTTCTAACTATGATCCCAAGGGAAAACTGGATGCAGATTCTGTCTATTGCGGTTATCTGGTGCCCCAGATGAGGATGCAGGTTCCATTGGGCGCCTGCTTACCGGTGGATGGTGAGAGAAAGCGGATGGAAGGACTGCTGGTGGCGGGCAAGGCCATCTCTGTGGAGCACAATGCCTTTCCCGGCCTTCGAATGCAGCGTGATCTGATGCATCAGGGTGCGGTGCTGGGACTTCTGGCGGCGAAGGCTGTGCTGGCGGGGACGGATGTGGAAAAGCTGCCCATGGCACAGTGCCGCCTCTGGATAGAGAAAGCAACAGGAGATTCCCTCACCCTTCCCTGTGAAAAGAATTTCAGCACGCTGCGGGAGGCCGCAGCCATGATTGGGAGTGCAGAGAGAACGCACTGGATAGACGTGCCTTTTACTTATGAGGAAAAGAGGGTCAGCCCTTTGCTGGCGCTGGTATATGGAGAGCGTAAAGAGGTTCTTTCCGCGGTTATGGAGAGAATCAGGACGATTGAGACAGAAATCGAAAAGGAAACGGCAGATAAGAATGCGTTACAGAAAGTACTTTTTACCTTTAAAAAACTGGCTCTGTTCCATGGCGGGGATGCCTATACAGAGGAACTGGAGACGCACATTCTGCGTAAGCTTTCGGAAAGTACGCCCTCTTTACCCAAAAGAAAAGGCTCCTGCATGTGTGCGCAGCTTCTGCCTGACCATGGGGTGATGCCGGAGCTGGTTTACGAACTGAATCTGTTATCCCATGGAAGGCGCTTTTCCATGAAGCCTTACGAACTGGTGACGGATAGACTGGCAGAGGGGGAGAGGGATTACGAAGCCATTGAGAAAGGAATTTTCCCCTATATGGACTCCATGGCCTATGCCGGGGAACACAGCGGAAGGAAAGAATTTATCCCGCTTCTTAGCAGGCTCATAAAGCTGCCGGAATTCAGGGAGGCCTTTGCGGAAGAGAACAAAACAGGCCTGATGCGTCAGAGATGGCAGATGCTGTGGGTGCTTCTGAACAGAACCCTGTTCCTTCTGGGGAGCAGGGAAGGGGAATGGAGGCTCTTGCAGGCAAGAGAACATGGCAGCGCCGCAATCAGAATAGGAGCGCAAAAGGCACTTGCAGAAGGAGTAAAGAGAAAGGAAGGATGCTAAGACCATGAACAAGGATAAGAAATTATATATGATAGGAAATTCACATATTGATCCCGTGTGGATGTGGCGGTGGCAGGAGGGATTTCAGGAAATCAAAGCCACCTTCCGTTCCGTGCTGGACCGGATGAAAGAATATGAGACGTTTATTTTTACAGGCAGTTCCGCTTCCTTCTATGAATGGGTGGAGGAAAATGATCCGGCCATGTTTGAGGAAATAAAAGAGCGTGTAAAAGAAGGCCGTTGGATCATCGTGGGCGGCTGGTGGATCCAGCCGGACTGCAATGCGCCATCAGGTGAGTCCTATGTGCGACAGGGACTTTACGGGCAGAAATATTTTGAGGATAAATTCGGTGTGAAAGCGGTGTGCGGCTATAACGTGGACAGCTTTGGCCATAACGGGAATCTGCCGCAGATTCTGAAGAAATCGGGCATGGATTATTATGTGTTCATGCGTCCGGGCAGACATGAAAAGGGTGTGGACGGGGAAACTTTCCTGTGGAAATCCGCAGATGGTTCACAGGTGAAGGCTTTCCGGATTCCTTTTGAGTACTGTACCTGGCCGGAGGAAATCGAGGAACATGTAAAGCGGTGCGCAGGGGAAATCAAGAATCCCGGCAACGGTATCATGTGCTTTTACGGTGTAGGCAATCATGGCGGCGGTCCTACCAAAAGGAACATCGAAAGTATTCTGGACATGAATAAGAGAGAGGATATGCCGGAGTTGATTTTTGCTTCCCCGGTAGATTACTTTCAAGATGTGGAGCAGTCGGACAGAGTCCTTCCCGTGTTAACAGGAGAGCTGCTTCATCATGCCAGCGGCTGTTACAGCGCCCATTCCGAGGTGAAGAATCTGAACAGAAAGGCAGAAAACAGGCTCCGCATGGCAGAAAAGTTCTCTGTCATGGCAAAGACTCTGTCTTCCGGGAAGTATGACAAAGAAGAACTGACCAAGGCGTGGAAAATAGCACTGTTCAACCAGTTCCATGATATTCTGGCAGGCACCAGCTTAGAGGAAGCTTATGTGGACGCCAGAGAAGATTATGATTATGCGCTGCATATAGCAGGCAGACAGTTAAACAGTGCCATACAGTCTATCAGTTGGAACATCGACATTCCTATGGAGGAGGGGATGAAGCCTCTGGTGGTGATGAACCCCAACCCCTTTGAAACCATGGCGGAGGTGGCAGTAGAATCCCTTTCCCTGAAGGACCATACCGTGCTTCTGGATGAGGAGGATAACCAGATTCCCTATCAGCTTGTCCAGTCCAAAGCTTCCAGCAACGGAAGATGCCGGATTGTCTTCGTGGCGAAGCTGCCGTCTCTGGGCTATCGTACCTATCGCTTTGCCGTGCGGCAAAAGGGAAAGCAGTTTGAAAATGTAAGCTCGACCCAGACCAGTGCGGAAAATAAATGGTTCTCGGTTAAATTTGATGAAAAGGGCTATATTTCTTCCCTGGTGAAAAAGAATGACGGAACAGAATACTTCTCCGCTCCCGCGGCAGTGCCGGTGGTGATTAAGGATGAGAGCGATACCTGGTCTCATGGGGTGCGTCTTTTCAATGAAGAGATCGGACGATTTGAGGCAGTGAAGATACAGCGCATCGAGAACGGCCCTGTGAAGGCAGTGATCCGGGTGACCAGTGTGTATGGTAATTCCAGAATGTTTCAGGATTTCTCCATTTATAAGGAACTGGATTTTATTTCCGTGGAAACTACAGTGGACTGGCATGAGAAGATGTCCATGCTGAAACTGCGGTTCCCCATGCATATGAATTATTTAAGGGCCAGTTATGAAATCCCCTACAGCGTTGCCCAGAGGGAGCCGAACGGGGAAGAATTCCCGGTGCAGACCTGGTTTGATCTGGAAGGGGCTGCCCCCGGATTAGACACCATGATTCACGGCCTTTCTATCCTCAATGACGGCAAATTTGCGGCAGACACAGCAGGAAAGAACGGGGAACTGACGATACTCAGAAGCCCGATATATGCCCAGCATGAGCCCTATGTACCGGATTGTGAACTGGAATATGTCTATCTGGATCAGGGTGTGCAGACCTTCACCTACGGTCTTTATCCTCACGACGGAAGCTGGGAAGAGGCAGATACCGTCAAGCGGGCAAAGATTCTGAATGAAAAGCCCATTGCGCTGTTTGAAACCTATCATAAAGGACAACTTCCCCAGAAGGGCTCCTTCCTGCAGGTGAGCGAGGACAATATCTTTGTGGAAGTGCTAAAGGAAGCGGAGGATGGAAGCGGAGATATCATTTTGAGGGCTTATGAGGCAGCAGGCAGGAATACATCGGCAGAATGTACGATACCTTCTCTGGGAAGAGAATTTACCCTTTCTTTTACGCCCTTTGAGATTAAAACGGTACGCCTTTCACAAGGAAAAGAAGCAGTCTGCAACAACATGCTTGAAGAGGGAACGGAGAGTATGCCTGCGCGTTTATAATGCAGATTGCATTACCGCAATGCAGAATGGGGGCATTTATGGAAGGAATTGTTGTAAAAAACCTGACGCGGGATTTTGCATACTACGAAAAAGAAGCGGGCATGAAAAGTTCTGTGAAAAATTTGTTCCATAGGACGAAGCAGGTTCGGCATGCGGTGAAAAATATCTCTTTTGAAATACAAAAAGGAGAAATGGTGGGCTTCCTGGGGCCAAATGGCGCGGGCAAGACAACAACCATCAAAATGCTTTCCGGTATTTTGTATCCCACTTCCGGTGAAGTACAAGTGAACGGTTATGTGCCCTGGGAGAGGAAGAAGGAATTCAAGAAGCAATTCGCTTATGTGGCCGGGCAGAAATCCCAGTTGTGGGTCAATCTGCCGGCGGTGGATTCCTTTGCCCTGAATAAAAGCATTTATGAAATACCGGATGCACAGTACAGGCAGACACTTGACGAACTGGTAGAGCTGTTCGGCGTACAGGAGTTTCTGAAGGTACAGGTTCGGCGGTTATCTCTGGGCGAGCGCATGAAGATGGAAATGATTGCAGCCCTTCTCCACAGACCGAAAATCATTTTACTGGATGAGCCCACAATCGGCCTGGACTTCATTGCACAAAATAATATCCGCCAGTTCCTGAAAGACTATAACCGCAAGAACGGAGCAACAATGCTGCTGACGAGTCACTATCTGAAGGATATTGAAGAATTATGCCGCAGAACGATGGTGATCAGCCATGGCGATCTGGTCTATGATGGAACCCTGGAACAGATTCAGGATATCTTTTCTAAAAAGAGAATCCTGCATGTTCATTGGAATAGTCCGGTGCAGAAAGAAGCTCTGTTCTTATTGGGGACGGTGAAAAGCTGGGAGCCGATGAAGGCGGCGCTTGAGGTCGATGACACAGCCGTGGCCCAGACCATACACAGATTATTTACCATGTTTTCCGTTGGAGACATTGGCATTGAGGCAGCACCGCTGGAGGAGAGCATAGCCCGCCTCTATGAGCAAGGTGCATAGGGAGGTGCGGGATATGGGGAAATATAAGACTGTCTTTTTTGTGGGAGTTTCTCATTCCATGGAATATCGCTTTGACTTTTTTATGAGCCTGCTTAGTACTGTGTTTCCGATCATCATGCAGGTGTTTATCTGGGTTTCCATGTATGGAAGCAGCGGCGGCGATGCTATGTACGGCTACACATTTCCCCAGATGATCATGTATGTGGTTGTGGCAGGGGCAGTGAGTAAATTTACCAACACGGGCATAGAGTACATGGTGAACGAGGATATTCACAGCGGCGGGATTGCCGGATATCTGGTGCGCCCTGTGAATTATATCGGCTTTCGTCTATGTGATATCCTGGGCAATAAGTTTGCTTCCATGATCACCATGGTGTTTGTGACCATGGGGGCATTGCTGCTTTTGTTTTTAACAGTGGATTTTGTGGTGCCGCCTGCCGCGGTGATCTTGTTCTTCCCATCATTGGCGCTGGCGGCTGTGCTTAATTTCTTTATTTTCTTTTGTCTGAGCACATTGGCCTTCTGGCTTACAGAAATCGGGAACTTCTTTCATGCCATGAGCGTAGTGATCATGGTGATGAGCGGCGGTGTATTTCCGGTATCGGTGTTTGGCAGTACCTATGAAGATATCAGCAGATATATTCCGCTGACGTATACCGTTAATTATCCCATCCGGATTCTGTCAGGAACGGTAGGAGTCTGGGAAGCAGCGGAAGTGCTCTGCGTGCAGCTTATCTGGATTTTTATGTTAGCGGTATTGGGAAGATTCTGCTGGCATTTGGGATTAAAAAAGTATGTTGCGGTAGGTGGATAAGATGATGAATAAGTATGCTGCTATGCGGCCCTGACAGGGAGATAATAGATGAAAGAAAGACTGCATGAACTGAAATGGTATGTTAAGGTGGCGATTCATTTCGGAAAGCTCTCTCTGCAATCCACTATGGAATATCCCCTGAATTTTGCATCCGGCGTCTGCGTTGAACTTGCTTATATGATGATCAAACTGGTGTATTTGTATGTGGTATTATCCACCGGCATGAAGGTGGGAAGCCTGACACCGGATATGGTCATCATTTTTGTGGGAACTTATATTTTTATGACAGGAGTCTGGATGCTCTTAAGCGGCGTCAACAGTATCCCGGAGCAGGTGGTCAGAGGAGATCTGGATCTGCTTATGACCAAGCCGGGATCGCTGCAGTTTCTACAGACATTTGGAAAGTATAACTTTGCACTGGCGTTTCCCAATGCGGCAGTGGGAATATTTCTGATGGCAGGAGGTTGGAAGCGGTGCGCTATACCTGTGACCATCAGTTATATCGGTGTTTTCGTGCTATATCTGGCAGCGGGCATTGTCCTGACCTATTCCTTTGGACTTATGGCGGCGCTTCTGGTGTTCTGGGTGACATCCTTAAACGCGGTAAGTACACTTTATGCGGCCCTTTGGGATTACAATAATATGCCGATGGAACTGTATCCTAAAGTGATCAAGCAGACAGGAACCTTCCTCCTGCCGATTTTCCTGGTGACAAACTGGTCCGGCATGGCGGTGCTTGGGAAACTGGATATGGTACAGATGATTTGGGGCATTGCGGTTCCGGTTTTTGCTTTTATATTGTCGAGACTTATGTGGAAAGCAGGAGTCAGGCGGTATACGAGCGCGAATGGTTAATCCTGCAGTTTCCGGACTGATAGGGGCAGAACAGGTGTGAAAAGGAACGAACCAGTATGCCCGAAATAGAGCTTAAAATAAATTCGTTGCTTTTCCGGGGAAGATTACTATATAATTAAGTAGCAACAACGGAACGGCAAAACGAAGGATGAGGAGGCTTTATCTTATGAAACAGGATTTGATTGTCATTTTGGATATGGGCAGTACCAATAATACCGTGCTGGCCCGCGAAATTCGTGATCTGGGCGTATACAGTGAAATACATCCGCATGATATTACCGTGGAGGAACTGAAGGCTTTAAAGAACGTAAAAGGCATACTGTTAAACGGTGGGGAAAATCGTGTGGTTGACGGGCAGGAAGTGGAAGTCAGACCGGAATTATATGATATGGGTATTCCCATGATTTCCATAGAGTATCCGCAGTCGAAATGTAAGACACAGCTTACCGGCCTTCCGGACAAGGAAACACTGAAAAAGTTTGTCTTTGAGGAGTGCGGGGCTGAGGCAAACTGGAATATGAAGAACTTTATTGAAGACCAGGTTGAGATCATCAGACAGCAGGTGGGAGACCGGAAAGTGCTTTTGGCGCTGTCAGGCGGTGTGGATTCCTCTGTGGTAGCGGCCATGTTGATCAAAGCCATCGGACAGCAGCTTGTCTGTGTGCATGTGAATCATGGACTGATGCGCAAAAACGAGTCTGAAAGCGTAGTAAAAGTGTTCCGCGATGAACTGCATGCAAATCTGATCTATGTGGACGCTTCCGAGCGCTTCCTTGGCAAGCTGGAAAATGTGGCAGATCCGGAGCAGAAGCGAAAGATTATCGGCGGGGAATTTATTCGTGTATTTGAAGAAGAAGCAAGGAAACTGGAGGGAATCGATTTCTTAGGGCAGGGAACCATTTATCCTGATATCATCGAGAGCGGCACGAAGACTGCCAAGATGGTAAAATCCCATCATAATGTGGGTGGTCTGCCGGAAGATTTAAAATTTGAACTGGTAGAACCCTTAAAGCAGCTCTTTAAGGATGAGGTGCGCGCTTGCGGCGTGGAACTGGGACTGCCTCATGAAATGGTATACAGACAGCCGTTCCCGGGCCCGGGCCTTGGCGTGAGATGTCTGGGAGCGATCACCAGAGACAGACTGGAAGCAGTCCGTGAGTCAGATGCGATTTTGCGGGAAGAATTTGCCAAGGCTGGGTTGGATAAGAAAGTGTGGCAATACTTTACGGTGGTTCCGGACTTTAAGTCAGTGGGCATGAAGAATAATGCCAGGGTGTTCGAGTATATGGTGATTATTCGGGCCATCAACACGGTTGATGCGATGACGGCATCGGTTGAGAAGGTTGACTGGGATGTGCTGGAGAAGATTACAGAGAGGATTTTGGCAGAGGTTGAGAATGTGAACCGGGTCTGCTATGATATGAGTCCTAAGCCGCCGGCTACGATTGAGTTCGAGTGATGAAATGGGCTTTAAAAGCCTAGTATTTATGCGGAATGCAAGCAAATTTGTTTAGGAATCGGCAACGATTTGGCAACATTTTTCACATCACGCACTAAATAATTACATCAATGGCAGATGAAAAACCTTGCTGATTTTCAGATATGAAAACTGAATATCGGCAAGGTCTTTTTATGCTTATTTCTGTTTTTTCTTTTTCGCTGTTTTCTTTTCTTCTTTCTCGATTTTCTGAAATTCCTCCATAAGCATATCGTTGACCGCCTGTGAGGGGACTTTCGCCCAATGATGCGAAGTGTCCAGTTCGGGGTACTTGTACCGCCACTGGTCGTATTCCTCTTTGGTAATCTCGCCCTGTTCCAGTTTGGTGGCTTGCTCCTGCCATGCGTGGAACATATCAAACATGGACGTGTAAGCGGAATAGTCGGACTTGTCAAGGCGCAGGCAGATTTCCCCGTCAATCTCCCCGATTTTCAGCCCGTACATATCTTCCAACGCAAAGAGCGTGTGCATAAGCCCGGTATAGGTATCAATATCCGGCACGGTGAGGGCGTGGGTGCTTACATCAAAGATACCCGCCATTTCTTTTACAAGGTCGTGCTTTGGTGTCCTCGCTTCGGTTTCATACTGTGCCATACGGACATCAGAGGTCTTTCCGAGAAAGCCGAGGATTTCGCCTAACTGTTTCTGTGTCATGCCCTTTCGGTTGCGGAAAAAGCGGATACGTTTGCCGATTGCCATAATAAAACCTCCGTTATTGTGAAGTGAGGTAAAGTCATGCCAGCTCGATTACGCTGTGCTTCATCTCACTGTGGCGGTGCGCCATATACGCCTGTCATAAACCAGTCTAGCGTGTGCAAGCACCCGCCGTCCTGTTTTCTGCCAGTCGTGCATGACTGTACTTAAACAAATCTGTTGAAGTTAGTATAACATGGTGCAATAGAAATAGCAAGAATAACTTAAATAAAAAAAGTTAAGATTTTCTTGAAAACCACTTGACTTAACGGAATTTATTTAGTATCATAACCATATAGCTTAAACAAAAACAGTTAGAAATTGAAAGGAGAGGGTATCTGAATGACAGAAAAATCATTTATGACAGTGGAGGAAGTGGCAGCGGAACTGCGTGTGTCGAAGTCAAAAGCCTATCAGATTGTAAGGGAACTGAACGCAGAAATGCAGAAACAGGGCTATCTGACGGTGGCAGGGCGTGTGAACGCTACATTTTTTCATAAAAAGGTATGTTACAGCGAATAGAAAGGAGATGGTTTAGATGGCTGTATACAAGGACAACGCTACGGGGACGTGGCGGGTTATCTACCGCTTTACCAACTGGAAAGGGGAGAGGAAACAGACACAAAAGAGGGGATTTGCAACCAAAAGGGAAGCGCAGGCTTGGGAGCATGAAGCAATGCTCAAACAGGGTGCAAAACTGGATATGACGTTTGGCAGTTTCTTTGAAGTGTACGAAGCCGACAAGAAACAGCGTGTCAAGGAAAGCACTTGGGAGTCCAAAAGCCATGTGATAAGGACAAAGATTTTACCGTACTTTGAAAACCGCAAAATCGCAGAGATTGAAGCAAAGGACGTGATTGCGTGGCAGAATGAGTTGATGGCATACCGGGACGAGAAAGGCAAGCCCTATTCCGCAGATTATTTGAGGACGATACACGCACAACTGACGGCGATATTCAACCATGCGGTAAACTTTTATAACCTGCCCTACAACCCTGCAAGGCGGGCGGGGACGATTGGGAGCGAAGCCGTTAAGGAAATGGACTTTTGGACGAAAGAGGAATATCTGAAATTTTCCGAAGCCATGATGGATAAGCCCCGTTCCTATTATGCGTTTGAAATGCTTTACTGGTGCGGTATGCGTTCCGGCGAACTTCTTGCCTTAACTCCTGCTGATATTGATTTTGAGAAACAGACGGTCACAATCAGCAAGACTTTCCACCGTTCCAAAGGGCGGGACATTATCACAAGCCCTAAGACGAAAAAGAGCAACCGAACAATCAAAATGCCGCCGTTTCTCTGTGAGGAAATGCAGGAGTACATCAAAATGCTTTATGACATTAAGCCGGACGAAAGACTGTTTTCGGTCACAAAATCTTATCTTAGCCATGAAATGGAGCGTGGAGCAAAACAGGCAGGAGTAAAGAAAATAAGGGTGCATGACCTACGCCATAGCGCAGTATCGCTTTTGTTGGATATGGGATTTTCGGTACTGGCGATTGGGGAGCGTATGGGGCATGAAGCGGAGAAAATCACTTACCGTTACGCCCATTTGTTTCCTACGGTGCAGACGGAAATGGCGGAGAAATTGGAAATGGAGAGAATGACAAAGGAGGAAAATCCTCTGCTCCTGCAAGGGCAGTCGCATTTTCCTGCGGAAAACAGGGAGGATTAGGAACATGGAAAAATCACTGGATTACAAGGGAAGATGGCGCAATCATACGGTGGCGTTCCGGGTATCGGACGAAGAAGCAAAGCTGTTGAATGATTTGGTGGCATTGTCGGGGCTGACAAAGCAGGACTACATCACAAGGCGGCTCTTATGCCGGGACGTTGTGGTGCAGGGCAATCCGAGGGTGTATAAGGCACTGAAAAATCAGATGGCGGCAATCCATGAGGAATTGAAGCGCATGGAAAGCATAAGCCCGGACAATGACGAGCTGCTCTACACGTTACAGGTAATCGCAATCACATTAGACGGTCTGAATAGGGAAAATCCTCTGCTCCTGCAAGGGCAGTCGCATTTTCCTACGGAAAACAAGGAGGATTGAGAATGACAGAAAAAAGAAAAACGACTGCTCCCGTATCATCTGTTGGCGCAGATGGGGAACAGTCGAACAATAAAAATCACAAAGAAATTATAGCAAATGAAACAGCAAAAAACAATCTGCAAGCCACAAATTGCCTGGAGAAATCCGGGCAGGGCGGCGGGCTTCAAACGGTTTCCATGACAGAACTGTATGATACGGTGTACCCGCCGAGAACGCCTGTTGTGGACGGCTTTCTGTATGGCGGCACTTATCTCTTTGTGGGTGCGCCGAAAGTGGGAAAATCATTCTTTATGGGACAGCTTGCCTATCATGTGGCTATGGGGCTTCCGCTGTGGAATTATCCCGTCCGAAAAGGGACGGTATTATATCTTGCATTGGAAGATGATTATGCAAGGCTTCAGCGGCGGCTGTCCGTCATGTTCGGCGTGGAGTGTGCAGACAATTTATTTTTTGCAACGCAGGCAAAGACGCTGAATGAGGGACTGGACGGAGAATTAGAGGGATTTCTAAAAGAGCATAAGGACGCAAGGTTGATTATTATTGATACGCTCCAAAAAGTGCGTGAGGTCGGCGGGGACAGGTACAGCTATTCCAGTGACTATGAGATAGTGACAAAATTAAAATCATTCAGTGATAAATATGGTGTCTGCCTGTTGGTGGTTCATCATACCCGCAAGTTGGAGTCAGAGGACAGCTTCGATATGATTTCCGGCACAAACGGGCTTCTCGGTGCGGCAGACGGGGCGTTTATTATGCACAAGAAAAAGCGCACGGATAACACGGCAGTCATGGATATTGTGGGGCGTGACCAGCCCGATCAAGAACTGACTATAGAGTTTGACCGTGAACAGTGTATTTGGAAATTTCAGAAAGCGGAAACGGAATTGTGGAAACAGCCGCCCAATCCATTACTGGAAGCAATCAACGAATTTCTGACAGAGGAAATGCAGGAATGGGAGGGGACGGCAACGGAACTTCTGAAACAGTTGCCGGATATGCAGTTGTCGGCTAACGTACTTTCCCGGAGATTAAATGTAGTGAACAGCCAGTTGCTTAATGACTACGGCATTTTCTATGACAACAAGCGGGGGCATGAGAGAAAAATCATTCTGAAACGGCTGGAGCCGAAAGCGTAAAGTGCGACGATATGCGTCGGTTGCGACGGTATTTTTGATAGCGGGGCGGTATAGAAAATATCGACGCTATCGACGCAAACCGACGCATGGGGGAGCAGTAAAGCGGCGAAAAGCCGCTCACCGTCCGCAAGGACGGTATGCTGTCCAACGGACAGCTTGCCCCGGCAGGGCGCAAAGGCACTTTTGATAGAGCGTAGCCTGTCGAAAGTGCTTTTGCGTTACTTTCGCAGAAAGTAACAAAGGCTATGCGCCGTATCCGGCGCTTATTACCCCATAGGGAGAAAGGGAAAATTGATTGAAGCGGACTATCAGCGTTATGACAGGGAAAGGCTCTGTCAACCATAACAGCAGAAAATTCCACGCAAAGAACACTGACCCAGAGCGGAGCTGTCTGAATGTGGAATACTGCAATGAAAATATCAAAGACGTATACCACGAATTATTTGATGAAGCACTTATCTGGTACAATGAGAAGCAGACCAGAAGTGACCGCAGGATTGATGATTACTATGAGAAAATTTGTTCCGGCAAACAGGAGAAGCCATTCCATGAGATTATTTTGCAGATAGGCAACAAGGACGATATGGGGGCAAAGACAGAGAACGGACAGCTTGCGGCAAAAATACTTGATGAATATATGCAGGACTTTCAGTGGCGCAATCCTACATTAAGGGTGTTTTCGGCACATCTCCACATGGACGAAGCCACGCCACATCTGCATATAGATTTTATACCTTATACGACTGGAAGCAAGAGAGGGCTTGAAACAAGGGTGTCATTAAAAAAGGCATTGGCAGAACTCGGCTTTAAGGGCGGCACAAGGAGCGAAACAGAACGTAACCAGTGGGTAGCGGCAGAGAAAGAACGGCTTGCGGAGATTATGCTAAAGCATGATATTGAGTGGGAGAAGAAAGGAACGCATGAGAAGCATTTATCTGTACTCGATTTTGAGAAGCAGGAGCGACAAAAAGAGGTTGCGGAACTGGAACAGACAATCTCCGGCAGTAAAGAGGAATTAGCCGGTATTCTTCATCGGCAGATAGCGGCAGGACGGGAAACGGAGCAGATACGGAAAGAGGGCGAAGCGATCCGGCAGGAAGTATCAGAACTTTCTGCTACGAATCTTCTTTTGAAAGTGCAGACGGAAACACTGACAGAAGATAAGGAAAAGCTGCTGACTGAAAATGAAAAATTGGAGAAACAGCAGAAAAAGTTGCAGCAGGAACTTAACAAAATGGTGCAGTCAAAGGAAGTCATGGAGCGCAATATACACGCCTATGATGAAGATATGAAATGGCAGTTGGCAGAGCCGGGGGCATTGATGAGCGCAAAGAATTATCGGGATAAAAAGGCACTTCCGCTTGTAGAGAAATTGAAAGAGGTCGTTAAAAATCTGACTATCAAATGCGTACAGCTTACGGAACAGGGTAAGAAGCTGACCGCTAAATTGGACGGGCAACAGAAGCAGATTAGCTGTTTGACGGATAAGGTTATGGAGCAGAGCGATACCATAGAGCAATTGCAGGAGAAAACGTCTGATTTGGGGCGTTTGGAGCGTCATTTAGGCAGAGAGCAGGTGCAGTTGATAGTAGAACGGTCAAAGGCGTTAGAACAGGCAGAGAGGGTAAATAAACGCCCGAAACGTGCCTTTGAAATGAGCCGATAAGAAAGGGGATTGATAGGATATGACGGATATGGAAAAGAAAGTCATGGTGCGGCTGTGTGCTAAAATCGTGGCAGAAACAGATCTATACGAAACGGACAAGGAAGTGAAAAATCTGATAGACTGGGTATGCTTATCAGAGCAGATAAAGGAAAACAATAATACAATCCGCAATCTGACCGGGGAATATAAAAAGATAGAGCCGGATTGCCGGGAGGGAGTACGGGCGCAGTTGGAGCGTATGAAAGAACTGTGCAGAGAGCGGAATAATCTGTATGAAAAGCAGAACGATTTGAAAGGGCAGAAACAGAAGCTTGAAAAGTCGTTAGAACGATAAGAGATGTGGGGCGTGGCGGTTGCTATGCCCTGTATTTTATAGTGGCAGATACAGAAAGAAAGTGCTATAATCGAAAGCATGATTTAAGATATGGGAGATGGAACGGCATGGAAATAAATGTTGAGGATAATTTTTCGCTGTTGTTTGATAAAAATAATAATACGGCATACAAGGCATTGCAGACGTTACAGAAAGAATGTGAGGAATCTGCCAAGGTATATTGTTATATGGATAAATTAGCTGATATGATTGACAGTGATAATTCCTATATTCGTACAAGAGGGCTTACGCTGATTGCCTATAACGCTAAATGGGATAAAGACAATAAAATTGATGAAATCATAGACGAATATTTGAAGCATATAGAAGATGTTAAGCCGATAACGGCAAGACAGTGTATAAAATTACTGCCTATGATTGCAAAGAATAAGCCGGAATTAAAGTGTGATATTGTTTCCGCACTGCAAAAAGCAGATACATCTATTTATGCAGACAGTATGCAACCATTGGTCTATAAGGATATTCAAAATTCTTTGGCAGAGCTAGAGAAGCTATAAATTAATTGGGATTTTAAAGAGTGTGGAGTAATGAATAACTGGTTTACAATAGATAAAATTGATGTAAATACATATATTATCAGTGAATACCGGCATTGGGAGGAAACGCATTGCTATCTGTTGAATGGAAATACCCGAAGTTTGCTTTTTGATACGGGGCTTGGCATTTCCAATATCTATGAAGAAGTGCTAAAACTTACCGATAAGCCAATTACGGCAATAGCAACGCATATTCACTGGGATCATATTGGAGGGCACAAGTATTTCACGGATTTTTATGCTCATGCTGATGAATTGGATTGGCTGAATGGTAAATTCCCTTTATCAATCGAAACGATAAGAGAGATGGTCGTAGACCGCTGTGATTTACCCGAAGGTTTTTGCGTGAGCGATTATGAATTGTTTCAGGGTATGCCAACAAAAGTTCTGACAGACCATGACATCATTGATATTGGCGGCAGGGAAATTGAAGTGCTGCATACTCCCGGACACTCTCCGGGGCATTTGTGCTTTTGGGAAAAAAGCAGGGGATATTTATTTACTGGCGATTTGGTTTATAAAGATATTCTGTTTGCTTATTATCCGTCTACTGACCCGGAAGCATATCTTGATTCTTTGGAAAAAGTTGCGGCATTGCCTGTAAAGGAAGTATTTCCTGCACACCATTCACTGGATATAAAGCCGGAAATCCTAATTCGTATGCGGGAAGCGTTTAGAAATCTCAAGGCAGACGGAAAACTTCATCATGGAAGTGGGACATTTAATTATGGGGATTGGGGAGTATGGTTATAAGAAATAGACTGTGACAAAGATAATGTTTCCGTTGTTGATAGTTGTCACATGGTGCTAGCACCATGTAAGTTAAAGCGGATAAGGGAAATGATAATATGGCAACTTGAAGTTATATGAGGATTGCCATATTTTTGTGGAAAAATGGGTGTTTATGTGGTAATATATAAGAGCAAAGATAAAAACACAACGCAAGGCAAGCCTGCAGAACTGGTAGGTAGTCCAGTCGCACCGATTTGGTGTAAGTAGCCCTCCCTCCTTAGGGTCGTCCATTCTTTGTTCATTACAATTATTTTAAGGAGGAATTGCCATGGACAAAGTATCGGGAAAGTTGACAGTATTTTTTGAAGAACCCTTTTGGGTGGGAGTGTTTGATCGTGTATCAGATGGAAAGCTATCTGTATGTAAGGTTGCGTTTGGTGCAGAACCCAAAGACTATGAGGTATATGACTTCGTTCTGAAAAATTACTATCGGTTAAGATTTAGTCCGGCTGTGGCAATTGATGTAAAAGAAGTCGGTCGCAATCCTAAACGAGTGCAGCGTGAAGTACGGAAACAGATAAAGAATACAGGGATAGGTACAAAATCGCAACAGGCTTTGAAATTACAGCAGGAGCAGTTGAAAACTGAACGTAAGACCGTGAGCCGAGAACAACGAGAGGCAGAGAAGCAGCGGCAGTTTGAACTGAAACAGCAGAAAAGGAAAGAAAAGCACAGGGGTAGGTAACATCTGCCCCGGCGTTTCTCTATTAACTTCTAGTGTGCCGACACGTTGATATTTAGATTTACTACTGCCTCTTTAGGCAGTAGT